>JBHHZR010000017.1:0-32736 GCA_046758125.1 Candidatus Nitrosopumilus sp. | reverse complement strand
AGCTCCAAAGAGAAAAGCAGCTAAACGCAAAGCAGCTCCAAAGAGAAAAGCAGCTAAACGCAAAGCAGCTCCAAAGAGAAAAGCAGCTAAACGCAAAGCAGCTCCAAAGAGAAAAGCAGCTAAACGCAAAGCAGCTCCAAAGAGAAAAGCAGCTAAAAGAAGACGAAGGTAATCACGTCTACAAACTAACAATCGTCATATAGACGGCGAATTGTTTTCCTTTTTCTAAATTTTAAACTAGTGTTAACTAAACATCTGTCCTGGAGGTTGAGTATTTGTTCCTTTAACAGATTTTTTTTCTACTGAAAACTTTTTGTCAGGAGGAATAATAGATAATTTTACCGCAGTACTAATTGCATAGTGAGGAGTACCGTCAGGATTTTTGTAATTTGCAGCTTTGCCAACTCTATCCAAATCAACTTTAACTTTAACTACAGTTCCATCTTCTAATTCAAAAGATACAAAATCGTTTTCTAATCGTTTATAATCTAACATTTCAAATTCAATTTTGTTTGGTTTTTCACTCATTATAATTACCTATTTGACCTGATTAGTAAAGATAACTCATTAGTTTAATTTGTTCTTCAGTAGTGATGATGTTTTTGTTTGTTAAAATTTCTAATAATTCTTTAAAGATAATTTTTTGTTCAGATGACATTCCACCTGCAGGACCTTTTTCTCCTGGTGGACCTGGTGGACCTCGTGGACCTGCAGGACCTATTGGACCTTGTTCTCCTGGTGGACCTTGTTCTCCTGGTGGACCTATTGGACCATTAGGGCCTCTTTCTCCTTGAGGTCCCTGAATTCCTTGTGGGCCTTGTGGACCTTTTTCTCCTGGTGGACCAGTTACACCACGTTCACCTTGAGAACCTTGTGGACCTTGTGGACCTTTGTCACCTGGTGCACCAATTGCACCTGTTGGACCTTTCTCACCAATTGGACCTGTTGGACCTTTTTCTCCTTTTTCTCCCTGCGGACCTGGAACACCTGTAAGACCTTTAGCACCAGCTGGACCTTGTGGACCTTGTGGACCTTTTTCTCCGACAGGACCTTCAGAACCTTTGTTACCTTTTTCACCAATTGGACCTGGTGGACCTGCAGGACCTTTTTCTCCGACAGGACCAGTAACACCTTTTTCTCCTTTGTCACCAATTGGACCAGCAACACCTTGAAGACCTTTTTCTCCTTGAATACCAGCTTGACCAGTCGGACCTTTTTCTCCCGGAGCTCCTGGTGGACCTGTTAATCCTTTATCACCTGGGGGACCTTGTGGACCTTTGTCACCTTTTTCTCCTGGAGCTCCTCTTAATCCAGCTAAACCTTTATCACCGGGTGGACCTGTTGGACCTTTTTCTCCTGTAGGACCTGTTGGACCTTTTAGTCCAGTAGGACCTTTGTCGCCAATTGGACCTGTTGGACCTTTTTCTCCTTTGTCACCGGGTGGACCAGCAATTCCTTTGTCACCTTTGTCACCTTTATCTCCAGTAATTCCTTTATCTCCAGTAATTCCTTTTTCTCCAGGTTCTCCTTTGTCGCCGGGAGGACCTTTATCACCTGGGGGGCCAGGAATGCCATCAGGACCTTTGCCACCGGGTGGACCTTGTTGACCTATTGGACCTTTGTCACCTGGGGGACCTTGTTGACCCACAGAACCTTGAGGTCCAGCAGAACTAGTTTTTGTAGAACGTTTTGGTTTTGGAGTTTCAGAGATAGGTTCGGGTTGTGATTTTCTTGGAGATGTTGCTAAAGGAACATCAAAGACAGAATGCAATGAGGAAAATAGATCAGTTACAACAATCCAAATTTTATCAAGATTTTCAATAGATGATGGGAGGGGGTTATCAGGAGAACCTATTGTTTCAGAAAATATGCCATTTGTGACTCTAAGATGAAAGTTACCTTTCCATAGAGATGAAAATTGTTTTGTTTTAAGTGCATCATCAGATGGTTTACTATCAGTTATTGCGATTTGCGCTTCATAGACACCTGATTGTTTAAATGGTGCCTGTCCTTGAATTTCTAATCGTGACTGGAATGACACATTCGTTTGTGCATGTTTGGAGTATTTTTGTATTTAGATCGCATGAATCTCATCAAAGTCAGAGATAGACAGTATTAGGCTCGTGAAGGAGAGTATTTATCTAGATAAAATTGCATTTTGAGCTAGTGAAAAAACCGTTCGGAAAAAAATCAAAGGAAATAGAGAAACCAAAATCAGAAAAGAAAGTGACAAGAGAAACTAGTCTTGTTGATTCAGACTATAATCGAAAGAAATTATTCAAAAAAGGAATTAACCTGATGGCAGATGAGAAACTAGAAGATGCAGTTGTAGTATTTGAGCAAGCACTTAGAATTGATGAAAATAATGTAGAAACTTTGATGAAGTTAGGATATGCAAGATTTCACTTAGATGAACATAGTGAAGCATTGAAGGTATATGATAGAATTTTAGATATTGATGTTACAAATCCAGAAGCTTGGAATCTTAAAGGACTGGTTCATTATGAGCAAAAAAATTATGCAAAAGCATTAGATTCAGCTGAAAAAGCAATTGAATCAGACCCAACATATGGAATGGCTTGGTACAATAAAGCTTGTTTCTTGTCATTACTAAATCAGGTACCAGAATCATTAGAAGCATTGAAACGTTCGATTGAGATCGATGTTAAAAATGCTAGAAAGTCAATTAGAGATGAAGACTTTAGAAATGTTCGAGTTGAAGAAGGGTTCAAGAGAATTCAAGAAGTCGTGGTTTTAGAATCAATCAGACAAGGATATCATACATTAGGTTCAATTGTATGGACTACATTTCTTGACAAAGCTGATGCAGAAAAGGCAATAAGAAAATTATTAGAAAAAGGACTCATCATACAAAATGAGAAACGTGATGGTCTAAGTAAAATCCCAGTTTATGATCTTGCACCAAATGTTGCAGAAAAAATTGGAAAAGAGAAAAAAGGATTATTTGGAATTACAAGAAAGACATTACCAAAGCCAGTTAAAAATTTGAAGGAGCTAAGTCAAGCCATTCAAGCTGTAAAAGAAGCAATTGAAGAAGAGGATGTTGAGAAAACTATAGAAATTTTTGATGAATTCATAGAAACTGACAAATCAGGAGAGCAGATGATTGAAAACTTTTTTGATGAACATCGAGAGGTTAGATTGTGGAAGATTAGATTAAAAGACAGAGGAGAAGACTATCTTATTGAAAATAAAGATAAGATGTTAGTATTATTTGAGAACATCGAAGTCACAATTACCAAAAAACTCAGAAACGAGATTTCATAATTACTCTGCAGATAAATCCCAATAACTAGCGTCTTCTTGCTTTTCTGTAGGTTTTTGAAGATTCTTCCATTCTTTGAAAGAACGTACATACAATTTTGCATTAGGCAATCCAATGGATTTTAGTGCGTAATATGCTAACCCAGAAAGAGTTCCTACGCTTCCGCAGTAAGTGATAATTTCAGAATTTCCAGTAATGCCTCGATTTTCAAGTAATCTCTTCATGTCTTCTTTAGGACGTAAAATTTTGTCATTAGATGCAAGGGTTCTATAAGGGAGACTAATTGCTCCTGGAATATGCTGTTCTAGAAAATTCAGTCGTTCTCTATTATCAACTAAAACCACATCATCTCTTTCTTTTGCACTTTCTAAATAATCAGAGGTGGCCAAAATATTTGGATGCAAATTCATAGAGTGTTCTTTGTTTTGTATCTCAGGGATTTTAGAATCATTTTCTAATCCAAGAGATTTCCAATGACTGTAAGTAGTTTCAAGTAAGGTTACATCTGAATGTCCAAGATATTCCAAAGTCCAGGCAACTCTTGATGCTAAAGCGCCAAAGGTATCATCATAAACAACAACTGGTGTTTCATCATCAATTCCCATAGAATTAACAAGCTTCAATACACGTTCTGGAGTATCATCCGATAGAAGATTTGCCAGGGGTAAATTTACAGCAGTAGGAATGTGATCTTGTTTGTAATCATCTTCTCTTCTAACATCAATTACTCTAACACTTTTGTCTCTTATCTCTGAACGTAAAGAGTCAACATCCGTTGTTATTTTATCCAATTCTGTCAAGCAGCACACTCACCCTTTCCAGTTTTTGTATGGTAACTAGTATCGCTGCCATAATCAAGATAAAAGTCAGGATCCTCTTCTTTGGTTGGAGGAATTGTTAATGGCTCAATTATCTTTTGAATATCTTTTATTGATTTGATTTCTGAATCTTCGTTATTGGTTACGACTCTATGAATCCAAGATTTGAGAGTGTCATCGGATTTTTTGTTTGCTTTGAATAGTTCAATAATTTTTAAAATCACTGGAATTACTCTTTTTGCAGGAACTCGCAGACATGTTTGTCCCAACATCGTATCGCCATCAGAACGACCTCCTAGAGACATTTGATAATTTGGATACATGTCTTTACCTACACGTGCCCCACCTCCAAAGAATCCAATAGTTGCAATTCCATGTTGGCCACAAGAGTTTGGACATCCACTAATCTTAATTGAAGAATCACTTAGATCATCATCTTCATCAAGTTTTAACTCAAGGAATTTTCTTTGTATTTCCTTTGCAAGTCTATGAGAATTAGTTAATGCTAGATTACACGAGGTTGTTCCAGAACAACCAATGGGTGCAGTCATTGTCAATGCCCCAGATTTTGCCAATCCAACCTCTAGAAGTTTTGAATATAGACGTGGTAAATCGTCTTCATGGACATAACGTAATGCAACATTTTGAACGAACCCATTTCTTGCTTTTCCTTCTGCAGAGAAATTACGTGTAAGTTCTGCTAATGCATTAAGCTGGTTGGCAGTTATATCGCCTGCCTCAAGAGTAATAAAAACAGAACGGTAATCAGATTGCTTTTGTTTTATTGTGTTAGTTTTGAGCCATCTTGCATAGCCATCAGGAGTTGTGGAACCACTTTCATCAGTTATCCGAATTGGTCGTTTTATTTCTTCTGGAGTTTGATCAACTTTTAGTTGTGTAATTACTGATTGAGTAGCTCTTACAATTGCTCTTTCTTTGAGTATAAGGTTTTGGAATTTTTCCCATCCCATGTCAGCTACAAGATAACGCATTCTATTTCTTGCAAGATTTTTTCTGTCACCAAGTCTATCAAATATTCTCATAACTGCAATTGATGTGTAAAGTAAATCTTCTTCAGGAGTAAATTCTTCTAATTGGTATCCAACATAGGATTTGTTGCCTAATCCACCACCAAGGAAGATTTTGAAACCTCTTTGAGCAATTCCATCAATTTCTCTAATCTGGGGAATTAATCCTACATCAACCATTCTTACCATTCCGTGTTTCTCACAACATGTGAAATTGAATTTGAATTTACGGGGAAGATTTTGGGCCATAGGATTTCTCAAAAAGAATCTTGCTGTTGCAAGTGCATACGGTGTTGCATCAAATTCTTCATCAGGACAAACACCAGATAATGGACTACACATGACATTTCTTACAGTATTTCCACATGCTTCTCTTGACGTTAAACCAACTTCAGCAAGACCTCTAAAAATTTCTGAAACATCTTCAAGAATCACCCAATGGAGTTGGATATTTTCTCTTGTTGAATAATGCGCACTTCCTATAGAGAATTGTTCGCTTAATTGAGATATTTTTTCAAGTTGGTGAGGATATATTTCACCTGCAGGAACCTTAATTCTAACCATAGCATAATCTCCAGTCATTCGAGTACCATATGCACCATGTTGAAGTCTAAAACGTCTAAAACTATCTTCATCATATTTTCCTTGACGGAATAGCTTTACAGTTTTAGCAAAATTATCTGCCTCTTCAATTTTAGCCCAGTTAATTTTGGGTTTTGCAGAATCAGGTGCAGATTGTTTTAGATCAGATACTGTCAATACAAAGCAATTCCTTTTAGTTTGGTTATAAATTTTTGATATATGCATGTTTTAGGAGATAAATTTTCAGCTATGTACATAATTTTCCTGCTTTCTTGCGTAACTAAATTAGATTTGAATTAGTGTTACCTAATATTTTTAAAAATCGTGGGAAAGTATTAATTGTTCAGAGAAGGAATTATCGACATGCAAGAGGCAACAGTTGCAGAACAATCTTCTAAAATATTTACCGACGTTAATGAGGTAGAAATAACACGTGCCATTGCAAATGAATTTCATGATGTTTTAATTGATAGAGCAGATTCAGATGTCATTATTATTGGTGCAGGGCCTGCAGGATTAACAGCAAGTAGAGAACTTTCAAACTTGGGTTACAAAGTACTAGTCATTGAACAAAACAACTACCTAGGCGGAGGTTATTGGTTGGGAGGATATATGATGAATCCAGTAACAGTTAGAGAACCTGCACAAAAAATTTGGGATGAATTAGGAGTTCCATACAAAAAAGTTGCAGAAGGATTGTACCTAACACCAGGTCCACACGCAGTCTCAAAATTAATTGCAGGAGCATGCGATGCAGGAGTAAAATTTCTTCAACTTACAAAATTTGATGATTTAGTTCTAAAGAATGACAGAGTTGCAGGAATTGTTGTAAATTGGATGCCAGTTTCAGCACTTCCACGTAACATCACATGTGTTGATCCAGTTGCTTTTGAAGCTAAAGTAATTATCGATGCATCGGGGCATGATTCTGTTGCAGTAAAAAGACTAGTGGATAGAGGGTTAGCAAAATGGAAAGGAATGGAGCCAATGTTTGTCAATGATGGTGAAGAACACGTAGTACACAAAACAGGAGAAGTGTATCCAGGATTAATTGCAGCAGGGATGTCAGTTACTGAAACACATGGACTAGCAAGAATGGGGCCAACATTTGGTTCAATGTTATATTCTGGAAAAAGAGCAGCTGAGATCGCAGCATCTAAAATCAAAGAGTTAGAAAGATAGCAAAAATATTCTCAGATTGGTTAGAACAGACCTAAGTGTTTTCTAAACTTATGGTATCTTGACACAAATCATCACTACAAGGAATTGAAATATCCTCAGGCATCCTTTGTTTTACAATTCTGTTTACTTGTGTAAACTTTGTTACATGCGTAGTTCCAATTGCTGCTAAAGACATGGACATCAAAACAAGTGGCAATACCACTAATAATGAAATCTCCTTGAGGGTTTTGTTCATGCAGATTACAATCTTCTGAACATATTAAATCTCGATTAACATTGTTAATCATTATCTAAATACTGAATCAAATACTAATTTTATGTCATCCAAAGTAGAACTTGTTAAAAATAATTCTAAAATTAGAAACAGCTAAGTAAAAAAACTAATGTTGATTTTTAACAAAAAATTAAAATTTTGTAAAATACATTATAACTAAATGGCTACTGGTAAAGGTTGCAAGATATGTGAGTCTGAACATGATGGTGATTTTTACAGATTTTGTAAGTGTTCTTGTCATGCAAAAATTGCAAGGGATATTGTAGGATAAATCATGGGAGAAAAAGAATGGAAGTTAAAGATTATCCAGAATTGAGTTGGAAACAAATTCAACAGGTTTTAGAAAGTAATGGATATGTAGAAATCCCAATGAATGATAAGCATTATGTTCATTTACAAAAAGATAAGACAAAAGTAAGAATAATCAAACTTGAAAAAGTTCCCAGATTGTTTCTTAATTACATTATTAGAGAAACACAAATTCCAATTGAGAATTTTATTAAAATTGAAACAAAATGAAAAGAGTACTGTACTTTTACAGTTTTTTTCTTTTTTATTTTGATTCAATAAAAATCACATCAACTAAATCATCATTACTTCTTTTTGTAACAGTATCTCTTTTAGCATTGTGGAAATTCTGCAAATGTGCCTTTCTGTTTTTGATTCTATACTCTCTGCACAATCTGCAAAAATATGTCACTTGTCTTTCTTGCTTTGGTTTTGCATGATCTTCAAATTCTAAAACAGCAGGTTGCATGGAAATCATTCGAGTTTTTGATATTTTAATATTGTCATAAATATGACATGTTGTCATTTATTGATAATATATGCAAAATCTTTATATTTTGTAATTTCCATTACATGCCTTGGTGATTAAATGATGTTTGATGACCAATTCGAAAGAGCATTTCGAAGATTGTCGACTCCTTTTTTTGCCATGGATGACGTCTTCGGAAATACAAATGGAGCCAATGTACAAACTATTGGACCATACTACGGTTATGTAAAAACTGTAGGTGAAGATGGAGTTCCTCACATTACCGAATGGGGAAATACAAAACCATCTAACACTCTTGCAGATTCCACTGTAAGGGACCCCTATGTTGATGTATCAGTCAATGACAAAGAGAATATTCTCAAGCTAGTGTCTGAGATGCCAGGAATTGAAAAATCGGACATCAAACTAAATGTCTCAGACAAGCAAGTTTTGATCTTAGCTGAACATGGCGAGAGAAAATACAAAAAGAAAATTCCTCTGCCATCAAAAGTTGATGAAAACTCTGCAAAAGCAAAATACACAAACGGTGTCTTAGAGGCAATATTGATTCTTGCAAAAGAAAAACCCCAAGGCAAGTTTGTGCCAGTTGAATAACGGAGGTTGGTAACAATGAGACAAAACACAGCAATTGAACAGATTAAAGCATCTGTCAAAACATCCATGGATAAAGTATCCTCATACTCTGAGGACATTTTATCCAAATGGAAGTTTGGTAGGAGAAATTTTCCATGAGATGAAAAAATGCCAGACACATTATGTAGACAATGTAGAGGAGACTTGCAGACTAATCTAAGATGTACTAGCTGCAGACAGCCTCTTCAATTAATCTGCACTAAATGTATCCAGCAAACTGAAGTTCGAATCCATACTCAATGTATGAACAACGAGGAAATCTTATGTCAAGCAATTCCAGTTATTTCATAAATCAAAGAACACAGATTTCATCCATGTGGAAGAACACTTCCTCCACTTTTTTCTTCAAAAAAATATCAAGAATTTTCAAAGCAAACTATTTTCAAATCCTTTTAAACTTTCTGTATTTTTTGTATTGAAGAATGGTGTTAAGCAATTTTTAAATATTTTTTTCAAGATCCTGACTCATATAGGTGAAAATCATGAGCCAAGAAATTAACATATTAACTAACCAAGCTGAAGAGTTTTCTACAACTCTTCAAAATCTCCAAAAAGAAATCTCAAAAATAATTGTAGGACAGGATCAAATTATTGAAAAACTAGTAATTGCACTATTGTCAAAAGGCCATGTTCTGCTAGAGGGTGTTCCTGGTCTTGCCAAAACACTACTTGTTCAAACTTTATCCGACTGCATTGATTCTAAATTTGTGAGGTTACAATTTACTCCAGACCTTTTGCCTGCAGATATTACTGGAACCAAAATCTATGACCATGAATCAACATCATTTAAGACAATTAAAGGCCCAATATTCTCAAATTTCATTCTTGCAGATGAGATTAACCGTGCTCCTCCAAAAGTACAATCTGCACTACTTGAGGCAATGCAAGAAAATCAAGTAAGCATTCAAGGCGAAACGTATCCATTAGAACAGCCTTTTTTCGTAATGGCTACACAAAATCCTGTAGAGTCTGAGGGTACTTACAAATTACCTGAAGCACAGGTGGACCGTTTCTTGTTCAAACTTTCAATCACTTATCCAAACATCGAACAAGAATCTGAAATAATTCAAAGGTTCACTGAAGGAATTTCACATAAAGCAACCAAAATTTTGTCTAGTGAAGAGTTACTACAAATGCAACAATTTGTACCAAAAATTTATGCAGATGAAAAAATTCGAAATTATATTTCACAAATTGTTGACGCTACAAGATTTCCAGACAAGTATGATCTTTCTTTAAGTGATCAAATAGAATATGGTGCATCTCCTAGAGCATCAATCTGGTTGACAATCTCTGCAAAAGCAAATGCACTATTACATGGACGAGGTTATGTAATTCCAGAAGATGTTCAAGATGTAGCCTATGATGTTCTACGACATAGAATAATTTTGACCTATGAGGCAGAATCTGAAGAAATAATCCCTGATAATATAATACAAAAAATTCTAGAAAAAATCAAAGTTCCCTAATAAACACAAATTTGGTGATTAGCATGTCTCAAACAAAAACAATCCTAAAAAAAATTAAAAAATTAGACATTAAAACAAAGCAACTAGTTGACGGAGTTATTACAGGCAACTACAATTCTGTTTTTAAAGGACAAGGGATTGAATTTTCTGAAATTAGAGATTACAGACCAGGTGATGATATACGTGCAATTGATTGGAAAGTTACTGCAAGATTCAATCATCCCTACATCAAAGAGTTCATTGAAGAAAGAGACCTCCAAGTTTATTTTGTTATAGATGTGTCTCGTTCTGGAAGTTTTGGAACAAACATTTCCAAGAAAGAAAAGTCTCTTGAGATTGTAGCCAGCTTAATGTTTGCAGCATTAAGAAACAATGACGGCGTAGGTGTTTTCTTAGTTACAGAAAATATGGAAAAATTCATTCCTGTAAGAAAAGGCAGAAGACATGTTCTGAAATTACTGGATATAATCTACAATTTTACGCCTATTTCAACGAAAACTAACCTCAAAAAACCTCTTGAACGTGTATCAAAAACAATCAAAAGGAAAAGTATTGTTTTTGTAATTTCTGATTTTATTGACAACAGTGACTATCTAAAACCTCTGAAAATGCTACGTAAACGTCATGACGTAATTGCTTTGAGAATCATTGATCCAAGAGAAAAAGAAATTCCAGATGTCGGGTTGATTGAACTAGAAGATGAAGAATCTGGAGAACAGATTCTAGTTGATACCTCAGATGAGGAATTTAGAGATTCATACAGCAGATTGGTTGCTGAAAACGATTCAAACTTTCTAGCTAACATGATGAAGAACAAGATTGATACGATCTCATTATTGACTGATCAAGATTACTCAATCCCCTTGAAAAAATTCTTCAAGAGAAGGTAGATAACAATGGCAGCATTTGATAATCCATTCATCCTAATTTTCCTTTTAGCAATTCCTGTATTGTTTTATTTATACAACAAAATTCTAACAAAAAAGAAAAAAGCTGCTATACAATTTAGTAATTTATCTTATATCAAATCTGCAATAGGAGATAAGAAAAAAACTAAACGTGATTCTTTGTTATTTTACATCTCCATTACAGTAATTGCTTTGATGATAATTGGATTTGCAGATCCACATATTCCATTGGAGCAAACAAAAGAAGGAGTCAATGTTGTTCTAGTAATTGATGTTTCTGGTAGTATGCAAGCAGAAGATTATCCGCCAAACAGATTAGAGTCTGCTAAAAGTTCTGCTGAGATATTATTACAATCTCTTCAACCAAAAGACAATGCAGGCATTGTCACATTTGAGACTGGTGCAACTACTGCAGCATACCTTAGTCCATACAAAGATAAAGTAATAGAAAAACTCCGAGACATTTTACCAAGAGAGGGCAAAACTGCAATTGGTGATGGTCTGAGTCTGGGAATAGATATGGTAATATCTGTTCCAAATAAACAAAAAGTAGTAATTCTTCTCAGCGATGGGGTCAACAATGCAGGCGTAATTACCCCTATGGAGGCAATTGCCTTTGCTAAATCAAATGACATTCAAGTTTACACAATTGGATTGGGTTCAGAAAAGAAAGTAGTTTTGGGATATGATTTCTTTGGTAGGGCTCAATATGCAGAACTAGATGAAACGACACTAAAGGTAATTGCAGAAAATACTGGTGGAAAATATTTCAAATCAATTGATTCTCAAACTCTTGAAAATATTTACAAAAACATTAGCAAAGACATCAAACGGGAAAAAGAAGACACTAGCATAAAAGATTGGTTCTTTGCAGCATCACTTGGATTATTCTTTGCCCAAATCTACATGAGATATGGTAAAGGGAGAATTATTCAATGAGAAAATATTTTGTTGTTGTTGCATTGTTGTTAGGCTCACTCCCATTAGTGTTTGCCGAAGATCTCGTGATGTCTGTTGAACAGACTGAATATTATTTTTTAGTTGGAGAAAATGCTGTAATTCCTTTGGAAATTGAAAACAACTACGGACATCAAATATCTGGTATATTGCAATATACAATTTCACAGCAGATCATACAAAGAAATACCCAATTTTCTAGTTCAAACACACAATCATCAACATTTACAATTGATGAGGGAAATCATAACGGTTCATTGAATTTTGGAACTAGTAATTCTCCAACTACTCTTACTGTAAATCTGAATTTTAATTACAATGATGGAAATGATATGCATGTATCTTTTGATCCAATTATAATTCATTTTGTATCTGATGAATCTCAAAAAAATAATGTACAAAACAAAATGCAAAGCTCTTCTCAACAAGGCTCATCTAATCAAAATACTCCCTCCCAATCACAACAATCTCTGCAACAAAAATTGGATGAATTGATGAACCAATCTCCTTTAATGCAAGATCCCCAACAAAGACTACAAAATAACCAATTAGCACAAGATAGTAACGCCTTAAAACAAGAAATTCAAGAACAATTACAAGAAGAAAATCAATTAAAAAAAGAATTTGAAAGCCAACTTGCATCTAATGAGGATTTTCAAAAAACCCACCAACAACTCTTAGAGCAAGGGTATAATGTGACTAATGGAAATCTTGATCCTAGTTCTGCTTCTACTGGAAATTTTGAATTAAACTATGAAAATGAACAAGGGAAATGGGCAAAAATACAGGGAAATATGATAAATGGAACGTTAACAGAGATACAAAAACAAACACAAGAAGAAAGAGAATATTTGTTATCTATACTGAGAGCAGATCCTACTTTTCAAGAGTATGACCATCAATTAACCCAAAATGGATTTGTGGAACAAGATTTAGAATTTCTTTTTGAAAAGAATATGACTACTATCTCATTAACATATCAAGATCAAGAAATTCAAATTGCAACTATTGCCGCATATTTTGAAAATGATAATCTAGTAAAAGTTCATCTAGAAAAACCACCAGAAGACTTTTCGTATCTTTATCCACTTTTGGCGTTTATTCCAATTGGCATTATTGCACATGTGTTATATAAAAAATTAAAAACTACCAAGAAAACTTTACCAAAACCTATTGCAAAAATTAAACCCAAAAAATTTGATCATGTTTTAGCATCAAGTAATTTAATAAAAGAAGCAAAAGATGATTTTAAAGAACAGCAATTCAAAGATGCATATAGTAAAGTCAGTCAGGCAATTAGACTCTTTTTGAGTTATGAGTTAAACTTGAACAAAGAAATTACTAATGAAGAACTTTTGCCTCATCTTAATAATCTTGAAATTCCTGTAGATGAGATAAAGGATTGTTTCAAATTATCAAGTTTAGTTGAATTTGCCAAACATCAAGAAAATGAAGATGACTTTAATCATATAGTTGATGTTGCAGAGAAAATTATTCACACAAAAATCAATAATTCAAAAAAGGATTCCTAGAAACGATCCATAAGAAAATAACTCTTAATTTTTGAAAATATGACAAAATTGGGTCATTTTACGCCTAAAAAATATCACCAAGTCTTTAAAAAATTCTAACGTTAGAAAGATAAGCCATAAAGGCATAATTTTCTTATTGAAAACTTCTAAAATTATTCTATATAATGAGCCTACAGTTCCTGAAATTCAATTAGAAAAATTGCAAAAATTTCTAGTAGAAACATTTTCAGTTGAGATTGAATTAAGAGAAAGTTTCTTTCAACACTCAAATGACAATTTGTTTAAAAAAATTGAAAGCACAAGAGTTTTTGATTTAAAAAAACCATTTGAAAGACAAACTAAAGTGAATACAAATAACGAAATGATATTTTATGATGGATTTGAATTTGAAAAAATAATTTCAGAGTTTATTCCAATAGATGAAATCAAGATAGATATTTTGAATATTATTTTTACAAACAAACTTACATGTACATTTGATGAAACAGATTTTAGATATCATGCAAGAGCTCTAATTGCTTCTAATCCTGCAATAATCTCAACTTCAGGAATGATTGAAGCACCTGCAAAACCAAAACAATACTATCTAGATATTATGACAAATTTTTCTGAAGAAGATATTAAAAAAATTAAGGAAAAATACAAAGGAGAATTTTTAGAATATCATGATTCAAGATTAGCAGAAATCACTGCAGGGTACCTGCTACAAGCAATTATGTATTATGAAACTGGAGAAGCGTTTTGTGAACAGAAAGATTGTAGGCTTTTCAATGCACATTGGCAAAAAGATCTTTTTTACTCACAAATAGAAAATAAGAAATTTTGTAAAAAACATCAAAATATTCTTGAAAAAATTAAGCAGAGATAATATCGTCACGGATTTTTTTAGCAGATTCTGTGAGCATGGATAATTCAGATTCGTCCAGATCAATTTTTTGTATTTCAGAAATTCCTATTTGGTTAATTTTTACAGGAATGCCCATAGCAACCTCATTTTCTCCATATTCACCTTCGAGAACTACAGATGCAGGGATTGCTAATTCTTTGGCATTAACAATAGCACCAATTACATCAAAAGCATTTTTTGCAATACCAAACTGAGATCTACTCTTATAATTTCTCAAGGTTTTCCAATAGTTTCGAATATCATAAGTAATGTATTTTTTTTCAACATCGTTAATCATCGAAGTCAGAGAATTGTTGTTAACAGTTACATTAGAAAAAATAGGAACCATTGTATCTCCATGTTCCCCAAGAACTATTGCGTTAGAAATAGAGGAATGAGGAACAGACAATTTTTCAGATATGAAATAACGAAATCTACTTGAATCAAGACTTGAAGCAATTCCAATAACTTTGAATCGAGAAAAGCCAGATTCTTTTTGAAAAAAATATGTCAGAACATCAGGAGGATTTGAAATCATCAAAACTATTGCAGAAGGACAATATTGTTTAATTTTTTCTGCAATTTCTTTTATCATAGATATTTGGGGTTTTTTGTTTTCTGTCCTATCTTTGGTATACGAAACTATGCTTGCAGCAATAACTACAATGTCAGAACCTGACAAATCAGCATAATCATCAGTTCCACGAATAGAAAATTTTGAAGAAGAAGGAATAGCGTTTGCAATATCTAATGATTCTCCAATTGCTTTAGACTTGGTACGGTTTAGAAGTAAAACATCATCTAATGCATTTGCTACACATAGAAATGCAATTGTGGAACCAACTCTACCTGCGCCAACAATTGAAATCAATCAAATCACATTCTGCTTATTTTACAATAAGAACAGGGCAATGAACTTTCTGTGAAACCCCATTTGCAACACTACCTAAAAGCCATTTATCAAAACCAGTTCTGCCATGGGATCCAATTACAACAAGATCATATTTGCCTGATTTGGCAAAAGTCACAATGTCTTTAACAACTGATTTTGATGGGATAATTCTAGACTTTAAAGTAACATTGAATCGCTTTGCAACTGGCTCTAGTTTTTCAAGGTATTTTTTAGCAACCTTTTTCTGTTTTTTTATAAGTTCAGAATCAGCTCTAGCGTCATAGTAATAGTGATGCCATGCATCTCCTTCAAGACAAGTAAGAAGTGTTACTTTGGAATTGCGTGTTTTTGCAATATCAAGTGCTACTTTAACTGCTCTAGTGGATTGATTGCTAAGATCAAATGGAACAAGAATATTCTCAAACATTCTCAAAAACTCTCCTTTTTACGAATGCTCTCTCTTTGGCGAGCATTATCATGTTTTGGCATCTCTCGTTCCAATTTTCTGCATAATTCATCGCAAATTTTGAGAACATCCCAATCAGATTCAGTATAGACTAGTTGGTTTTTAGATGTTTTCACAATAGCTGTAACATCATAATGTGTTTGTTTGCCCTCAGTATTTTGTGTTTTTATTGTAATTTTTGCCTCAATGATATTTGGGAGTACATGTTGAACCTTTTCCAATGCAGCACCAAATTTGGATATGAAAATTTCATTGGCAGGTTCATCTTTTGATAATCCGACTATATACAATGGGATATTCCTACTCATGTTTAATCTGTTAAAAATAGAATTAAAAATCAATATAACAGTTACCAAACATGGTTTTCACAGATGATAATGTAAATTGGATATTTATCAAATGACCAAACAGAATTATTGTGGATGCAAGAAATTTAAAACTATCAGAACTAGTAAAGAAACCAATTACAGTAGGTCCCAATACCACACTTTTGAAAACACGAGAAATTCTATTAGAAAAGAAGATAAAACGAGTCATAGTTGTAGATAAAAAAAATCCGATTGGAGTTATTACTGAAAAAGACATTGCCAAAAAAATTTACAAATTAGGTACAAAACCAATAAAATCAGTAAAAACAAAAGAGTTCAAAGCAAAAAAATTATTCACGCTAACAAGAGAAAATTCTGTTCAAGAATGCGCAAAAATGATGAAAAAACATAGAATTAGTTTGGTAATTATTTTAAACAAAGATAAAACATTAGGAGGGATTGTTACAAAAACAGATCTAGTAACAGTTTTTCTTACAAAGAAATCACCTTCAATCAAAGTTGCAAAAGTTATGAGAAAAGATTTGGTCACAGCTGCTCCAAGTGATCCAATATTACATGTAGAAAGTTTGTTGATTCGATATGGAATATCAAGAGTAATCATAAAACGAGATCAGAGACCGGTAGGAATAATAACTTTCAGAGATTTTGTGCCTGCAAAAATTCCACAATGGATTGCTGAATCAGCAGATCCTAAAGAAGTGCAAGAATACAAGTTCAAAAAAGGGTTAGAAGAATCACACTCAAACCAGATGAGTTATTTATTTCCATTTCATGCCACCGATATTATGACAAGCAAACCCATCACAGTGGAGGAGGATGCAGATGTCAAACGTGCGATAACTTTAATGATCAAACACAACATAAGTGGATTGCCAGTAGTTAAAAAATCAAAATTAGTTGGTATAATTACAAAATCAGATGTAGTTAGTGCTCTAGCTGAATGATTTTATTTTACAATTAACACTGAACAAGAAGAAGATTGTGCAAGCTTGTTTGAAACACTTCCAAGTAAAAATCTTGTAACTGCACCAAGTCCTTTATTGCCAACTACTATCAAATTACATCTTTCATTTTTTACAACTTTGTTAATTTCAGACACAATGTTTCCTTCTTTTAACAAAGTTTTTGCGATAATTCCTTTTTTAGCAGTAGTAGTTTTCGCTTTGTCTAATGTTTTATTTCCAAAGTTACGGAGAATTTTCAGATATTCTTTACGATCTAAAAGATTGATCGGTAATGATTTTTCAACAACATAAAGTAAAATTAGCTTAGAATCAAAAACGTCTGCTAGTGCACATGCACGTAATAATGCTTTTTCAGAATATTTGGAACCATCAAGTGGAACTAGAATATTTTTGAAATTTTGATTATTAGTGCTCATTTTACAATTAGTACAGGTTTTTTAGATTTATGTAAAACATAATTTGAAACACTCCCCAAGAAAATTTCTTTTGCTGAACTTCTGCCACGAGCTCCAATTACAACAAAATCAATTCCATTTTTTGTGTTGTTGGCAAATCGTGCTATATCATATCCAGGGTCTCCTGCAATTACCTTACCAGTTAATTGAATTCCTTTTTTTGCTGCTCGAATCTTTGCATCATTTAGTAATTTTTTTGCTTCCTTCATAGAGCTGAAATCTAAAAATCCAAGAGGATGAATGGCATAAATTCCAGGCACAGATTTTATGGTTAAAGCAGTAATAGTTCCCTGAGATTGTCTTGCAATATGAATAGCCATATCTAAACCACGAAGAGAATTTTTTGAACCATCAAGTGGAACTAGAATTTTTTTTGTTTTTATTTTCATATACTAAAGAAATTTTCTTTGAATTTAAAAGACTTCCGCAATTATCTTGATTGATTTTCAATCATGATAATCTAAAAGTTATATCATATAGGAAGTTAATACTGATGAATCATGGACAGTACATTTGTAAATCAAATAATGAGTAAAAATGTCCTAACTGTTGATAAATCAATATCATTACAAGATGCAGCACAAAGTATGAAGAAAGCAAAAGTTGGTTGTGTCATTGTTACAGATGATGCAAAACCAGTGGGGATTGTAACAGAAAGAGATTTTGTAATTAGAATTGCAGCTGAAGGAAGACCATTGTTTACTGAAATTTATGAAGTGATGACATCACCATTAATTACAATTGATCCTGAAGAGACAATTTGGGAAGCATCAGAGATGATGAAAGAAAAAGGAATTCACAAACTTCCAGTCAAAGAAGATGAAAAAATAATAGGAATAATAACAACGACAGACATTGTAAAAATTTCTAGTGTGGGTTCTGATTCTCAAATGCGTAGAATTTGTGATCAGATACTTATGAGAATGAAAGATGAATAATCCAAAAGGATATTCACTTAAATTATTGAAACATTAGAGAAGAAATCATCATGATGGCAGCAGATGCAGGGGCTACAGTGCTTGAATCAAAAGATGAAGGGCCAAAGATGCCAGATAAAAAGAAAACAAAATTCGACGTAGTAATTATCGGAGCAGGTCCTGCAGGATATACCGCAGGAATTTATTGCTCCAGAGCTGGATATGATACTTTGATTTTATCAGGGATACTTCCAGGAGGACAATTAGTCAATACAACAGAAGTTGAAAACTATCCTGGATTTGAAAATGGGATAATGGGCCCTGATTTAATGATAGATATGAGAAAACAATCGCAAAGAATGGGAACAACAATTATTGATGATGAAGTAGTGGATGTAGATTTTAGACGTAAGCCTTTCAAAGTTCTAACAGCATCTGAAGAATACGAAGGACGTGCAGTTATCATCGCAACAGGAGCCACCCCAAGAAAATTAGGATTACAAGGAGAAGAAACATTCGGTGGAAAAGGAGTGTCATATTGTGCTACATGTGATGGCCCATTCTTTAGAAACCAAGAACTAATTGTTGTAGGAGGAGGAGATTCAGCAATAGAAGAAGCAACATTTCTAACAAAATTTGCCACATCTGTTCATTTGGTTCATAGACGAAATGAATTGCGTGCAAGTAAGGTGATGCAAGATAGAGCAACAAATAATGAGAAAATCAAATTCCATTGGGATTCAGCAGTAATCGACATTAAAGGGGATCAGAAAATGCAACAAGCAGTTTTGAAAAATCTAAAAACAAATGAAGAAACAACACTTGATGTTGGAGGTCTTTTTGTGGCAATTGGACATGAACCAAATACAAAATTATTCAAAAATCAAATTGAATTAGATGATAAAGGGTACATTATTTTAAAAAATAAAACACAGACCAATATCGAAGGAGTTTTTGCAGCAGGGGATGTACATGATAGGAATTATAGACAAGCAATAACTGCAGCAGGGTATGGATGTATGGCTGCTATTGATGTAGATAAATATCTCACAGAGAGTGCAGAAAAACAAGAATGAAAAATGTACAATGTAAAAAGTGTATGAATAAATTTTCTAAAAAAGAAATTTACACTATTCAACAGTTTCAATATAGAAAAGAACCACCATACAAATGGTCATTGGAATTTTTTGTGAAGCAAGGAATTGGAGAATGGGATTCATTTTGTGAAGAATGTATCAAGTTTTATTCTACAAAATCAAAAGGCATGTGGGAAAAATCTATCGTCTAAACTCTTTATTGTAAGCAAATGAATGTATTTTTATGAGTCAGGATGAAAATGGAGTAAAAAAATCAGCCAAAGAACGTAGTGAAAAATTAGCAAAAATAGGAATGGAGTTAGGAGAAATTCAATTCAGTTACAGAGTAGAAAACAAACCCTCAAAAGAATACTGGCAAAAAAGAATTGAAGATTTCAAAAAATATAATGAAAAAGGAATGGAATACTACAATCAAGCATATTCCCTGATGAGTCTAGTCAACAAAGAAGAATCACAAATATTTCTATTACATGCAAGTAAATTTCGTAAACTTGGATTAGAATTAATAGAAATCATGGAAAAAATCAAAGAAAATCCTTCAATTATTGACACTAAAGATCAACAACAAAGTCAATGGAGCAGAGAAATCAAAAACAAAATAACTGAACATAGCAACAAATGTCTTCATCATGAAATGGATATGAATACATCATTTAGAGAATTTTATGAAAAATATCTAAAGAAAATTCTAGAGTAAAAAAATCAGTAAGCTAATTCAGACATGTATTTTGCTTCTTTTAGTGCATTATCAAATTCTTCTTCGGTCATGATGTTTTGTGTAGCATAAACGCTCTTGAATTTTCTTCCATCATCAGCAAAAATTCCTACAACACATGCATTGCCTTCAATTGAATATTTTTTCATGCATGCATAAACTGCAGCAGATGAAGGACTGATTAAGAGTTTATCTTTTTCAAATACTTCCTTTACAACAGAAAATGCTTCTTTGTTATCCACTGAAACCCAATCATCTACAACACCTTCTCTTTTCAAAAACAAATCAGGTTTTGCAGATTCCTCAAAGTTTCTCCATCCTTGAATCAGATGATTTTGTTGTGGTTGACATCCAATAATCTTTACATCAGGATTCTTTTCTTTAAGAAATGCACCAATTCCAGTAATTGTGCCTCCTGTGCCAACACCAGTAAAGAAATGAGTAATTTTTCCGTCAGTCTGTTTCCAAATTTCAGGACCTGTTCCAATATAATGGCCTTTGAAATTTGCTTCATTAGCATACTGATTTGGAGAATAATATGTATCTGGTCTTGATGATGCAATAGAGGTTGCTAGCGCAATGCTTTGATCAGTTCCTGCGCCAACTTTTGGACACAAATCATCACTTGTTTCAAATACTTTAGCCCCAAGATTACGAATGATGTCTTTAGTTTCATTGCTGGCTTTTTCTGGAATAACTATCTCAACTTTGTAACCTAACAAGTTAGCAATTCCAGTAAGTGCAATTCCAGTATTTCCCGACGTAGGTTCAATGATAATGCTTTTTCCTTTTGTTAGAATTCCTCGTTCTTCACCATCTTTAATCATCCAAAATGCGGCTCTATCTTTTACAGAACCAAAGGGATTATGTCCTTCTAATTTTGCAAAATATTCTTGATTATTATGAGAAAGAGAATCTAATTTTACAAGAGGCGTATTACCTACACGATTCAATACATCTGTATCAGTAACAGTTGTCAATTTTGATTATTTCACCTTTTTAATTTTGAATGTTATCACATTTCCGTCTTTTGATAGGTCTAATAATTCATGACCATTTCTTGTAACCCATCTAGATATGTCATCTTCTGCAGCAGGATCATCAGCAGACACAGTTAGAGTTTCACCAACTTGCATTCTTTCAATTTCAATTTTTGTTCTAAACACAGGTTCAGGACAAAACAATCCTGTTGCATCTAATTTTTTTTCAGTTGATTCAGACATGTTATATATTTCATCAAGAGCGTTTTGTCATATTAAAATCTATTTAAGTTTAGCTTATCCTATTTTTGGTTACAATGCCATTTTGAACATAGTAGCAAGATTACGGTCTTTCATAAAACTTGGGTCATGGTTTTGAAAATTGATTTTTTGTGAAATTCTTTTCATAAGATAAATTGCAATATTATAGACCAATGTCCACATATGACTATTTTGATTTGAATCATAAATTCTAAGTAATAAATTCAACAACCAATTGGTATTTGGATAATGTTCAGATATGTATTCTACAAGATATTCTTTTGAATTGTTAATTTTGTATCGCAAATGATCCAATGTTTCATTTTGTAATGCATAACCTGTTTGAGAGATTTGGATTTTACCATGCTTCATTGAATGCAAAATATCATCAAGATTATTTTCAGAATCAATCACATTAACACATCTGCCAAGAGTAGACAATACATGAGAATCACTTCCTGCCACTTGAGTCATATCATTATCAAGTGCAAACTGGGTGGCACGTGCATTAGATAAAATATCAACATTGTTACTGTTAAAAACTTCAACCATATCACATTTTTTAGCGTTGTCCCTTAGTGCATCAAGCAAACTAAATGGGTGAGGGGCAGATGATACTCCTCCTTGTTCTTTTACTTTGTCAATTATTTCGTCTAAAGCAAGTCCAGGAGATATTGCATCATGAATTCCATATGCCAATACATGGGCGCCAGAATCAGTAGTAATCTCTTCTGCTGGAAAAACAGCTATGTCTTGGAATTTTGCATGATCATGTTTGTATTCTAAAAGTTGACGATACCCATCTAAGGTATTATGATTTGTAACAAAAATTACATCTAATCCTAAACTATATGATCGCTCAAGTTGATCTCGAATAGACACATCACAATCATATGGAGGCTCATCCTCACCTACATGAAAATTTGAAAATGAGTTATGACAATGTAATTCTGTCTTTATTGGCATATCCAAATGAAATTTTCATCTTTAGATTATAATCTTATTGAAAGTAGAAAAGTCATCACCGAAAAAGATCTTCATTTTCTGGACGGATTAAATCATCAATCAAATGTTCTCCAGGATTAAATGAATAATCACGAATGATTGCGATAGGACATTTCAAGATTTTTCCCATAATTAATTCTGCAGCAGAAGATAGTTCATCAGCAACTGCAATTTCAGTTACGCGTAAAACTTTTCCAAAAGTATCTTTAGTTCCTTCATAATCCAAAATTGGATTCAATCCTGAAATTCCAATAGCACAGTTAGTTTGACCCATTCTAAAAGGACGACCAAAAGTATCTGAAATAATCACTGCTATGTTTTTACCTGTTTTTTCTTTTATTTTATTACGAATTGTTCGTGCAGATTTGTCAGAATTTATTGGAAGGGTAGTAGCATAACCTTCTTTGACATTACTTTCATCAACACCAGCATTTGCACAAATTAACCCATTATTTGTTTCAACAATAATAATTCCATTATTCATTCTAACAATTCTTTTAGTTTCGGATAAAATCAACTCAATTATTCGAGGATCTTTTTGATATTGTGAAGCAATTCCTTCAGCTAGTAGAGAAGGAGTTAATTCAGACAAATTAACAATTTGTCCCTCCTGTTTTGAAACTATTTTTTGTGCAACAACTATAATGTCGCCATCATTGATTTTAGACGATTCTAAGATCAATTTAGAAATATCGTCAGAAGAAGAAATTTCTTTTTTGAGTTGAAGAGGAATTATTTGCAATAAGATAATCTAAAGAATGTAGTAAAAAATTGTTTATGCAGCAGTGGTGGTTTCTAATTCCATCTGATAGTGTTTGTTAATAATATCCAAAATTTTTGACAGGTCTTTTTCTTCCAAAATAGAAGTTGCTAAATCTTTGACTAAATCTTGTGCTCTATAAGCAATGCCCAAACCACAAATATCAAACAATTTTACATCATTTGCTCCATCTACAACACAAACGATATCTTCTTTTTTCTCTCCCCATTCTGAGATTTTTATTTTTGCAGATTTAGATTTGTCAGAATCAACATTTATTTTTACACCATCAAGTTTTCCGTCTTTGAATATCAATTCATTAGAATACACATAATCTAATCCCAATTCTTTTTGCAACCTATCCATCATTATTGTAAAACCACCTGAAACTGCTATCAGTTTCCATCCAGCAGCCTTTAAAACTCTACAAGCCTCTTTTGCACCAGTCATAATGGGTAATTCATTTGCGACGTCTCTACAAATTTCTTCATCTAATCCTTTCAAAGCAGCAACTCTAGTTCGTAGTCCTTCTTCCCAATTGATTTTTCCTTGAATTCCTTGCTTAGTAATTTCCCAAATTTCATCTTCTTTGTTGAGTTTTTCTGCAAGAATAGGAAGGTATTCTTCATCATACAAAACACCCTCAACGTCAAAAATTACTAGCAATTGATTTCTGATTTGCAAAAAATTGCTAATTATATTAAAGTTTAAACTTTTTTGAGATCCAAAAAACGTTAGTAATAAATCACAGAGTATTAGTGAGTTGATATGGATGAATTAGAACACAAATACGAAGTTGAAATTCAAGAAAGAGAAGGCAGACAGAAACTACCACAAGATGTCAAAGATGAGCTAAAAGCATCAGGAATGATGGATGATAAAGGAAAACTAAAGATTAAAGGAGTCAGTCCAAAAATGCTTAAAAGAATGAAACAAGAATTTGTTGATTGTCCAGTTTTAAAGGAAGATACACATTTTATCCAATGTTTTGTATGTCCAAACTTCCAAAGCAGAGTTACAGGTAAAGTTCTTTGCAAAGGGGATTCTCTTTAACAAATCTAAAGGATCAAAATTCTCACGAAAGGCTCATTAGTTAAATTGTTCTTTGAAATCTAGTTTGAGTAAAGAAGACATTGGGATTACAGTTTCAAAAAAAGATGATTTCAGTGAATGGTACACGCAAGTAGTTCTCAAAGCCAAACTTGCAGATTATGCTCCAGTAAAGGGCCTTATTGTGCTTAGGCCAGACGGATATTCTATTTGGGAATCATTAAGAAGTACATTTGATAAAAAATTTGCAAAAAATGGAATAAGAAATGGGTTTCTTCCAATACTAATTCCAGAATCATTGTTAGGAAAAGAACAAAAACATTTTGCAGGATTCAATCCTGAAGTATTTTGGGTAACACATTCAGGAAACAGTGAAGTGGGAGACAAACTTGCACTAAGGCCAACATCTGAAACATTGGCATACACTTTGTATTCTAAATGGATACAAAGTTGGAGAGATTTACCATTAAAGATTAATTTTTGGAATACTGCGCTCAGAGCAGAGATTAAAGGAACTAAACCATTCCTTAGAACTTCAGAATTTTTGTGGCAAGAAGGACACACTGTCCATACAACTAAAGAGGAAGCAGAAAAAGAAGTGATGAAAATTTTAGATATTTACAAAAATACTGTTGAAGAAGAATTAGCAATTCCTGTAACAACAGGAAAAAAAAGTGAGAAAGAAAAGTTCGTAGGTGCAGTATACACTACCACCATGGAATCAATTATGCCAGATGGAAAAGCACTTCAAATGGGCACATCACATTTTCTAGGACAGAATTTTTCAAAACCATTCGAAGTAAAATTTGCAGATAAAGATAATGTGGAACATTTTGCATGGCAAACTTCATGGGGAGTGTCTTGGCGACTAATTGGAGCAATGATTATGACTCATGGAGATGATCAAGGTCTTGTTTTGCCACCAAAGGTAGCTCCAATACAAGTAGTAATTGTACCAATATACAAAAACGATGAAGGAAAAAACAAAGTGCTATCAAAAGTAGAAGAAATCAAAAAAACCCTAGAAGCAAAAGAGATTAGAATTCATGTTGATGATAGAAATGAATTATCTCCAGGATACAAATTCAATGATTGGGAACTAAAAGGCGTTCCTTTGCGAATAGAAATAGGTCCAAAAGATTTAGAAAAACAAAGTGCCATATTAGCAAAAAGGCACAATCATGAAAAAACAAGTTTGATATTTTCAGATATTGAGAAAATCTCTGAAATTTTAGATCAGATTCAAAAAGAGATGTTAAATGCTGCAAGAGAAATCGCCAAAGAAAATACTATAGAGATTTCAAACTATACAGAATTCAAATCAAATATTGAGAAAGGAGGATTCTTTAGTGCTCCATGGTGTGGAAAATCAAAGTGTGAAGAAAAGATCAAAGAAGAAACAGGAGCAGACATCAGAGTAATTCCATTTGGAAGTGAGAATACAAATAGAAAATGTATGTATTGTCAAGAACAAAGTAGTTCAATTCCAATTTT
The DNA here is from genome assembly GCA_046758125.1 of Candidatus Nitrosopumilus sp. GTDB lineage: Archaea > Thermoproteota > Nitrososphaeria > Nitrososphaerales > Nitrosopumilaceae > Nitrosopumilus. Next base: position 7,017 of record JBHHZR010000017.1, on the reverse strand, counting down.
TGCAAGAGGATACTAGGAAATTTTTGGAATAGAACACAAATCCATTATTTTGTAAGCCGTTTTATCAATGTCTATATCAGGTTCGGCAGAAACAAAGAGGAATTTGTCATCAACTATGAATGTTAATGTGACTACATTTTTTCGTCTTGCAGCAGCATAATACACAGGTCCAAGATTTTCATCAAAATCTTGTCTTGTTCGAATTCTTAAGACTGCTTCAATGAACATCTTTTTTCTTTCTTCTTCATTTTTTAGAGGTTTCACTCCATCACGAAACGCACCAACAACAAGATTGCCCATCACATCTAAAAAGCCAGCAAAGCGAATCTCGGATTCTTTTAGTAGTAATTCACATTTTTGAGATAAAGAGTCATCAGACATACAAGAATTAATTGCAAACTAGATAAAAACGATATTTAGATTTCCATCATTGAAATCAGGGGCAAATATAATAGTGGAAAATACAGATTTTACAACGTTGACAAGCAATCCACAACTTGAAGAGAAAAAACCACTATTAGATCAATTCCGAGAAACTAGAAGTAAAACACTTGAACTAGTTAAAACACTAGAAAAAGATGACTTTGTAGTACAAACTGCATTTTTTATGAGTCCACCAAAATGGCACATGGGTCATGTTAGTTGGATTTACGAAGCAATTATGAGTAAATTAGATGAAAATTATGAGTTTTATTCAAAAGAATTTTCAGAATATCTCAATTCATATTATCAGCAATTTGGAGTTCCGCACGATAAGGGATTACGAGGAGTTGTGTCAAGACCTACAGTTGATCAGATTTTTCAATACTTTAACACAATAAATCAAAGAGTAGAGAAATTCATAGAATCCCATGATTTGAGTGATGAACAAAAAAGACTAATGGGTATGGGATTTCATCATGAATGTCAACACCAAGAACTTCTTGTTTATGATTTACAACATCTACTTGCAGAACAATACAGACCTATTAGAAGAAATGAAATTCCCAAACAAAACTATGTAGAGAAAACATCAGTTAGCATCAAAGGAGGATTATACACAATGGGATACAATGGAAAAGAGTATTGTTATGATATTGAACTTCCGGAACACAAAGTCTATCTAAATGATTACAAAATGGATGTTTTTCCAATAACTAATCAACAATATCTAGAATTTATTGGAGATGGAGGATATGAAACATACAAGTATTGGTTATCAGATGGATGGGAGAAAGTTAAAGAAAATAAATGGAAAGCCCCAATGTACTGGGAAAAAATTGATGATAAATGGCATGTTCGAGACTTTTTAGGAATTAGAGAAATCAATCCAAATGAACCAGTATGTCACGTTAGTTTCTATGAAGCTGATGCATATTGTAAATGGGCAGGAAAGAGACTGCCTACAGAAGCTGAGTGGGAAAAAGCAGCTTGTTGGAATGAGGAAAAACAAGAAAAGACAATCTATCCTTGGGGTAATGAATCACCAACGGAAGAAAATTGTAATTTATTTGAATCATATTTTTGGGGATGTACAGAAATTGGAACTTTTCCAAATGGAATAAGTCCATCAGGATGCCAACAGATGATTGGAGATGTTTGGGAATGGACATCATCAGAATTTACTGGATATCCTGGCTTCAAAACAGGATTTGATGAGTATAATGACAAGTGGTTTACAAATCAGAAAGTTTTGAGAGGAGGCTCTTTTGGGACACCGAAGATGTCAATCAGGGGAAGTTACAGAAATTTCTTCAGACTAGACGAAAGGTGGTTGTTTTCAGGATTCAGATGTGCCGAAGACATCTAATTTGAAATTTTCAATTTGGACAATTATTTTTATTTGAAATAATTGTTAAAAAAAATATTGGAATATTTCTTTTATTGGGATTCATTACAACGGTACAAAATGCTCATCTTTCATGACGTCATAAAATGTAAAAAGTGCATATCAAGTGAAAATCTTTGTAGGTTTCATGCAGAATCTGTAAAAACAATCCTGATCAAAGACATGCAAAACCAGATCGATAAGATAATTGCAACTGATCACTTTAACAAATAAGACATTGTTGTAACAAAACATTACATCTTGTTTAATGAATTTTCCGAAATTGGAACATTCAGATTATAGTTAAGTTTACAAAGATTCATTTTTGATTGTGAGAGAATTGGAGGAATATGAACAATTGAAAAAAGAAGAAAAAGAGATCGAAGAAAAGATAGCTGACGAGATAACACGTAAAGAATTAGAGAAATTATTCCACAAGCTTGATAAAATTATTCAGAGAAAGATAGAGATTCAAAACAGAGATGATTTTTACAAAAAGGGCAACTCAGAGAGTTATGAATGATACAAATATCAAAAAGAAGGCTAAATTTCATCGTAAAAATGAGCTAAAAATTCCATTCAAATTCAAATTTCATAATAGTTAGGAGAATTATAAAAAATCATCATTGTTCTTGAAAAAATTTTCGAATTTTAGATTGCAATGATCTGTGCGTTCATTTGAACAAATACCAATATTGTTTGTTCATTTGAACAAACATTTCTTGGTTCAAACTGGGTAATCTTGTATAGGATTATGCCTATGTCTTCTGCTATTTATCACAAATGCTTAATTACAAATAGTATTTTTCAATTTTTATGGATTCAGGAAATTTTGATGAAGAAGGTCTATTGAAAAATATACAACTTTCTGAATTAGCATTAAAAATTTCAAAACATACCTTTGGTTGGAATAATCATACTGAACCTGTACAAAAAGCACACGAACTTTTGAATGAGGTTAGAAAACTTTCTCTAGAAATTTCCGAGTATGACCAACGAATGGGCTCTTCACTTGAAGACTATCAAAGAAATATAATTTATAATTCAATGGAAGAATTAGAAAATCTAATTTCCCATATGAAAAGTAAAATCAAACCTACTGAAAGTTTAGAAATAGATACATAATCCTATACAAGATTACGAAACAGATCTTACAATCAAATCCTTATAGGCATGGTACTAAATTTGAATCTAGAGAGATTTGCAATTAAATTTTTGAAACTAAAGTTAGAGAAAAGTGTTTGTTGTCATCTAGCCACGTATGCTTGATTTCAAATCCCACGCTATCAAGCAGTTCATGAATTTGAGATAGTTGGTATTTATGGGAATGTTCTGTGTGAATTAATTCATCTTTTTCTAAATTCAATAACAAATTAGATTTTGATACTATTACTGATTGATTTACTAGAGATTTCAGGTAGATCTCAATTCGTTGATCTTCTTCATTGTAAAGTGCATGATGAGCAAAATTTTTCAAATTAAAATCAGCATCAAGTTCATCATTAATTCTAGAAAGAACATTCAGATTAAACTCTGCAGTTACACCTTGTGAATCATCATATGCGGATTCCAAAATTTGTTTTTCTTTTACTAAATCCAATCCAATTAAAAATAGATCACCGGGTTTCATTGTAGATTCTATTTTTTGCAAAAACTGATAACCATCATTTGGAGTAAAATTTCCATAGCTAGAACCTAAAAAGATTATCAGATTTTTCTTGTTATCATAATTCTTTAGAAATTCTAGTCCGCCTTCATAAGTATCGATAATGCCAGTGATGCGTAAGCTGTCATAGTCACGCAGTAGTTGTTCAGAGCTTTCAGTGAGAATTTCAGATATGTCTATTGGGAAATACTCCGTAGTTTTTTGGAGTTGTGTAAAGACATCAAGAAGTAGTCGGGTTTTTACAGATGCACCACTTCCAAGCTCTATTAATCGAAAGTTTTCATCAATGTAAGAAGGTAGATCATTTTGGAGTTTTTTTAGAATAGTAATTTCTGTTCTTGTAGGATAATATTCAGGCAAAGTACATATTTTTTCAAATAAATCTGAGCCTTTTTTGTCATAAAAGAATTTGGGCGAGATAAATTTTGGACTAGTATTCAGACTTGAGAATATCTCTTCAGCAAATGTTTTCTCAATTTTTGTGGCATGTGGCTTAAAGTATTGCAGCTTAGAATCCACTACATATTTTTTGTAATCAAGATTTTTTTGAACAGTGCTACTCAAGTATTAAAATGGCCATTGTTTGACATAAATGCTTTATCCCAAGTTTTTACGCATAAATCATATTTCTTGATATACTTCTAAATTCAACAGTAGCCATTGAGTGAAATTCTCAAAGTAAAACATTTGAAAAAATATTTTACAAAAAAAGGATTGTTTGGAACAAAATCTGCCACAGTTAGAGCAACAGATGATGTGTCGTTTTCACTTGGAGAGGGGGAAGTTTTTGTATTAGCAGGGGAGTCAGGTTCTGGAAAATCAACCATAGCAAAATTAATTCTAAAATCAATTGAACCAGATTCAGGGCAAATTTTTTTTGAGAATCAAGAAATAGATGATCAACAAAAGAATTTAGAAAAAATCAGAATGAATTGTCAGATGATTCATCAAGATCCATACGATTCTATCAATCCAAGAATGAAAGTAGGAGATATTATTTCAGAACCTCTTGAGATTCACAATGTTGGAACTAAGAAATTAAGATTACAAAGAGTAGTTGAAGTTTTGAAAGAAGTAAAGCTAGAACCTGCTGAAGATATTGTAAAAAAATATCCTCACATGTTATCAGGAGGACAAAGGCAAAGGGTTGTTTTAGCAAGAGCATTAGCATTAAAACCAAAAGTAATCCTAGCAGATGAACCTGTTTCAATGCTAGATGTGTCAATTAGAGCAGAGATGCTTGAATTAATGCATGAGTTGCAGCAAAAATACAATATTTCATTTATCTACATCACGCATGATTTAGCCACAGCAAGATATTTTGGACAAAGAATTGGAATTTTGTATCTTGGAAAAATTGTAGAAATGGGACCAATTGACCAAGTTCTACTACATCCCAAACATCCTTACACACAAGCACTAATTGATGCAATCTCAGAGCCAGATCCTGAGAATCTACACAAAGAAAAGAAAATTCGAATTAACGAACCATCAGATGTAGACGTCTTTCAAGGGTGCAGATTTAGAAATAGATGCCCTTATGTTATTGAAAAATGCAAAGACGAACCCGACTTGGAAAAAGTTGGAGATGATCATTATGCGGCATGTTATGTAGAATTAGACTAGGAAGCTTTTACAGAGGGCATTCGTTTGTCTTTGTAAGTAACAACATGTGAAACGCCATTCTTTGGAAATACACCGTAGATCAGTTTTGCTTTTTGCACAACAGAATCTTTTAGAGATACCATGATGAATTGACTTTCTTTAGATCTTTCCTCTAGGATCTTTGCAAGCTTTTCCGCATTTGGGGCATCAAGATGTGCATCAACTTCATCAAACAAGTAAAATGGAGAAGGCTTTAGTTTTTGAAGTGCAAGAACAAATACGATTGCAGCTAATGTCTTTTCACCGCCACTAATTGATGTAGACTCTCTTTTCGGTTTGTTTGGGAACTGTATCAAATAGGAAATTCCAGAATTGAATATGTCATCTTCATTTTGTAATTCTAACCAAGCATTTCCACCAGTCATTTTATTGAAAATTAAACGAATTTCTTTATCGACTTTATCAAATGCATCAAGGAATGTTTGTCTTTTGTCTTTATCAATGTCTTCGATAAATTTCACAATTGAGTTTCTTTCTTCTTCAAGAGAATTCTTTCTTGTGGACATTGAACGATATCCATAAGATACTTCAAGATATGTTTCAGGAGCTTTTGCGTTTAATGCATTAAGGGAAGTTAGTTCAGTAGTCAAACCTTGCACAATAGATTCAACATCAAATGTTTCCATGTCTTTGTCAAAGCCAAATGTAGTCAATATTTGTTGTAATTTAGCCTCATTTTCTTTCAAATCACTCAAATCACGATTTAATGAATCGGATTGACGTTCTAATTTATTGATTTCAGATGTAAGCTCTGAATCTTTTTTACGTTTTACCTCAAGCTTTTCATCATATTCCTTAAGTTGTCCAATAGAGGAACCTGATGTTGCAATCAGTTCTTGTTCTTTTTCTCTTAATTTAACTAGAACTTGATTTTTTGATTCTTTTTGTTTATCTAATTCTTGAATCTTTGTTTCCAATTCTTGATGTACTGAGTTTAAAGAAGTCTCTTCTTCATGAAGTCTATCTGATTCAGATTTTTCTCGATTATCCTGAGTTTGAAGTGTTGTTAATTGAGAAGATTTATCACGATATTCATTCATGATAGTAGTGTATAATTTTTCAATTTCTGATTTCTTTACATTGATTTTAGATAATTCATTTGCAATACGTGTTTGTTCTCCACTAGCATAATTTTTTTCAACTATTGAAATTCTTTCATTTAATGAATCGATATGAGATTCATTGGTAGAAATTTCAGATTTAATATTAGTGTCTCTGGAACTTAGTTCAGAAATTCTTTTTGTTAGTCGCTCTTTCATGTGAATTGCAGATGTGATTCGAGATTTTAGATTGGCATAATTCTCATTCGTGGTCACAAGTGATTTTTCTGAAATAGAAAGTCTTTCAGCATAAGACTGAATTGAATCTTCGAGTTTTTTAGAAGCATATTTTTTCTTTTGCATGTATTTTTTTACAATGCCAATAGATTGAAATAATCCATCAATATCACTGCTCATCGAGATTAGCTTTGTGAGTTTAGAAATTTTGGAATTGATATCAATTACAACTGTGCCACCTTTGGCTTCAAAATATTCACCATCTAAAGTTACTGCCTTATAGCCTGCTTTGGATACTTTATGTGCAGATTCATGGGTTTCTGTCAGTATAATATTACCGAAAAGAAATGTTTTGAGTGCAGAATAAGTAGGATCACAAGTCACATAATCGGAAAGTACGCCCAAAACTCCAGGTTTTTTAGGAATTCTGAGTTTGAAATTTGGAATAGCTTCAAGTGGAATTATCTTTAGTTTTGGAAGTTTTTTACTTCTTGCAAATTCTGCAATTTCAAGTAATGTTGCAAAGTCTTTTACAACAATTGATTTTATCCAATCAGAACTTACAGCTAAAACAGAACGTTCGTATTTTTTATCCCATGAAA
>JBHHZR010000016.1:0-33059 GCA_046758125.1 Candidatus Nitrosopumilus sp. | reverse complement strand
GCTTATGGAATTTGATTAATCATGTTGTGAAAATTGATGGTTTCTACACAGCCATCAATTATACATTTTTAATAATAAAATAATTTCTAAAAACTAATGCCATACACAATTTCTTTTTACAAGGATTTTTTTTCTAGATCTGCTTGTCCTAGGAGTGATTCTTAGTTTTACACTACAACAAGGACACCGAACATCCCTCCATGTGATAAAAATTGCACAAACAGGACATCTTTTTTGTCCTTTTTCATATCTCTCTCTACCTTCATAACCCGTAGCCTTGAATCTAGAACAAATTCCTTTACATACATTCATTGTCTATAGTTATACAATATTTTTTTGATATTTATTTAGGGTAGATTACAATTGTAAAATTCATTACTTGGTTTTTAGACTGGAAATGTTTTTTACTCTGTACAAATTTGTAGTTTCAAATGACTGATTATTCAATGAATGAAAAAATGATTATTGTCCAATATGCAATCACAAAATATGAAAATGAAACTGAGCTTATTGAAAAACTATCATCTATTTTATCTGAAAAAGATACCCAAAGAAGTATTGATACATTAATCGGAACTCAAAAGATTAAACGGATTGGTCCAGAAGTAATTCAAAACAATGAAAGTCATACGGAACTTCCAGACATACCCAATAATCTAAAGTCAGTTATTGCTTCACTTTAAATTTTTAAGTAAGATCACTAGAGAAAAAATATGAACTTAAGTAGAATGTTTATTGCAAGTATTTTTGTTGTAATGTTATTTTCATTAACTATATCTTTTGCATTTGCTCATCCTCATCCAGGTGAAATTTTGATTAATAACCATACACATGAACCACAAACTGAAGTTATTCCACTAAATGGAATAATGGGGCTTGAAAAATCAACTATCTTCTTCCATGCACCAAAAGATAACGATTTACCATGGGCATTTGTTGAAGGAAAAATTGTAAATCATGTTGAAGGATATCCAATAATTATTCAAATTTTTAATAACGATGATCCTGTTCACTTTGCACAGACTAGTGTAGATCAAGATGGCACATATGAGTACAAGTTTAGAGTGCTTAGTTCTGATAATGACCATACTGTTAAAATCTTTGAAGGTGATTATACAGTAAAAATCTTTAAAGTTGTATATCTGAATCAGAATATAATTTAGAACCCACGTAATCCTTGTGGACGCACTATCTCTGGATGTTGCTTCATCCATTCTACTTTATCTAGCATATCTTGCTTGTCTTGTGGAAAAGTACCTTTGATTGTATATGCATTTGAACCGTGATTTGCTCTAAAAATTATCTCATCTTTAGTTTCTATCTGACTAATCAAATCATGAAGCTCTTCTAATGATTCATCATCATTAATTCTAATGAATTCTCCTTCAAACTTGTCAAGAAATTCCTGTTTTATGCCATTTTCAAGATAAAGAGTAAGAGCTCCAACATATTGTGGTGAACATGCACTAATTACTTCAGCAGTTCCTTTGATGTGTTCTTTAGAATATGTTCTTCCACCAAGTCCTAAAATTATCATACACGACATAATGTAACCTGCTTCTTTTGCTTTGTTAACTGATTTGATGATTGTTTTTGCAATAGCACCTTTTGTTACTTTTTTTAAAACAATATCTGAACCACTTTCAATTCCTAAATAGAGCATATCTAATCCAGCTTCATTCATCTTCTTTAACTCTTCAGATGTTTTCTTTAGAATATTCATTGGCATTGCATAGCAGGAAATTCTTTCAAGATTTACAAATTTTTCTTTAATATATTTTACAATTTTTATCATATACTCTGAATCAAGATTTAATGCATCCCCATCTGCAAGAAATACTCTTCTAGTATCAGGTAAATAATTTACCATCATATCAATTTCTGCTCTAATTTCATCCCATGATCTTTCAGAATATTCTTTTGATCTATACATATCACAAAAAGAACATTCATTGAATGAACAACCTAATGTAACTTGAAAAATTAATGACCTAGCTTCTGAAGGTGGTCTGTACAATGGTGCATCATAGTTTAACATCATTTCTAATTCATTGAAATTTGCCTGATTATGTTTTTTATACTTTCTATTGTCTCAAACCACAAAATACCTTTTAGTAGTAAACACAAAGAATTCTCATACCCATGGCAAATGATCCTAATGCAAAAAGACTGCTTTGGTTTGTTTTTGCAGGCTCACGTGGGGGATTAAATCGACTAAAGATTATCTCAAAAATTCGAGAAAATCAACTTAACATTAATCAATTAGCAAAAGAATTAGGCATGGATTACAAGGGTATTCAACATCACATTAAGGTGCTTGAAAAAAATAACTTGATAACTAGTGTTGGAGAAAAATATGGTGTAGCATATTTCATCTCTACCTATCTTGAAGTTAACATGGAGTCGTTTGAAGAAATTGAAAAGAAATTGGATAAAAGTAAATAAAAGCTCAAGAGGTGTTTGTCACTAAATGGAACCCACCTCACTAGTGTTATCTATTGTCTCAATGGCAAATATGGGAATTCTGGGGATACTCATCAGTATATTTGGAAATATGTATGCCAAGACAAAAGCACAGCTTCCATTAGGTTTGATTGTAGTTGCAGGAATGTTATTTTTACATAACATCATTGGAGCTCTAGCTTATTTCTCAATGGAACAGATTTTCTCACATGAAATATTCCCATATATGCTAGGTGTAGGAATTGCAGAACTTGCAGGATTAATAATATTTCTAAAGATTACTTTAGATTGAGTTTATTTGTAACAAAAAAATTATCAAATATGTGTTACAAGAATATCTCAAACTTAACAAAAATATTCTAATTGCATTTGCAGCATCAATTATTTTTTCTGCAATTATCGCTCAAATTCTTGCTGAACAAGCAGATTATCTTAACACCACATATACTACAATTGCTGATTATGTAATTTACTTTTCAGTTTTTAGTTTATTATTTTATCTGGATAATAGAAAAAAATATCGAACAGAATCTGGCAAAACAGATACCACACGACTCAAACATGATCTCAAAAAATTAGTGGCATCTCTTGGAATTGCAGAAGTTGTTTATACAATTGTTAGATGGGGATTCCAATATTATTTCCTAACAATAAACTATGATCCATATTTAGCATCAATTATATCACAAGGTCTATCAACAATCATTTACATGATAGTAGTAAATCTAAGTGTAAAGATAACGAGGTTGTATAAAGATGGGAATTAGTGTTTATGTTGATGGTTCTGGAGGTCCAAATGGAGGATATGGATACTTTGTAAAAGAAACTGGAGAATCATTTTATGAAAAAAAATCAGATATAACAAATAATCAAGCAGAATATTTGGCAATAATTTCAGCATTAAACAAGTATGTTGATTCCAACGAAGAAGTTACAATTTATAGTGATTCAAAAAATACTGTAAATCAACTAAATCATGAATTTGCAATAAATAATGAACAACTACGAAATCTAGCCCGTGAAGCTTGGAATATTATTGGAAAATTTTTGAATCTTTCAATAGTCTGGGTTCCAAGAAATGAAAATCTTGCAGGAAAAATGTTGGGAAGCTAAAATTAGAGATCAGAAATTTCTATGAATAACTTTATTATACAAAATCCTCAGATCCAACTTACATGACAGAATCTGTCGTTTTATCCCCAAAATCAATTGCAGTTATTGGGGCATCCGATAAAAGAGGAAGTGTTGGTGCTACCATCACTTCAAACATTATGAATGGTTTCAAAGGAATAGTTTATCCAATTAGTCCATCAAGAGATACGGTCTTTTACAAAAAAGCATACAAAAGTGTTTTAGATGTTCCAAAACCTATTGATCTTGCAGTAATTGTTATAAAAAATACACTAGTTGCACCAGTCTTAGAAGAATGTGGTAAAAAGAAAATCAAAAGCGTAATTATCATTACAGCTGGTTTCAAAGAAGTAGATGAAGAAGGAGCAAAGCGTGAACAACAACTAAAAGACATTGCTAAAAAATACAAAATCCAAGTCATTGGGCCAAACTGTCTTGGAATAATGAATCTTGATCCAAAGACAATGATGAATTCTACATTTCTTAAAGTTACACCAAAATCTGGAAAAATTGCACTTGTTTCTCAAAGTGGTGCAATTTGTGCAGCATTAGTTGAAGATGCCAGCGCTCAAGGAATTGGTTTCTCTGCAGTAGTTAGTCTTGGAAATAAAGCTGCAATGAGCGAAGTTGATGTTCTAAAGATTCTTGCAAATCATAAACAAACCAAAGTTATCGTAATGTATCTTGAAGACATGGGCGATGGTCAAGAGTTCCTGAAAGTTTGTAAAAATATTACTAAAAAACTCAAAAAACCAGTTCTTGTTCTTAAGTCAGGACGTAGTCCTGAAGGCGCAAAGGCAGCAATGTCTCATACTGGAGCCTTGATGGGTTCCGATGAAATCTATGATGCCTTACTAAAACAATCTGGCGCAATTAGAGTTGATACAATGGAAGAACTATTTGATTATGCTACAGCATTTTCTAAACAACCACTTCCTTCATCTGGTGATCTTGTAATTGTCTCAAATGCTGGTGGTCCTGCAATCATTTCAACTGACGCATGTTCGAAAGCCAAAATTAAGATGGCAGACATTACAAGTATTAGAAAAAGGATTGATGAAGTAATTCCACCTTGGGGTAGCTCTAGAAATCCTGTTGATATTGTAGGAGATGCTGATTTTAATAGATTCCATAATGTTTTGGATCGTGTTCTAAAACATCCAAAAGTAGGCTCTGTTATCTCAATGTGTACTCCTTCTGGAACTCTAGATTATGATAAATTAGCTGAAGTAATTGTTGATATGTCAAAGAAATACAAAAAGACAATGCTTGCAAGTTTGATGGGATTAGATGAAGGAATTACTAATAGGGAAATATTAGCTGATGGAAACGTTCCATATTATACATATGCAGAAGGTGCCATTAGAACACTTGCTGCAATGATTAGATTTTCTAATTGGGTTAAAGCTCCAACTGGAAAAATTACTAAATTCAAAGTTAACAAGGCAAAAGCAAAAAAGATATTTGATAAGGTCAAAAAAGAAAAACGTCCAAATCTTCTAGAAGAAGAAGGACAAGAAGTTCTCAAAGCATATGGATTGCCATTGCCTGCTAGTGCACTTGCAAAAAATGAATCTGAAGCAGTAAAAATTGCAAAGAAGCTTGGTTATCCTGTTGTCATGAAGATTGCATCACCACAAATTATTCATAAATCAGATGCTGGTGGTGTTAAAGTAAACTTGACAAATGATGCAGAAATAAAAGATGCATTCAAGACAATTATCAAAAACGCTAAAAAATACAACAAGAAAGCAGAGATCAAAGGTGTCTTGATTGTTGAGATGGTAAAAGGCGGTAAAGAACTAATTATTGGTTCAAAACTAGAACCTGGATTTGGTCCAGTAATTATGCTTGGAATGGGAGGAATTTATGTAGAAGTTCTAAAAGATGTAACATTCAAACTAGCACCTGTTACTGATGGAGAAGCCGACGATATGATTGCATCAATTAAGACACAAAAACTTCTACAAGGTGTAAGAGGAGAAAAACCTTCAGATATTGCAAAACTATCTGAATGTATTCAAAGATTATCCCAACTAGTATCTGATTTCAAAGAGATCAAAGAATTAGATATGAATCCTGTACTAGTCATGGAAAAAGACAAGGGCTGTCGTATTCTAGATGTTCGAATAGGATTATGATCGCAATTTATTCCTAAACTTAGCTGTGCCTATTTACAATATTTATACGACATAAAAATGAATATTGTACATGGCTAATGTCTTAAAGACAATTAGAACCGGAGATGATTATATTGAAAGTCTTAGAGGCCGTGATCTCAAAGTATACCTATTTGGAGAATTAGTTAAAGAACCAGTCGATCATCCAATGATTCGACCATCAATTAATGCAGTTGCAGAAACTTATGATCTTGCAGTACGTGAAGAAGCATTAGCATCTGCTGATTCATCACTTACTGGATTGAGGGTTAATCGATTTTTACACATTGCAGAAAGTGCAGAAGATTTAGTTTTACAAAATAAAATGCAAAGAAAACTTGGACAAAATACTGGAACATGTTTCCAAAGGTGCGTTGGAATGGATGCATTGAACTCCTTACACTCTACTACATTTGAGATAGATGAAAAACATGGAACAGACTATCATCAAAAATTCTTAGAATTTGTAAAGATGGTTCAAAAAGAAAATCTTGTAATTGGTGGTGCAATGACCGATCCTAAAGGTGATAGAAGTAAAGGGCCTTCAGAACAAGATGATCCAGATTTATTTACAAGAATTGTAGATAAAGATGAAAAAGGAATCTACGTATCCGGTGCAAAAGCACACCAAACTGGTTGTATTAATTCACATTGGATAATCTTAATGCCCACAGTTAGATTGACAGAAAATGACAAAGACTGGGCAGTTGTTGGTGCAATTCCAGCAGATGCAAAAGGAGTTACCTACATCTATGGTAGACAGTCATGTGACACTAGAAGTATGGAAGAAGGCGATATTGATGATGGCAATGCGAAATATGGTGGACAAGAAGCCTTGATAATTTTAGATAGGGTGTTTATTCCATGGGACAAAGTTTTCATGAATGGTGAATATGAATTTGCATCTATGTTGATAGAACGTTTTACTTGTTATCACAGACGTAGTTATGTATGCAAAACAGGACTTGGTGATGTACTCATTGGAGCAGCTGCTACAATTGCAGACTATAATGGCGTTCCAAAAGTTTCTCACATTAAAGATAAAATTATTGAGATGACTCATCTCAACGAAACAATCTTTGCTGCAGGTATTGCATCATCTCATCAAGGGCAAAAGATGAAGTCAGGTGTTTATCTTAATGATGATATGCTTGCACAAGTTTGCAAACACAATGTAACTAGATTCCCATATGAAATTAGTAGACTTGCACAAGACATTGCAGGTGGATTAGTAGTAACTCTTCCTTCTGAGAAAGACTTTAGACATCCAGAAGCGGGACCATTACTCAAAAAATATCTTGCAGGTAGAAAAGGAGTTGATGTTGAAAATAGAATGAGAATTCTTAGACTGATTGAAAATATGACTTTAGGTAGAAATGCAGTTGGATATCTTACAGAATCTATGCATGGTGCAGGTTCACCACAGGCACAAAGAATTCAGATTCAAAGACAGATGCAAGTGGGCTACAAAAAGAATTTGGCCAAAAACCTAGCTGGAATCAAAAATGATATTGAAGAACCATCAGAACCATCTGAATACTTTAAGCGAGTATTCAAAACAAAAGATTCAGTTCTATAGAACTCTAAAGATTCTTTATTTTTGTTAAAACATAATTTGTCATTTGCAATAATGTATTCATTTCTGCATTGAGTTCTCTCTTCTTTCTTATTCCATAAAACACCATAGCTGGTGCTACAAAGTACATTCCAATGTTTAACAAGATAACACCAATGCCATAACTTAGAACTTCAGAGTCTGACTCAGCTAGTGATATTATAGATAAAGATGATAATAATGGGGTGATTCCAATTTTTACAGCTTCTTTGAATACTGGATTTTCACGTTCTAAATCAGCAATGTATGGTGAGAAAGAATAGTACAATTGGTTAAATCCTGTCATAAATGATACACCAGATGCAGTGTTCATTAGCTGATTGTCGCGAATCTCTCTTAGGAATTGAACTTGTGGTGCCATCTCAGATCCATATGCTGCAGTTGCAATTAGACATCCTCCGCCCTCTGAACCATTAGTTTGTTTTTCAACAATTGGTAATTCCATTACAATTACATTTGATTCTGGTTCAACTTCTGATTTTTCTAACTCTTTTTGTTGTTGAGTAATCTTTTGTGGAATCTCTTCAATGTTTACTGATTTTGTATCAATTTTACCTTCTTGAGCTTCTTGCAAGCTCTCTTGAATCTCTAAACTATAGTAAATTCTACTTTGCTCAATTAGTTTTTGATATCTATCATATCCTGAATATGTCCACAAATCATCGTTGTATAGATTACCGCACAGTCTTGATTCGATAGAATGGTTATGATGTTCAAAAAAATCATTTCCCATAAACTGATACAATTGATAATTTTCTTCGCACCACTCTATTCCATTTTTTGTCAAGCCTGCAGTATCACGAAAAGGAGTTTGTGCGTACGCAGCACTAACTAGAAGCAATATTGAAAATACAGCCAGATATTTCAATCAGAAATTTTATTTTATGGTAGTTGATAAGTGATTCTACTCTTTAAACTGACGATTTCTTAGTATTCTTTTTTAGTTAATTTAACGAAATAATGTTACCAAGCAAACAGGACGATCTATTGCTTTCGTCTGAAGCAACATGTGAACCTGTTTGCCTGAACTTTAACGGAATTAATTTATTCTTTCTCGTCTGTCTTAACTTCGTCAAAAGGCTCGTCTTTTTTTTCTTCTAGTATTTCTGGTTTTTCTGTATGTTCAGAATATTCTGAATCTTTTTCTATTTTATCAGTACTTGAAAACTCTTCATTTTCTTTTTTCTCTGACAACACTTCAATAGTATCAGGATTATCTGAATCTAATGGGTCTGTAAATGTTAGTTCTTTTTCTTTTTTCTTCTTTGACATCTGCTTTACAATCATAACACCTATCACAATTGCAATTATAACATAGTTTATGGGAGGTTTTAGAATCTGTGTAACATATCCTACTTGTGGAAGTATGTATGCAACTTTACCAATATATTCTTCTTCAGTAATTGGAAAGTCAGTTCCAGGAATTGATGCTGGATTTGCATCACCTTTTGTTCTAATTGTTTTAGGATCGTCATTAAGTATAGATGCCACTCTATGTACAATTACTCTATTATGATCTGAGGGTCGATTAAATACAATAATATCGCCTATCTCAATATCTTCAAACGGTTCGTGTCCTTGGACTATCAAGACATCATAAATTTCTAACACTGGAATCATACTTCCACTTGCAACTACATAAAATGGATTTTGTGTTCCAAATGCTACTTGAAGACCTATCCAAATAACTAAAACTCCGACACCTACTATAATGATGTCTTTGATAACTCCTTTTGAGATGGATCTTTTTGTCAATTGTTTATCGCCTATAATATCATTAATCACACTTTCTAGCTATTAGAGCTTAGTTCCACATTCTTCACAAAATTTAGAGCCTTGTTTATTTGCAAATCCACAATTAGAACATGTTCCAGATTGACTAGCCTCATCTGGTTTCCCTAGAAGAACTACTTCTCCAATCTTTTTGATGCTGTTCCATGGAACGCTTCCTTCAGTTCCATCATCTTTAGTTATTACTAGAACCATTGACTGTGTAGAATCAATTCCAACTTGTTTTGCAACTCCAATCTTGTTTGCATTTTCATCATATACTGATCTTCCTTCAATTGAAGTGACTGATGTTGCTGGACCAGGTTGTGTAATTGTCTCTTGTGATGATACTGGTTCTGCTGGTGGTGCACTCTGTGCAACTTGTTGTGGTGGATTTTGTGTCAATTGCTGCGATGCTGATTCTGCTATCGGTTCCATTGGTTTTGCATTTCCGATCTCTGCAGCTTCATCTTGTTTTTTGAATTCTCTATATTCTGCAAGTGCAGAATTACAAGAATTGCAGATGTATTGTCCTCTTTCTGCAAGAATAAGATTTTCTGCAACTTCTTCATTAGGATTCTCAAATTCTATTTTAGGAGCGCCTTCGAACTCTTTTTCGCAAGTATTACAGAAATGTTTAGAAATTTTTTCAGTATCCAGTCTGCCTATTGGTGCTAAAAACAGATCAGGACCTCCCAAGTTTCCTTTCATCTGTTGTTCATCAGTAACATTGGCCATAACATAGCCTCCAGAACCTCTTAATTTTTTGAGTCTAAGCTCTGAGCTCATATCTGAGATTTATCAAAACGTCATTTAAGTATATATCAAAATTATTTTTCCAACAAAAAATATGGTGCAAATTCTGGTGAACATTTTTAGGTACGGTCAAAAAAACAATAGTACAATGGGAATTACACAAATTTCAGATACAAAGTCATGGGAAATAGATGTCATAAATTCTGATATTCCCGTATTTGTAGACTTTTGGGCAGAATGGTGTGGTCCATGTAGAATGGTAGGACCAGTAGTTGAAGAACTGGCAAATGACTATGATGGCAAAGTAAAATTTGTCAAGGTTAATGTTGATGAGGCTAATGAATTGGCATCAAAATACAATGTCTTTAGTATTCCAACTTTAATCATTCTTAATAAAGGTGAGATAGTTAGCCAACAAGTAGGTGCTGCTTCTAAAGAATCCTACAAAAGTATGATTGACAGAGCACTTGCATAAACCATATACACGTTTTTCCTCTTTTTTGATCCTAAAGTAATTAATATTCCAAAAATGGAGGCAGAATATGTCATTTGGTGAAGTAGATACACTAAACATGTTATTTGATAAGCTAGAAAGCTTGTTTGATGAATCTCAAGGATACTATGAATCGTTTTTAGATACTAATAATATGTACAAACAAGGTCAACTAAGTGACAAAGAGTTCTTCCAAAAACTTGGTGACTATGTTGTTGCATATTCTGCATTAGAATTTCTTGCAATCAAAGTAATATTTGAAATGAAAAAAGCAATAGGTTCTGGTTCTGGCAATACACAATCCCCTGGTTTAATGCCAGGAATGGGAAACCCTGGAATGATGGCAGGAGGTATGGCAGGTGGAATGGGAATGCCACCAAGAGCAGGTTCTGCACAAAATCCAGTTGGTGGACCGCCAGGAATTGTTTCTGCACAAGAAGCATTTGGAGAAGTTGGAACTTTACCATCACCAGATCCATCACTAATGCCAAGAAGAACTGTTACACCAAGTGGAAATGGATGTTCTTCATGCGGTGCAGAATTAAGACCAAATGCAAAATTCTGCACAAAATGTGGAGCTAAAGCATAAAATTAAAAAATTATTTTCTTATTCTTGAGTTGTTCCACATTCAGGACAAAACTTTGCAGTAGCTGAAAGACTGGTTCCACATTCTGAACAAAACTTTCCATCTGTTTTTTGTTCATTGTATGCATTACCATAAGTAGCAGAACTTAGAACTGCACCTGATGGTTCGTATTTTTCTTCATCAATCAAAACTGGTTCATAGTCTTGCTCTGTCATAAAAGTCAACATTCTTGGAATACCTTTTCCTTCATTGTTTGGATCTGGAACAGAATCTCCTAACCAAAATGCAAATCTCATTAGAGTTAGTTCAGGAGTTGAAAATGCTAGAGTGTGCTTTGACATGTATTCTTGTGCAGCTTTTTTGCCGTCAAAAACTTCCATAAGAAATAATATTCATCATTTATGTATAATAGTTTCTGGAAGGTGGACCGGGAGGGAATCGAACCCTCGACATCCTCGTTGCGAACGAGACATTATACCCCTAAAACACCGGCCCTCTAATTATCTCTCCAAGTTGTATTTTTATTCATTTTCTCAACGCATAATAGACTGCACGACATGAAATTTTCTGATGACGTATGATACTATGATTACTGATTCACATATTATACTTCCACAAGGAATGGTAGACAAGAATCTATTGATTGATGATGGCAAGATTGTTGGATTCACTACTGACACTCCAGCTTGTGATAACAAAATCAATGGTAATGGTTTGATCTGTGTCCCAGGTCCAATTGATACTCATGTTCACTATGGCGTGTATTCTCCAATTAATGAAGCAGCAAAAACTGAATCACATGCTGCAGCAATTGGTGGAATTACAACTATGATGAGAATGTTAAGATTAGGAGACCCATTTTCTAGCTCACTACAAGCTCAGCTTGATGCAGCATCTGAGAATCATTATGTTGATTATGCAATTCATGCTTCTATTTTTACTCCAGAACAAATTGAAGAGATACCTCTTTGTGTTGAAAAAGGAATCACATCTTTTAAAATTTACATGAATCTTGGTGGAGAAATAGGTCATGTTTACATGGACATGCCACCAAATTCTTCACAACTTGTTTCAGCTCAAGTAGATGTTACTGATGATATAGTAGAACAAACTGTAAAAATTGCAGCTGAGCTTGGTTGTCCAGTATTAGTTCATGCAGAAGACTATGAATCATGTGGATGTGGAATTAAAACTGCAAAAGAAAAAAAACAAGATGGATTATCTGCATGGTCTGAAAGTCGTTCACCTGAATATGAAGCAAAAGCAATTAAGACTGTATCAAAATTTGGAAGAGATTATGATTGTGTAATTTACTTTGTTCATATTGGTTCAGAGAGAGCTCTAAAACAAATTGAAGAAGAAAAAAAACTTGGAACAAAAATTTTTGTTGAAACTTGTCCTCACTATCTAACACTCTCTTATGAAAAACAAGAAGGATATCTTGCAAAAGTCATGCCTCCTATTAGAACAGAAAATGATAACAAGGCAGTGTGGAATGCACTATCTGGAAATCAAATTGATACTATAGGCACGGATCATGTAGCAAATCAACTCAAACTAAAGCTGGGAGGAGATGATGTTTGGGGGGCACTAGCGGGATTTCCAGGAATAGGAACTGTACTTCCTATATTGCTCAATGATGGTGTTAATCAAAATAGAATTACCCTTGAACAGTTTGTACAATTTACAAGTCAAAATGCTGCTCAAATTTTTGGAATGTATCCACAAAAAGGAACTCTTGAGAAAAACTCTGATGCAGACATTACAATGATTGACTTGAAAAAAGAAAAAAAAGTAACAACTAATTTGTTTGGAGGATTTTCTGACTATCTTGTATATGAAGGAAGAAATCTCAAAGGTTGGCCAGTTAAAACAATTGTTAGGGGAGAAATTGTTGCAGAAGATTTTGAAGTTATTGGAAAACTAGGTTATGGTAATCTAGTTGAGCGAAAAATCAATTTGTTTTCAAAATAATCAATGCGGTTTAAATGAGAAAAAATTCTATCTAAAATAGTTGAAGAAAATCAATAATGAAAACAACTATCATGTAGAACTAAACAATCTGATTAATGATCTAAAAGATTCAGGATTTCTTAATGACTCTAGTGTTGAATCTGCATTAAAAAACATTCCTAGACATGAATTTGTTCCAACATTAGAACTAGAAAATGCATATTACAATGAACCATTAGCAATCATGAAAGGTCAAACTATCTCTCAACCTGGAGTTGTTTCTAGAATGACAGAATGGTTAGATATCAAGGATGGACAAAAAATTCTTGAGATTGGAACTGGCTCTGGTTGGCAGACTGGAATTCTTTCTTACTTGGTAGGAAAGGGAACTGTTTATTCAGTTGAAAGACATCCTGAACTTGCAGAATTTGCAAGAGAAAATTTAGAAAAGTTAGGAATTGAGAATGCTCATGTAATTTTAAATGATGGTAGTTTAGGTTTTCAGGAAAAATCTCCATACGATAGAATAATAATTACTGCAGCATGTTCAAAAATTCCTATTCCATTACTTGAACAATTATCTGAAAATGGCCTCATAATTGCACCTGTGGGAGACATGCCTCAATCATTAGTTTTGCTAAAAAAGACATCTCAAGGAATTATTGAAATCAAAAATCAACCAAACTACGTCTTTGTACCATTAATTGGAAAGTTTGGAAAAAAGTAAATTTCTAAATTAAACAAATTTTATTGCACCGTATCCTACAACCGAAGATGTATCCCCTGAGACATCTCCACTCGTTGCATAACTAAGAAGCTCACCCTTTGTTGCTCCAAGGTTTTTGCATGCAATCATTACAGATGCCATAGCGCCATAACCACATGCAGTTACTCTTCTTTTTCTTAATACATCATAAAATTTTTCTACATTCATCTCCAAGATCGGTTCAATAAGTGCTTTGTCTTGACTGTGAGCAAAAGAATTTTCTTCATAATGTGTAAAATCCGATGATGCAACGATTATTGCATTTTTCTTTTTTACAATTTCAGATACTGCATTACCAACATCTCTTGCAGTTTCTAAATCTTGTGCACGTAAGATTATAGGAAGAATCTGAAATTTATTTGAAAAAATTGATTGAAGTAATGGAACTTGTACTTCTAAACTATGATCTTGGGAATGAGAAAAATTATCAATCTCAATGAATTTTGATTTTTCTACAACATCTCTTGCAGCTTCTGAGTCAACCTCAACTAATCCTAAAGGTGTCTGCCACTGTGCATCTATCATAGTAGCTGCATCTTTTCCAACACCAAAATGATTGGGTCCGATAATAATTACAAGTTCTGGGCTAAGAGATGATATTGACTTGTATGAATGACATGCAGTAGGTCCAGAATAAACATATCCTGCATGTGGACAAATTACTCCAAAAATCTTCTCACTTGATTCTAATGATTTACTAGCTGGTCCATATTCATGTTCAAAACAATACTTGATCATGTTTTCTAATTCATCTTTTTGACCTGGATAAAATTGTCCTGCAACCACCGGCTCTCTAATCATAATTTACTATTACATATTATTTGATAAAAACACCATAGTTTATTCTCGTATTATGTTTCCATTAGGTGATTCTTCTTTGAATATCACACCTTCAAATCTTGAAACTTTGGTTGTATTGTCTTTCCATGCATCTCTTTCCAACCCTGCTTTTTCACATGTATATCCAAGAAATTCTTCTGCACTCCAACCATATTCTGTTGGAACTTGTGGTAAAAGCAAACCTGACGTGAATACATTTTCAACAATTAATCCATCTCTGCCAACTTTGATAATTGATAGATACTCCATCGGATCATTTACTTTGATCTCAACTGGTGGAGTAAGCACTGTAACCTCAAAAACAATTTTGTCTAACTCATCTGCATTTACTGGAGAAAATCTTGTATCTTGAGTAGCAGCTGCAATAGCTGCATCAACTAATCCTTCAGATAATTTTTTGATTGGCATTGGAAAACCAATGCATCCTCTTAGCGAATCTTGTTTGTTTAGTGTTACAAAAACTCCTGAACTAAAATCAAACTTGGAATTAAATTCTGAATTACTAATCTTTGAATTGTTTTTTAAAAATTCTGTGACAGCTCTTCTTGCCATTTTTACTAATTCTACCCCTTCTTCATTAGAAAACTGCGTTGATTTTCTCATATTTGTTAAATATGTAAAAATCCAATAAAAAGCATTGAGTAGAATTCTAGGAAAAGAAGCAGAACTATACGAAAAACTTCCTAATGATAAGGTAAAGTGTACAGCTTGTGCACGATATTGTGAGATTGGCAAAGGCCAAATTGGTTTGTGTGGAATTAGAGGAAACGAAGATGGTAAACTGCAGCTATATGCATATGGAAAAGTTATTTCAGGCCATGTTGATCCAATAGAAAAAAAACCTCTGATACACTATTGGCCGGGCAGTAAGGTTTACTCTATTGCAACAACAGGATGCAATTGGCTCTGTAGATATTGTCAAAATTCCGATATTAGTCAAAGACGTAAAGTTGAAGGGATTGATATGACTCCTGATGATGTTGTAAATACTGCCATAAAATTTGGGGCGCATGGAATAGCCTACACATACAATGAACCTTCTATCTTTATTGAATTTGCAAAAGATTGTGGAATTGCCGCAAGAAAAAAAGGATTGTTCAACGTCTTTGTATCAAATGGATATGATACTCCACAATCAGTTTCAATGATGAATCAGTTTCTTGATGGAATTACTGTTGATTTTAAAGGAAATGCCGAGAAAGAATTTACAAGAAAATTCATTGGAGTACCTGATCCACAACCAATTTTTGATACAGTTTTAGAAATTAGAGATAAAACAAAAATTCATCTTGAAATTACCGATCTGATTGTACCTAAAGTTGGAGATGATTTAGAGCATGCAAAAAAACTTTCGAAATTTATTTACGATGAATTTGGACCTGAGATGCCAATTCATTTCTTGAGATTTCATCCTGATTACAAAATGATGGATTATCCTAGTACTCCTGTTGAAACTTTGGAAAAGCATTACCAAGTTGCAAAAGAACAAGGACTGAAGTACGTATATCTAGGAAATGTTCCTGGTCATAAATGGGAACATACGTACTGCTCTGAATGCAATGAAATTGTTGTAAACCGCTATGGGTTTAGCATTAGAGAATGGAATCTAGATAAAAACAACTGCTGCAAATACTGTGGAAATCACATTCCAATAGAAGGCAAACTACAAGAAGGATACAAAGAAGATCGTTTTCAGTTTGTTTCTTAGTAGACTTTTGTGTCCGTTTGAAAAAGTAGAACAGTATAAAAGAATGGAATAATTACTAAAATTGATGGGTAAACGTATCACAATGGTACTTGATGATGAAATATTCAAAAAATTACGGGAAAAACAAGCAAAACTCATCAAGGAATCTAATGATTCAGTAAGTTTTTCTAGCGTTGTAAATCAATTAGTTCGTAAAAATATCAAATAATTCAAAATTTTAACAACTAATGAGGATTTGAGAAAAACCAAACCAAGCCTCATGGTGTCCTCTTTAGCTAAAAACATTTAGAGATTCAAAAAGATAAATCTATTCTAGTAATTTAAAAATATTACACTTTAGATTTTACAAGTCCTTTAAATTCAATATAATAGTAATGACTCCATGAAACCTCAATCATGTAGAAATTGTGGAAAACAACTATACCAAAATCAAACAATATGTCCACATTGTGGACGAGATAGAGAACACGAAGATCCAGAAAGCTAAATTATTACAAAATTTTTCTAGAGAATATCGAATTTACCGCCTGTTTTAGCCCTGTAAATTACATCTGGTTTTCTAAGAAATATTCCAGACTCTAAAACTCCTGCAATTTGCTTAATTTTTTGAGTTAACACTTTTGGATTCTTTATTGTACCAAAATCACAATCTAAGATTATGTTTCCATTTTCTGTAAAGAACGGATAACCTCTATCAAGTGAACGTACATTAGCTTTTCCTCCAAGTTTTTTGATAGAATTTGTTACAGAATTTCTTGCAAGTGGATGAACTTCAACTGGAACAGTTCTTGTAAAATTTTTTACAAATTTTGTTTTATCTGCCATAACTACAACTTTTTTTGCAAGATTAAACAAGATGTTTTCTCGTAATAAAGCACCACCACCACCTTTGATAACAAACTTTTGTGAATCAATTTGATCTGCTCCATCAAATACAACATCAATATGCTCTACTTGATCAGCTTCTACAAGAGGTATTCCACCTTGCTCTGCTACTTGTTTTATCTGCAGTGATGTTGGAATACCAACAATATGATAACCTTTTATTTCGATTAGTTTTGAAAGTGATTTTACAAGTGTAGTTGCTGCTCTTCCACTTCCTAATCCAATTATAGAATAGTCTTTGACATACTTTAATGCATCATTAGACAATGCCTTTATGGCATTATCATAGGACAATTATTCTACCTCTGCTTGATCAAGCTTTGATAGAACCTTCATGATGTTGCCTTTGATTTTATCTAAATCATCATCCCCATCATCAAAATCATCGTCTAATGTTGTTGGTTTTGGTTTTTCTTGTGGTTCTGGAAGTGCTTTGTGTTCAGTAATCTTTGCAACTTCTTTGTTAATATCAGGTTTATCTTCTAATTTTATCTCTGGTTCTTTAGTAACTGACTGTATGATCTCTATTTTATCTTCAACTTTTTGTTTTGGCTGAACAATCTCTTTTACTATCTCTTCTTTTGGTTGGATCAATTCGGTTTGAATTGTCTTTGGGATTGGTTTTACAATCTCTTTTGGTTTTTCTAAGAACGAGAATTTTGATTCCCCTCTTGAAACACTTGTTAAAGTTGTTAATTCAATTGATTGCCTTGATTTTGTTGCTGGAATCTCAATTGGTTCAATCTTTGTTTGTTTTGGTTTTTCAAAGTTGAATGTATTTTTGAATTGTTTTGATGTTTTTTGTTTTAATTCTTGCTTTTTTACTTCAGGTTCTTTTACTTTTGGCGTTTCAACTTTTGAACTTGCCATCTTTGATGATATCTCATACAATCTTTCATCAAGTTTTGATAATTTTTGATCCATCAAAGTAATTAAACCATCTCCTACTGGACCTAAATCAGGATGTTTACTTGCTTGTTCAAGTTTTTCTAGTTTAGCTAAAATGATTCCTAGTTGATGTTGATACTTTAACAACAGCTTATCTTTCTGAATTTTAGAGAATTCAGAGTCTGTTTGGTATAATCTTGAAATTGTTTTAGTAAGAATATCTTTTTCAATTTTTAGGGTGTTTATTTGATTTTTAATATGTGAACTAGCACCAAGACTAAGTAATTGATTTTTGTCTTTTGGCATTTTTCGTACAGCAGCTGCTGTAGCTACACCTGCTAATGAACTAAGAATAAGGGCAATCTCTTGCATCTATGTATACCATTTGATCCAAGAATACTTTCTACGTTTGGCATCTGGGAATCCACAACTTGCACATTGGTGATGACGCTTGTGGAGTGAGTTTTTACCACATCTTCTACATCTGATGTGAACTTTTTTCTTTGTAAAACCACCCATGGATGTTGTACCTTTTGTCATCTCAAATCACCTAATTCTGTGCTGGTGGAGGAGATATCATAACTACATTGTCTCCTCTGACAACAATGGTTCCTAGGCCTTTGGAATCGCCTTCAGTGGGGATCTCCTCTGAAGAATCGAGTAGCAGGTTCATGTGTTGGTCAAAACCAAGTAGATTTCCTCTAATTGTTTTGTTACCTTTGAGTTTTATCAATACAACTTGATTGATACTCTCATCCAGTACTTTTACTGCCATATCAACGGACATCTATTTCACTTATTGGCTTTGATATTGAGGGATTATATTAAATTTCCATTGGTGAAACTATGAGCTACGCCCAGTAAGGCAAGTTTGACACTTTTTTCCAAGATTTTTAGTGATTTCAGCTAAAATCTTCTGTCCATCTTTTTTTGTTGCTTTGGTAGGATCGCCCCAAACCCCATTCCTTGTTGCTTTTGGAAATGATTGACTAGCTAGTCTTCCAAGTCTTTTGATTTCTTGTTTTGTCATTTTATCTGTGATTAGACCTTTCTTTGCTAATTTCATTTTGACATTCTTTGAAATTGCAAGCATTAATGATGTCTCTACAAATCCAGCATGATCAAACTCTCTCTTCATAAAATGCCAATAAGATAATGGAAATACCTTGAGTTTATTTTTTGAGAGTTTCTTGAGTTTTACATCAATGTTTTTAATTGATTTTTGATTTCCATGATGACCATTAATTATGAAGATTGTTTTGATGTTATTTGTTAATAATGATGAACATAAATCAGTTAGAACAGTACGTAATGTTGATTCTCTAATACTCAAATGAAAAAATGGTGCATGCTCAAATGAAACTCCGTAGATTAATGATGGAAGCAGAAGATATCCCTTCTTTTTAGATAGTCTCTTTGCAACCTCAGTTACAATTTCTGAATCAGTTGAGATGGGTAAATGTGGCCCATGCTGTTCAATTGAGCCTATCGGAAGTACTGCAACTTGGTTTTTCTTTTTAATTGATTTTCTAAGATTAGGATCTAATTGGGATTTGATATCTGTCATTGGATTCACTTGGATTTGATGTGAACCTTTCTCCAACGAACTTCTAGTTTGTTTTCAAGATGCATCTTCATTGCTTTGAGCAAGGTATCAGCTTCTAATCTTTGTCCTTTGGCCTTTATTTTTTCTAGCGTATCATTTGGATCTACTTTGAAAGAATCTTGGAAGATTATTGGTCCTTGATCCAAGTTCTCAGTGACATAATGAGAAGTAACACCCACAATCTTTGTTCCACGTTCAAAAGCTTGGGCATATGCTAGCGCTCCAGGAAATGCCGGCAAAATTGATGGATGAATATTGATAATTCTATTTGGGTATCTCCAAACAAAGTTAGGGCTTAGAATTCTCATATATCTTGCAAGTGTGATCAAATCAATATCGTGCTTTTTGCATATCTCGATTATTTTTTGCTCTGCTTTTTCTTGATTCTTCTCAGTAACAGTAACAAATGGAATCTTTGATTTTTTTGCCAAAGGTTCTAATGTCTTTTCTGTACCAATTATTACTGAGATCTTTCCTTTGAGTAATCTGGAGTTTGCAAGAATTGTTTTAAGACAATGCGATTCTTTTGTTACAAATATTGCAATATTTTTCTGAGAGTTTGTTTCATGATGTGTACTTACATCCATCCTCTCTTTTTTAGCCAGATTCTGAATCTCTAAATCAAATTTCTTTACATCGATTGCTTTTGAAAAAGAAACTTCTAGATACATACCAAAAAGACCTTTGATTACATTTTGGTTTACTTTCTCAATGTTTCCACCTTTAGAAAATGCAAAATTTGTAAATGCAGCAACAATTCCTTCTCTATCTTTACCAACTACTGTAATTCCAACTACTGTCTTTTTCATGACTTTGTTTGTTGAAGATTTTCTCATTATTAATCATTCACAGAAATCAAAATGGTGCGGGAGGTGGGATTTGAACCCACGAACTCCTAAGAGATAGGGTCCTAAGCCCTACGCCTTTGACCAGGCTGGGCGACTCCCGCAACGAACCTGCCATTAAACACAAATTTATCTATTATTGCATAATGTTGTGGCAAAGTTTTTTGGAACAAATGGAATTCGTGGAGTATTCTCTGAAGATTTTACATTAGAATTTGTTCATGATATGACATTAGCTATTGGAACTTATTTTGAGAAAGGACCAATATTGATTGGTTATGATGGAAGAGAATCAAGTTCTGTAATTTGTAAAGTTGTAAGTTCTACTCTTAATTCAATTGGAATTGATTGCAATATTGCAGGAATCATTCCAACACCTTGTCTTGAATTTGCTGTAAAGACTTTGGGGTATTCTGGTGGAATAATGATTACTGCATCTCATAACCCTCCTCAGTATAATGGAATTAAACCTGCTGCAAGAGATGGAGTTGAGATTTCACGAGATGATGAATTAGTAATTGAGAATATCTACCTACAAAAAAACTGGATAAAAAATCCCAAAAACTGGGGTACTACAGGAAAAGAAGAGAGAACAATTAGAACATATCTTAAAGGAGTTACATCGCAGATTAATTCCAAACTAATAGAATCAAAAAATTTCAAAGTTGTTTTAGATTTAGGAAACGGAGCGCAAATAGTATCTGCACCTGACTTTTGTAAGATGCTACATTGTGAAATATTTCTTGTAAACCAAACACTTGATGGAACATTTCCAGGACGTGGTTCAGAACCAACGCCACAGAATCTTTCAGATCTTTCAAAGATAGTAATTGAAAATAATGCTGATGTAGGAATTGCATTTGATGGTGATGGTGATCGAAGTATTTTTTGTGACAACAAAGGAGACATCTTAACTGGTGACAAGTCTGCATTACTTCTTACTCGACATATACTAAAGAAAAATCCAAACTCTTTGATTGTTACTTGTTTGAACTCTGGATCTAACATTGAAACATTGGCTGAAAAATTTGATTCAAAAGTTGTACGCACCAAAGTAGGAAGCGTAGAGGTATCAAGAAAGATGGTCCCAACTGATGCGTTAATAGGATTTGAAGAAAATGGTGGTTTCATGTATGGTAAACACAATCAGGTCAGAGACGGCTGTATGACTCTGGCCTTGATGCTTGAATTATTGGCTGAAGGAAAGTCATTATCAGAAGAAATTGCCAGCTTGCCAACTTCTTTTACAACCAAAGGCAAAGTTCCATGTTCTCCTGAAAATGTGGAAAAACTGATTTCTTCACTAAAAGAGGAATTTCCAAATTCTGATACAACTGATGGCATCAAAATTACAATTGATCCTAAAAATTGGGTAATGATACGACCTAGTGGAACAGAACCAATCATTAGAGTATATGCAGAAGCTGACAATCAGGAGAAGCTAGATAGTTTAATGTCCGAATATATCCAAAAAGTAAACTCTATCATTTCCCGATAACACTTTTAAAACCAAACGAAAGGATGTAGGGAATGGAGAATGAACCTTAGGGTGACGAAGTATGGGAAAAGCATATTATGTTAAATTTGAGACGCCAGAAGACCTCGTTAGTCCTATCTTAGAGGCCGTTAGAGTAGCTTCTACCAGCGGTAAAGTAAAGAAAGGAACAAACGAAGCCACAAAGGCAATCGAGCGTGGTACTAGTAAACTAATCGTAATTGCTGAAGATGTTGAACCACCAGAGGTAGTAGCTCATCTTCCAATTCTATGCGAGGAACAAAATGCAGCATTTGCATTTGTTCCAAGTAAACAAGAATTAGGCAAGTCATTAGGTATTGACATTACTTCTGCCGCTGCAGCAATTCTAGATGCCGGTGATGCACAACACATAGTAGATCAAGTTGTATCATCAATTGCTAAAATCAAAGGTGGAAAGACTGATCAATGAGCACTACAACTGATGAAGTAGTTCAATCTGAAATAATTCAAATTGTTGGACGAACTGGTATCGCAGGAGAAGTAATTCAAGTTAGAGTTAAAGTTCTTACTGGAAAAGATAAGGGGAGAATTCTTACAAGAAATGTAAAAGGTTCTGTTAGATTAGGTGAGATTCTAATGCTAAGAGAAACAGAGAGAGAAGCAAAAAAGATCAAGTAGGTGTTTAGATGAGTCTTTTAGTAAAACCATGTAATTTTTGTGACCGACCTGTTGCCAAAGGTTCTGGTACAATGCTTGCTAAAAATGATGGAACTGTTCTTTGGTTTTGTTCAGCAAAATGTAAAAAAAATGCACTAGAACTAAAACGTGATCCAAGAAAACTAAAATGGACAAAAAAACACGTTAAAGGCGGAATTAGAAGAAAGTAAAATTGGCTGAAAAAACTCTATTCATTGTAAAGCCAGACGCAGTAGCTAGAAATCTAGTTGGCCAAGTTGTATCAAGGTTTGAAAGAAAGGGATTTAAAATTTTAAAACTAAAGATGTTTACGTTTTCTCAAGAACAAGCAGAAAAATTTTATGATGTTCACAAAGACAAACCTTTCTTTGGTGAACTTACATCATTTATCACATCAGGACCTGTTGTTGCTGCAATCATTGAAGGAAATAATGCAATTGCTACTACCAGAATTATGATTGGTGCAACTAAATCATTTGAAGCAGTTCCTGGTTCCATTAGAGGCGATTATGGATTAGGATTTACTGATAACATTATTCATGCATCAGATTCACAAGAAAGTTTTGATCACGAGTCGAGGGTAGCGTTTGAGTGATCTGATTTGCAAATTCGTCAGCCCATAGTGGCAGTTTTAGGTCATGTAGACTCTGGTAAAACATCTCTTTTAGATAGAATTCGTGGTACAGGTGTTCAGGGCAGAGAAGCAGGTGGAATTACTCAACATATTGGTGCAAGTTTTCTTCCTACTGAAACTATCAAAAAAACATGTGGTGTATTATACAAAAAACTAGAAGAATCAGAAAATAAAGTTCCAGGAATTTTAGTTATTGATACTCCAGGACACGAAGTTTTTACAAACCTTCGTTCCCGCGGAGGTTCTGCAGCTGATATTGCAATTTTAGTAGTTGATGTTAATCGTGGATTTCAACCACAAACAAATGAGAGTTTGAAAATTTTACAGAGCAGAAAAGTTCCTTTTGTTGTTGCACTAAACAAATGTGATCAACTTTCTGGTTGGAGAAAATCTGAATCTCAATTTATCTCACAGGCAATCAAAGAACAAGATGCATCAATCCAGGCAGATCTTGATCAAAAGATCTATGATGTAGTAGGAACTCTTTCTATTCTGGGTTATCAATCAGAGGCATTTTACAGAGTAAAAGATTTCAAATCTGAAGTTGCAATTGTTCCAATCTCTGCTCGTTCTGGCGTTGGAATTCCAGAACTGCTAAGTGTTTTGGTAGGTTTAACTCAACAATATCTGCAAAAAAGACTAGATCAGGAAGAAAAAGATCCACGTGGAATTGTTTTAGAAGTAAATGATGAAGTTGGATTGGGACAAACTGCCAACATTATTCTAATTGATGGATCAATAAAAAAAGAAGATAGTATTGTTGTTGCGAAACGAGATTCTGTAATTGCTACAAAACCAAAAGCAATACTATTACCAAAACCTCTTGATGAGATGCGAGATCCTCGAGACAAGTTTAAACCTGTTATACAAGTTGATGCAGCTGCAGGACTAAAAATAGCATCACCTGAACTTGAAGGAGTTCTTCCTGGAAGTACTCTATATGTTGCATCAAATGAACAAGAGATTGAAAAATTTACTAAACTCATTGAATCTGAGATGAAGTCCATGTTCATAGATACTGAAACTAATGGAATTATCCTCAAATGTGATACCATAGGCTCCCTTGAGGCAATAGTTGAGATGCTTAAACGCTCACAAGTTCCTGTAGCCAAAGCTGACATTGGTCCTGTTAATAGACGAGATGTTATGGAAGCAAAAGCAATAAAAGAAAAAGATAGACATCTAGGAATTATTTTAGCATTTAATGTCAAAGTATTACCTGATGCAAAAGAAGAATCAGAGACAAGTCATATCAAAGTATTTGAAGATAAAGTAATCTATAGTTTAATTGACAATTATAATGCATGGGTTGAAGAAGATACTGCACACGAAGAAGACGCAATATTTGCAGAACTAACTCCTATCTCAAAATTTACTTTCCTTAAAGGGCATACTTTTAGAAATAATAATCCCGCAGTATTTGGAATTCGTGTAGATGTTGGAACTTTAAAACACAAAATTCCTTTTATGAATATGGATGGCAAAAAAGTTGGAACTATACACCAACTTCAACTTGATAAAAAAACAGTTCCATCAGCTAAAACTGGAGATGAAGTAGCTTGCTCTGTTCAAGATGTTACCATTGGCAGACAAATCTTTGAAGAAGACGTATTCTACACATTCCCACCATCACATGAAGCAAAACAGTTACTAAACAAATTCATGCATAAACTTGGTCCTGAAGAACAACAAGTTCTAAACGATATAGTTAGAATTCAACGAGAAAAAGAACCAATTTACGCTTACTAGTTTGAATATTTTTTGCAAATCATATGAATTCCAGGAGCACCTACTGCACCCATCATCTGATCGACTACTAATCCAGACTTGAACATGATAAATGTTGGAATTGATTGAACACCAAACCTCATTGCTATGTTTTGATTGTTATCAACATTTACTCTTGCAAACTTTACTTTGGGATATTTTTTGTCAAGACTCTCAAATACTGGATGCATCATCTTACATGGTCCACACCATTCTGCCCAAAAATCCACTAGTGTTGGGTTCTCATCTGAAACAATTTGATCAAAGTTTGATTCATTCAAATCTGTTATTCCAGGCTCAATTTTGGGCTGGTTTTGTTGTTTGAGCATTTCTTCTAATTTCCTTTGCTTTATTCTCTCAATCTCTGGATCTTCAGACAATGTTTTTAAAAAATCTGTTCTATTAAAAAATCTATTTTATTTTGAATTCAATTGAATTTAGTCATCTTCTGATTTTATTGGAATTGCCTCAAATCTCTTTGATTTGCACATTGGACACTGATCAATATACTTTGTAAAACTAACAGAAGTATATACAATGCCACAATCTCCACAGATCCTAAGATTTCTGCCAAGCTTTCCCATGATGAGGTGAAAAAAGTATTGTGATTAAAACCTAACTGGTCTAAATTTTCTTATTCCATAAAACACCATAGCTGGTGCTACAAAGTACATTCCAATGTTTAACAAGATAACACCAATGCCATAACTTAGAACTTCAGAGTCTGACTCAGCTAGTGATATTATAGATAAAGATGATAATAATGGGGTGATTCCAATTTTTACAGCTTCTTTGAATACTGGATTTTCACGTTCTAAATCAGCAATGTATGGTGAGAAAGAATAGTACAATTGGTTAAATCCTGTCATAAATGATACACCAGATGCAGTGTTCATTAGCTGATTGTCGCGAATCTCTCTTAGGAATTGAACTTGTGGTGCCATCTCAGATCCATATGCTGCAGTTGCAATTAGACATCCTCCGCCCTCATTTTTTGTTAAAACAACTGTACATTTACCATCAACTAGTTTTGTGCCTTCACCACACTCACCAAACTCTGGTTCTACAATTTTTGGTTCTTCTAGTCCTATTGCTTCGTAAATTGTAATATCTGGATATGTCTTATCAAACCATTTCTTGTATGTTATTTCATTATTGTATCTATCAACATAGTATTGTGGATCTAGATTTGGATCAACAAATGGTGCTAATTCTTTAGGCTCTTCTAATCCTACAGCCTCATAAATTGAAGAATATTCTGGATAATTATCATCAAACCACTTTTTGTAACTTGCTTCAGAATTGTATCTATCAACATAACTCTGTGGATCTTTTGTTTCATCAACAAATGGTGCTGGAATATCTAGTGGTTTTTCCAGTCCTACAGCCTCATAAATTGAAGAATATTCTGGATAATTATCATCAAACCACTTTTTGTAACTTGCTTCAGAATTGTATCTATCAACATAACTCTGTGGATCTTTTGTTTCATCAACAAATGGTGCTAGTCCAAGCTCTCTGGGTTCAACTTTTGGTTCAGGTTCTGATTTGGGTTTAGGATCCGGTTCAGATTTTGGTTCAACGTATGCTTGCTTTACGGTAATTGTGATATTTTCTCTATCTTCCTGACTTCCTTTGTTTACAACAATATCAAAATTATAAAAAACATCTTGGATATTTCCATGGGATTTTGATGGGGTCCAAACAAATTTTCCAGAACTTGAATCAATTACAGCACCTGAAGGTGCATTATCTAAACTAAAAATTGCTCCTTCAATTGAACTATCAGTAATGCTAGCTGTAAATGAGATTGTTTTTTCTACTTCTACTGTTTTATCTGAAATACTGTTTAGTTGTAACACAGCTTTAGGAACTTCAAATAATTTTGTTCCATCAAATTCTAATTGTATTGTAATTCCATTATTCTCTGTTTGATTGTTAGTAAATGCTGTAGCATTATAGGTGCCTTGATTCTTAAAGAACAACGAAACATCTCTTGGAATTACAGAAAATTTTCCTTCATCTGGATTAATATCTGATAATATTCCTTTGTAATCTCCTGTCCCATCACGAATTATAACATAGACTTGTTCTTTATTTTCCTGTTCTCCAACAAATGTAAACGTCTCATCAGTAGTGTAAAAGCTCTTTTCTAATGATAATGATGTAACATTTGCATATGCTGGCATCATCATTAATACAAATAACGAAAATACTGCAAACCATGTTAGCCTTGTGCGCACAATATTGTTCTTCAATATTGATTTTTAAAAAACACGTATAACTTCTTCTTGTTTTGTGCAAAGAATTATTCACAAAATTTACAAATCAAGCAAAAATCTCATGTAGACTCCTTCATTTTCTTTGATTTCCATATCATAAAACGTAGGAGCCTTTATCTCCACCTTGAAATTGTGTTTATGAAAATCAAGAGGTTCACCATATGCCTTTGCAGAAATCTTGTAACCTTCATTTTTCTCAATATCAAACTCAACTCTCTTTATTGCAAATCCACCCGTTATTAGAACAAAAGTTATCTCTTCAATCCAACTAAATAACAAATATCTCAAATCTTTTCCCTTTGCTGAAAAATCTTTTTGATCTTTTTCTTCTACCTTGTCTTGATCAAGTGTCAGATTAATCACTGCATTAGCTGTGACTGAGAATGCTTCTTTGATATCTTTTGCAGTAACCTCAATTATAGCATCAGTTGCATGATCTAAAAATTTGTAACTCAATTATTGATTTTAGAGTTATCTGATTATTAATTTAGGTGGTCTTACTCTGCTTTCTCGTCCATCTCTATAATTCCAAAAACATTTCCTTCCGTATCTGTACATTGCACAAACCATCCAATTTTTGGAATTGCCATCTTTGGAACAATTAATTGTCCCCCTTTTTCCAAAACCTTCTTTGAGAATTCATCAACTGATGGAACATTAATTGTGTTAACCATTCCAATCTGACCTGGCATTCTCTTTGATAACCCTCCATTGATTCCAGGTTCTTTAGTTCCAGTTGTTGCCATCCAGTAATCTATTGGACCATCCCATTTCTCAAACTTCCAATCAAAGACTTCTTTGTAGAAGTTTTGAGCTCTTTGTAGATCATCAGCTGGAATATCAAACCATGAAATTCTTGGCATAACTTTGAATCATTTTTAAATTATTTAAAACAGAGCTTTTCATTTTTAAAACTGAATGAAATTCTTAAATCTAAAATTCACGTATAGTATACATGGCAACAACTGAAGATCTTAGAAATGACATTCTAAAAGCCACAGAAGAACAGCAAAGATTGATGGAATTAAGAAAACCTTACTTAGGTTCTAAAGACAATGAAGATCAAATGAATGCATTTCGTTTAACAACACAGATTATGAAATATGAAGACTTTATCAGAGATACTGAAAAACAGATCAGAACAATGAATTAATTTTAATTTTTTTTATTTTTTCCATAGCAGCATAAAGACAATCAAATGTACAGAAATTTTTGTACATTCCAGTACATTCTTTGCCACACATGTCACATTTTATTTCCATGTTGATAATACGACTCTAAAATATAATACCCTCTGTCTGTATTCTCCTTTTACACAAGCTTTTTGCATACATAAAGTAATTTAGTAGGATCTCATTGCCAGAATCAAATGGAACCATTTGACTCATTTTTAGTATGGATTGCCGAGTTTCTAGGAACGCACCTCTATGAAGGAATTTTTCTAGCAGCCTTGCTTGAGACCATAGTTCCACCAATTCCTACGCTTGCAGTGTTTCCTACTGCAGGATTTCTAGCCTCACAACAAGGAATTTCGTTGATAGGTGTCATTCCTATGATAATTCTTGGTGCAACTGGTGCAACCATTGGAACTTCAATAATTTACTTGATTGCATTAAAACTTGGACGATTTGCTCTACTTCGTTATCTAAGATATGTAAAAGTCTCAGACAAAAAATTAGAACGAGTTGAGATTTGGTTTGAAAAGTATGGAGACAAGGCAGTATTGTTAGGAAGAATGGTTCCTGTAATGAGGGAGATGATCTCAATTCCTGCAGGACTGTTAAAGATGCGCATTCCCAAGTTTGTGTTGTATACATTTGTTGGTTCTTGTATTTGGTCTGCTGGAACAATTTTAGCTGGATATTACTTTAGTGAAACCATCGGACTTGGTATCAATTAATTTTTCATCTATTACAAAATATAAGCACAATTTTTCATAGAAGACACTGATAATTTCTACGCGTTGGTTATATGCAAACTCTACTGGGATTTTGTAATGAGGCATCTGCCAATAATACTCATGATTCTATTAGTTGTCTCGATAGCACCAGTTTATGCACAAAATACTCATTCTGATGAACAAGAAGAAAAAATTTGGCAAGAAATCTTAGAGTGTGAAAAAAAATTTGCAGAAGATAAAGATATGACCGAAGCAGAAAAGACAGTCAACAAGAGAAATTGCTCATCTGAAATCAGAAGCTTATATGCAGAAAAACCATTAACTGCAAAAGCTCTAAATGAATTAAAAATAAAACAACAAAATCTTCAAAGATGTAATGATTGGCATGCTTCATACAAATTCTTAGATGAAGCAACTTTTAGACTACAAAAGAATGCACAAATGGTTACTAGCTGCATCGCATTGTATAATGATCCATTATGGGCTTATGATGGTGTAGATAGAGAGCAAATACTTGTAGAAAAACTAGATCAAATAATGTCTGAAACACCTGTCAAGACCAATCTTTCTGATGAATTTCTCAAAGATTCTCAAAGGGAATTTAATACAATTGAGAATCTTGAAAAAAGAATTTTAGAACTTGAAAATAACCTAAAAAATAAGGACATGATAATTCAAGAACAGATGAATGTAATTGTAAATTTAGTAAAAACAATGAAAAATGTGTTATTTGATGGAATACAATCAATGTATTCGCATCTAGTCTGACTCAATAAAATGAGATTCTATATTGCCAGAACAATTTGAATAGTGGTATACTATTCCATGTGGTAGTTTTGTTTGTCCTACTAGTTTCATGAATTATTTTTTAAAATTTTTACTTAACAAGATGCGTGTTCAAATGCAACTACATACTTTGATTCTGATTAGTAGAAATCTTATGGGCTTATGTATTTTATGAATAGACGTAAAAATTAACTTATACCTTTTTTTGTGAGTTTTATCTGAAATCTTGTAAAGAGTGAAAAATTTGTTTGAGGAAAATGACTTATTTGAACGAATAATTCAGATAAAAAATTTAAAAGAAAACTGTTTCAAATACCTTGAAGAATCCTCTAAAGACTTGCTTACACATAAAATCATCTTCTCAATTGCTAAACTATCTTCTGAAAAAATGGGACCAGTTAAGATTGCTGAAATATCTAAAGATATCTTTGGAGAGGATGAAAAATCAAAAAAAGATTTAATTAGACTTGGCATAGAAAAATCTCTTTCAAAATGTGGGATAGTTGAAAAATTACTTTACGCCTCTAATGACGTTCGTTATCTTCTTACTGCATATCGATTTCAAAAAGTTAGAGAAATTGAAAGTTTCAGGGGCGATAGAGTCGAATCTCTTGAAAAATTTGACATTCCAAAATCCTTATGGCCAATTCCTGATGAATATTACAAATTATTATCAAAAAAATTTGGTTATGATGAAGCATTAAAGAAAATCAATTCAGACTATGATCATGGTACTATTCCACGTGGAGAATATGAAGACTTGATACGTGAATATTCTCAAAATCTTACTCAAATTCAAAATAAAATTCATTCTAAATTTAATGGGTTAGAGGATTTGGTGAATTAAGATTGAAGTTTGCAGTTATTTTGACTATCTTTTCTATTCTATTGTTTTTAGTTAATCCTTCTTTTGGACAAACTGATTTAATTAACTCTCCTCAAAATACATTACAAGTAAGTTTTGTAAACAATACTGCAACATCATATGAGATTGATTTAGATTCATCTGAAACTTTCATGTTGAGCCAAAAATATTCCTGGGTTAGGGATCAAAATAGTAGATACAATCTAGTTTCATACAGCCTTGATGGTCAAGATTTTTCCAACATTTTGAGACAAGCTAGGGGAAATTTCATTTTAGATATTCCTTCTGATTCATCACATACTGTTATTTTTTCAGCTGTGACTCAGTATCCTGTTTCCATTCAAGGTGTGGAGGAATATTCATTTTCGCCAAAATCTCCTACTAATGATAATTGGTTTGATGCAAAATCAGAAATTAAGATTTTTGATATTACCTCTAATAACAAAGGATTGATTCCTTATGAAATAGAAAATTGGGAGGGGTCAATAGTTGCCTCATCTGGAAACTCTGTTAGAATACTAGTTGATGGTCCTATTTCTATTGAAGCAAAGTGGCATCCAAATTATTCTCCTCTTGCATTATACATAGGGCTACCTATAGTGATAATTGTAGTATTTTTTGTGATTAAAAAAAGATCTATAATTTCTCAACAGCATACTACCCAGCCTGATACTACCCAGCCTGATACTACCCAGCCTGAAATTGAAAATTATCGTGAGAAAATTCAAGAATATTTAAAACAAAAATCCCTTGAAAAATTAGAATTACTACTAAATTCGAAATATATCTCCAATGACAAGTATTTAGGAATTAAAGAAACATTGTGGGAAATTTGAATAAAATCCAATATTTAGTCTTAATTTGTTCTGGTTCGCTCGAAAGAACCAATCTTTAGGGAGCAAAGAGATGCTTTCTTTTATTTTGTTAGTGTAAATATTGTTTGTGAAAAACAAAGCTATCGCAGTGTTTGCACTCGCATATGTCTTATTGGCTTCAACCTATAGTGCAAGTCCAGCATTTGCAGATAATCACTTTACAATTGAATCAATTTTAAATGAATCAAAACAAGGAATTGAAGAAAAATTTGCTGAATTTGAGGCTAATGGATTAGAAATACCTCCAACTGCTGATTCTTTATATGCTGATGGACTTGTCAAATATGATGAAGCACTTGCTTTTCTAAACTCGGAAGACTTTGTAAATGCAGAAGATCCTGGTCTTGAAGCATTATCCTTGTTTGAGGATGCTTATCAAGAAATTTTGAAGGCCGAAAAAGACTTTAAAATAGAACAAGAAAAAGATTCCCAAGATCTTTTTGAACTTGCAGCATCAATAACTGAATTGAAAAATGAAGCTGACGAAATAAGGGATCTCATAACAATTAATGAATTAGATATTAGCTTGACTGATCTTGATACTGCAATTTCGTTAGCAGAGGATAAATTAACAGATGAGAATGTAACTGAAGTTGAAGATCTAATCAAATCTGCTGAAGATATTCGTGATGAAATATTAAAACGAATCGAGTATAAAGCAGAAGATCCAATAGAACAAGAAAAACGAGTAAGTGATTTTGTTGACAATCTAATAGTTGATTTGGAAGATGTTATTGATACAGCAAATGAATTAGGTGTTGATGATTCTGTTATTGGTCAATTAGAAGATCTTATTGCTCAATTAACCGATTATGATGATATATCTAAAGTCTATGAGATGACTAGCGAAAGTAGTGATAATGAAGAAGTTCTTTCTGTTTCTGTTGATTCACTTCCTGACAAAGTAGAATTTCAAGCAGAACTTGTTGATAACGATGGAAAAGACAATGGAGAAGCAGATTTTAAACAAAGAAATGACAGAATGAAACTTTCTGTAGAAATTGAAGATCAGACACCAGATTCAACATTTGATGTTCTTGTTGCAGGCGTTTCTGTAGGTCAAATTACAACAGATGAAGATGGAGAAGGAGAATTAGATCTTGATAGTAGAGATGGAGATAATGTACCACCTGTAGCGGATGGTGATGATATAGAAGTTAGCAATGCTGATGTTGCTCTTTTAGGAACTTTTTCACTTGAAGGTGAAGATGATGATGCCAAAGACAACGAAGATGATGATTCAGAAGATGATAACGCCAAAGATGACAACGAAGATGATGATTCAGAAGATGATAACGCCAAAGATGACAAC
>JBHHZR010000015.1:0-34254 GCA_046758125.1 Candidatus Nitrosopumilus sp. | reverse complement strand
GACAAATTCAAAGTCTTAGTAGCGGGAGGATTTGGAAATCTCAAAGGAAAGGTATTCCGAGTTGGATGTATGGGAGAAGTTAGTCCATATCATGTAATGAGAACTATTTCTGCAATTTCATCTACATTAGCAATGATGGGTTATGATACAGATGCCCAAGCAGGACTTAAGACTGCAGAAGAAAAACTAAAAGCTCTCTAAATCCTGTTAACTTAATTTCAAAACGACTTTTTAATAATAATTTTTCAAAATTCCTAATATTTCAAAAGGGATTTTATCTAGTTCTAACCCCTTTTCAGTTGAAATATACAGTATTTTGTTTTCAAATGGAAATTTCATAATAATCACATTTTCTCTATGAGTTATAGAAAAATTAGACAACCCAAGGTAATGATCAAATTCTTGTCTCATTCTTATACGAAGTGCTACTTCCATGAATAACATTTCACGATCTTTCTTATCTACAAGAAATTTTATTTTGTTATTTACTGCGCCTGTAATTAATCTGCCTCTTTCATTAATTATGCCTACAAATCTTATTTTTGCATCTAAATCTATAATTTTTTTTACATGTATTCTTAAGATCTAGATTTGGTTCAGTTGTTCGCATCATCTTATTTTCACTAAATTATTTCTATTTGTAATTCTCCAATAATTCCTCATCAAATGCTATGATATGCTTCTTAGAATATCTTATTCTTGAAATCATTTTTATAAAGATTTTTTCTGAATAATTTTTGAAAAAATTATACATTTTACTCATCTTCCTTTATGATGTTCCAACCTAATCCTGCTATGTCTTCCCATTTCAAATTTGAATATTGGGAATTATTTTTGAAAAGCATTTTGTTGCTCTTTACAGGATTTTTTGTATCAATCAATATTTTCGATTTCCAATCATTTGGTAATTCTAATCCAGTTGTTTGCATCATCATCTCTCACCATATTCATTTGCTTCATCTTCTGGAGATTCACCATATTCATTTCCTTCTTGAAGATTCAAAACTTTTTCTGCTCCTTCTTCACCAGGCAATTCTGTTGCCTCATCACCTAATGTTGTTTTTAATGCAGTAATTACTCCTACAGAAGCTATTAGTACAGAAGCAATTGCTATTCCAACTATTGTTTTTTTATTCATATGTTGTATACGTAGATTTTAGTTATAACTAATGTGAGACATTCACCTAAATGAGATTACAAAATTTCTTCATATCATATTTTTTTCATTTAGATGAATGTACTAAAAATATTAAATTATTAATTCAATTTTAACAAGCAAATGAAAATATTCTCTTGTAATATTTGTATAGTCATTAAATGGTAGAGATTTGTGGATGAGCAAAATATCAACACTGAAAAAGTACTACAATACATCCAAGCAAACCCAGGAAGTCATCTACGTGAAATTAAAAGAGAATTAGGCATGGCAATGGGTACTATACAATATCACTTGGATTTGTTAGAGAAACAAGGAAAAATCCTTTCTGAACGTCAAAATTTTCGTAAATCCTACTTTCCTATTGGTCAGTTTGGTGAAAA
Organism: Candidatus Nitrosopumilus sp.; assembly: GCA_046758125.1. Classification (GTDB taxonomy): domain Archaea; phylum Thermoproteota; class Nitrososphaeria; order Nitrososphaerales; family Nitrosopumilaceae; genus Nitrosopumilus. Next base: position 32,715 of record JBHHZR010000015.1, on the reverse strand, counting down.
TCAACGTAATGTGTTAAAAATTATAAAACAAGATACTGCAAGAGAAATACTCCTGTTTATTATTGAAAAAAAGAACCCTACTCAACAAGAGATTGTAACTAAAATTCAAATTTCAGCTGCTTCTGTAACTTGGCATTTAGATAGATTAAAAAAAACTGATATCATTTACGAACTTAGAGATGGAAAATACAAGCATTATTATCTTAAAATAAAACCAACTGAAATTATACAATTGATACAGAATTACCATCCTACAATTTGGGATCAATGGAGTGGACGCTTAATTGAAACCTTCCTTTCATTATCAGGAGATGAAGAAAAATAAAATGATTGAAAATTTCTATCTTGAATCAAATCTTAAAGGAATTGAAAGTATTATTCAATTAGCCATACTTGGATTTTCTTTATTTTTACTTGGTTTAACAATAAAAGCATACATTGTATCCCACTTGAAGAAAATTCTTTTTGCAGCTGGTGCATTTGGATTATTTTCAGTTGAACTCTTTTTTGAATATGCTGAAGAAACATTTGATTGGTTTGAAGATATAGAGTCAGAAATAATCAGTGCATTCATCTTTCTAATCATTTTGATTTTGTTCTTTGTTGCAATTGTAAAGAAAAAATAATAGTACAAGTCTCTAATTGTTTTCTTTTTTCTCCTTAATTTTGAGGTAAATTTTGTAATCTCATTTAGGTGAATGTCTCACATTTGTAATATACTATTTTGATATTTTGAAGATTACTAAAATGAAAACTATACGTATAGCAATCTTTGCATTAGTTGCCTTGATGTTGTCTGCAAGCTCTGTTTATTTTGTTCAGGCATATGAGGAAACTAATGAAGAAGATTCCGATGAAGAAAACGAAATAGAAACTCTTACAGACAATGATGAGATTTCTACAGAAAACGATGAAGAAACTGAATTGCCAGAGGCTGCATTTTTCTCACTAGTAGGCCTTGCATATGTTCCTGTAAGTGGTTGGATGATACTCAAGAAGCATACAAGCAAAAAACCATACGTAATAGCCCTAATTGGTTCTTTGGTAATGATAGTGTTCTATGTACTGACTAGAACTATAGATCTTCCAATCATTGGATTGCAAACTGATGTAGGACTTACTGATACAACTGCTAAGATCTTACAGATCGGAGCAGTTGGTTTTTCAGGATTTCTTATCTACAAAATTGAAAAACTAAGGAAAAAATAGTCAGTTTTTCTATCTTTTCTCATTTTTTTAATCTACTTTTTTTGTGTTCTTTACTTCATATCGTATTTATCAAAAATTAAACAGCACAGAAGGTTTAACTTAATATAAGGAAATTCGAGACCGATCACATTGACTTTCAATAAAGGTTCACTAATTCTAGTTGACTATACTGCAAAGGTAAAAGACAATGATGAAGTTTTTGATACCACCGTTGAAGAGGATGCAAAAAAATTTTCTATTCATGAACAGAATGTCAAATATCAACCAAAACTAGTTTCAATTGGTGAAGTTTCTTATCCCGTGCTCAAAGGACTTGATGAGGCACTTGCAAAAACATCTGTTGGAGACAAACTTACAGTTGAAGTTACACCTGACAAAGGTTTTGGTGAAAGAGATTCTGGAAAAGTTAGAATGATCCCTCTTAGAAAATTAGGTGAAGATGCAGAAAAAGTTTCAGTAGGTGACACAATTGAAGTTGATAATAAAAAAGGAATAATTCGTTTTATTGGATCTGGTAGAGTCCAAATAGATTATAACCACAGATACGCAGGAAAAACAATTCTCTTTGATGTAAATGTAATCAAATCACTTGATTCTCCTAGTGATAAAATAGATGGAATTCTCAAAAACAGACTACCTGTAGAGGATTCAAAAATTGTATTTGACTTGAAAGATAATAATGTAAACATTACAGTTCCTGAAGAAATTTTACGTGCTGATGGTTTACAAATAATGAAACATTTCATCCAATTAGATATTTTCAAGTTTGTTCCAACTCTGAAAAAAATTAGTTTTGTTGAGACACATGTCAATAAACAAACTCAGGAAAAGAAACCTGAAACAAAAGAAAAAGCTCCTGAACAAAAAGCTGCTTAAATTACCTTAGTATTCTTTGCAAGGTTTAATGCTCTTTTTTCTGTCATTTTAAATTCTTTTAAAATTGTGTACCGATTTGGTCTAAGCTCTTGAGCAATAGTTAGTGCTTTTATTATTATATCTGGTTTAAGTCCAATTTGTTTTGCAGTTGTTGGTGCTCCAACATCTTTCAATGTCTTTACAATCTCTTTCCAGTCTTGTCCTTGTAATTTTGCCATCATTATAGAACCAATCCCACATTTTTCTCCATGAAGTCCAATACCAGGAGCAATCTTGTCAAGTGCATGTGAAAAAAGATGTTCTGCACCTGAACATGGTCTACTACTTCCTGCAATACATGATGCTACTCCAGCACTGATTAATCCTTCTACAATCACTCTTGCATCTAATCCCTTTTTTGCAAATTCAGAAGAATTTTCCATCACGATCTTTGCACTCATCATAGCCAGATCTGCTGCATATCTGCCATAATATTCTCTCTTCTTTTTATGTCCTAATTGCCAATCCTTTACTGCAATAATATTTGCAATAAGATCTCCACAACCACTAGCCAGCAACTTTGCAGGAGCTTTTTTTATCACATCAATATCTACAAAAACACCCATGGGTGCTGATGCCACAACTGAATGGGGTTTATCATTTTTTATAGAAACAAAAGGACTTGCCATTCCATCATGAGAAGCAGCTGTTGGTAAACTTACAAATGGTTTATCTAAATTATATGCAATCATTTTTGCCGTATCTACAGAGCGACCTCCGCCAATACCTGCAATCAAATCTGAATTGTCTTTTTTCACATCTTTTTGAATTTGATTCAATGATTTGATCTGGTTATCTTTTGATGTATGCCAAATAAATTGAATTTTTTTTGATTTTAGTGATTTTTCAATTTTTTTTCTTAAAACTTTTTGAACATTTGTTCCAGATATCAAGGAAACTTTTTTTGGTTTATTTAACGAAATCAGAAACTTTCCAAAATCATCAATGTTTTTCTCACCAATTTCAATGAGCCTGGGCAATTCCATCGTATGCGATTGCATGCGATCTTGATTCTTTGTCATTATTTATGATTTCAAGAGATCAAAAAGTTATTTAAAAGGGTGACATGCCACTTACTTTATCTTAATAGGTGTATTTTTTGTCAAATAATGTTGAAGAAAAAATTCTACACGGGACTACCACTGTAGGTATCAAAGCAAAAGATGGTATTGTATTATGCGCTGATATGAGAGCCAGTGCTGGCTATTTTATTGCAAACAACAATACCATGAAGATTCAAAAAATTGATCAACACGCAGGATTGACTTTGGCTGGTGGCGTTGCAGACGCACAAAACATTGTTGATATTTTACGTTATCACTCTAATCTTCACAGAGTTGAAAAACAAGGTCCTATCTCAATTCACTCACTTGCAAGACTTTGTTCATTAATCTTCCATCAAAATAGAGGTTATCCGTTCATGGCTGATATTTTGGTTGGTGGTTTTGATGAAAATGGTCCTGCATTATTTAACATCGATATGTTTGGTTCAGTTGAAGAAAAATCATATGTCACAACTGGTAGCGGTTCACCAGTAGCTTATGGTTTACTTGAAGAAGAATATAGAGAAGACCTTACAGTTGAAGAAGCAAAAAAAATAGCTCTACGAGCTGTAAAAGCCGCAATAGTTAGAAACATTGGTACTGGCGATGGAATTAACATCGCAATAATGGATAAAGATGGATTCCGTCTTTTGACTGAAGAACAAAAGAAAGCAGTCATTGAACTTTAGTGATTTAATGCAAAGAAAACAGCAACAAAAAGAATTACCTCCTAGTAGCCAAAATATAATGGCAACAATACTGCAAAGTATACCCAAAGAGGCAAACATTACAAAAATAGAATATGAAGGACCACGAATTGCTCTTTACACAAATACTCCTCGTTATCTGATGGAAAACAATGAGACAATATCAAATCTTGTTAATGTAATCAAAAAAAGAATAGTTGTAAGAACTGATGAATCAATTAGAAAACCTGAAGACGAAGCTAGACGAATTCTTACAGAATGTGTTCCAAAAGAAGCAAATCTACAAGGAACTATCTTTGATACAGCTAGCGGTGAGGTTTCAGTTGAAGCAAAAAGACCTTGGTTATTGCAAAGAAACGCAAAAGAATTCAATCATGCTGAAATTACGGAAAAATTGGGTTGGAAAATACGTGTTAGAAAAGCCACGACCATACCATCACGTACTATTCAAACAATTAATGCGACTCTAAAACAAGCATCCTCTGAGAGAAGTAAACAGCTCAAACAAGTTGGTGATGAAATTTTTAGACCTAGATTATCTCAAAGGACTGAAGTTTCTCTTTATACACTTGGTGGATTTGGTCAAGTTGGACGTTCTTCACTATTACTTTCAACTCCTGAAAGCAAGATCCTAATTGATTGTGGGATTAATCCTGGTGCTCGTTCTCCAATGGATGCCTTTCCACGACTAGATTCTCTAAATCTAACATTAGATGATCTAGATGCGGTAGTCATTGGGCATGCACATCTGGATCATACTGGATTCTTGCCAACTTTGTGTAAATATGGTTACAAAGGTCCGATCTATTGTACTGAACCAACCCTTCCAATGATGAACTTAATTCAATTAGACGCAATCAAAGTAGCCGCAGCACAAGGCAGAACTCCAATCTATTCTGAACGTGATGTAAAGCAAATTATGAGACAGACAATAACTTTACCATATGGAACTGTAACGGATATCTCTCCTGACATAAAATTAGTTCTTGCAAATGCAGGTCATATTCTTGGTTCTGCTTTATGTCATTTTCATATTGGAAATGGCGATCATAACTTTGTATACTCTGGTGATCTTAAATTTGGAAAAAGTATTTTGTTTGAAGCTGCTAGTTGGAATTTCCCAAGAGTAGAAACATTATTGATTGAAAGTACCTATGGTCTCAAAGAAGACATCCAACCAAGTAGACAAGAAGTTGAATCTGGTTTCATTAATGCAGTAAATAACACTCTAGCAGATGGTGGCAAAGTTTTGATACCTATACCAGCAGTTGGTCGTGCACAAGAAATCATGATGGTAATTGATCATTATATGAAATCAGGAGAAATGATTGAGGCACCTGTATTTACAGAGGGAATGATTTCTGAGGCATCAGCAATACATGAATCATATCCTGAGTATCTTGCAAGAGAACTTAAACAAAAGATCTTAGAAACTGATGATAATCCATTTGATTCTGAATATTTCACAAATATTGAACATACCAATGATAGAGATGAACCAATGAGGGAAGATTCGCCATGTATTATTCTAGCAACATCTGGAATGTTAGAAGGCGGTCCAGTTTTAGAATATTTCAAAAATATTGCACCTGATAGAAAAAACAAATTATTGTTTGTTTCATATCAAGTTAATGGAACTTTGGGAAGAAGAGTTATTGATGGCTCTAAACAAGTATCTATGTTAGGAAAAGAAGGTAAAGTTGAGGTTGTAACAATTAACTGTGGTGTTGAAAAACTAGATGGATTTAGTGGTCACAGTGATTACAACCAATTAATGTCATTTGTACAAAGATTAAGACCAAAACTTCGAAGAGTTCTTGTTAATCATGGTGAACGCAAGAAATCAGAAAACCTTGCTATGAACATTAGACGAATGTATAGAGTCCCTGCTCATTATCCTCAAATCCAAGAAGCAATAAAATTATTTTAGATCGTATTCTGGTTTCCAGATCTTTATACTTGATGGAGCAACAATAATTCTTTCTTCACCTAATCTTGCAATATCTGCGCCCGCAGTTTTTGCAATAGCATACAATTCTTCTACTACTTTACGAAGCTGCTCTACATCTTTTTGTGCTAATGGCGTAACTCTTAGAATCAAAATCATATCTTTTTTGATGTCTTCCTTAATAGAATGAACATCACTGATATCCCTAATTGTTATGGCCTTAAGATATGTAGGGGCTTCTTGCTTTTGCATCCTAGCTGAAATGAGATCTACTTCCTCAAAAACTCTTCCTTAGTTATAACTAATTTTTAAAAAATTTCACGCCTAAATTCTAAATTTGATGTAAGATTCCTCTACTGCACGTTCAGTAGTGATTTCTTCAGAAGAACTGTCATTTTTCATTGAAATAATTCCGTCTTGTTCTTTTGGTGCATCTGAATATCTTAGTGTTACTGCTGACGCAAATTTCACATGAGATTTTGCATTTTTACCACGTAAAATTGAGATTGGTCCTACGTAATCTCTAGCTTCAAGTAAAATATCTCCTGGTAATGCTATTGCTTTGATCATCTCATTTTCATCTTTGTTTCTTCCAACAATTAGTTTTGTTCGTTCATCTAATCTAAAATGCCTTCCAATTTTTAACAAATCAATATCATTAATTGTTGGTGTCTCAACATGTTCAAACAAATCTTTTGCTTTAATTCCAAATTGTGGATCTGTTAACAGACAACCCCCTCCTGCATTAGGTGGATTTTCAATTCCATATTCTTTTGCCATCTGCAATTGATTTCTCCTTGTTCTACCTTTGATCATACCAAGATTTTCTCTTTTGATCAATCCTTCTTTTTCAGGATCAGTTTCTGGTAATAATCCAGCTGATAATGGTCTGACAATTTTTCCAACTAAATCAGACTCTTTTTCAATTGTCCTTAGTGCAGGTCCATGTTGACTCATTGGGCGTTGACCTAGCACTTCGCCAGAAATAATAAACTCTGCACCAATTTCTTTCATGTGTTTTTTTGCAGCATCAAACATCATAGCACGACAATCAATACATGGATTAAATCCGGCACCAATTCCATGTTTTGGATGTTTTAACATCTCAATGTATTCATCACCAAGATAAACTGTCTTTAAATTAACATTAAGATCATCGGCTCTCTCTCTAATTTCAAATCCGCACCCTCTTCCACAATCAAAATCACAAAAAGGTGTCTTTATTGCAACTGCAGAAACATCAAAACCTTGTTCTTGCATCATTCTTACTGCAAGCTGACTATCTAAACCTCCAGATAATAATGCAACTACTTTCTTCTTCTCTTTTTCTTCAGTCACACGTTTTCGACTAAATTTCCATATACAAACTTTACATCATACATAAATTGAGAAACAGAGGTGTTTTTGTGTGAAACAACGCAGGAAGAATCTTCTCAAAAATGTCAAAATGATCGGTTGTGATACACTAGTTACATTTGAGCCTGAAAATCTATTTTATATGACTGGGTTTTGGGGGGAGGCAATTGGATTACTTGAAAAAAATGGGAAAACAACCATAATTGCACCAGAATTAGAAGTTGGAAGAGCAAAAGAAGAATCTGAAGATTGTGATGTAGTAACAGCAGAACGTGGAACAGGCATAATTTCTTCATTAATTAAAAAAATTAAGAAATGCAAAGTCTGTACTGATTGCCAAAACTATTCCATTATGATGTCATTGAAAAAATCTATTCCAAAAATAAAATCATCAACAGAACCATTTTACAATTCTCGAATTATCAAAGATGAAAAAGAAATCCAAATTCTCAAAAAGGCCTCAAAAATTATTGACGAAATGTTTGATATTTGCTCAAAAAAGATGAAAGTAGGTCAAAAAGAGTCTGAATTACAGACAATTTTGATGACCTATGCAATGGAACAGCAAATGTTTGATACTGGATACAAATCCACACTAAATCCTCTTATTATTGCTGGAGGTCCTAACGGTGCTCTACCTCATGCTCAAGTAACTCAAAGGAAATTCAAAAAAGGTGATCTAGTAGTAACTGATCTTACACTGAGATACAAGGGATATGTTTCCGATGCAACTAGAACATTTGCACTTGGGAAAATTTCATCTCAAGCAAATGAAGCATATCAAATTGTTAAAGAATCACAAAAACTTGGTCTAAAAACTGTAAAACCAAATGTTAATTGTAAAGATGTAGATTTAGCTTGTAGAAAATACATTGAAAAAAAAAATTATGGTAAATATTTTATTCATTCAACTGGTCATGGAATTGGATTAGAAGTACATGAGCTTCCAACTGTTTCAATGAAAAGTGATACAAAATTAAAAAAGAATATGGCAATTACTGTAGAACCTGGAATCTATATTGATAATAAATTTGGAATTAGAATAGAGGATTCACTTATTGTTAAAGACAAACCTCTTGTTATGCATAAATTTACTAAAGATTTAATCACAATATGAGCCTAATCATAAAAATCTACTAGATCAATAATGTGTTTTGATTCTGGATTGTTTGCTGTAATTTTTCCAGAATTTACATCTACATTCCAATCATAATTGATTTGGCCTTTTTGTGATTCAAAATTAAAAATAATTTGATAATTCTGTGAATCAATATTTGATACTGTCAAATCCACAATAGTTTTTTTGTTATCATAAATTCGTTCATCTGGATATTCGTCCTTAATTTTATCTGATATTGCTTCCATTACAGTTAATCCCTCTTCATCTGGTCCATTATACCCCATCAAAATATCAACAACTTGTTGGTCTTCATCTGAAAGTTCTGGTAAACTACTCTCTAGATCACTTTTTGTTAGTTCTGGAATAACAAATACTACAAACAATGCAATTATTCCAAGATAAATTGGTGCTCTTTTTTTAAGAAATGCTTTAAACTCGGATTTTTTTGGTTTTTCTTCTTCCTTTTTCTTTTTTTTGTCTCTAGCCATTTTCTACTGAATTCCTAATATTTTGCTGTTAAAATTAAAACTTCCCAAGGAAATTGGATAATTCCATTTCTTTTTGTGTATGGTTTTGTGTTCTCTCTTACCATCTCTTTTAGCTCTTTTCTTTGTGATTTTTCAAGCGAGTTTAATTTTTCTTTTATTGGTTTTGCAACATATCTAAGATAATCCCTCCAATAATCCTCAAAAGTTCCTGGGCTAAACTCAAAGACGTAATCTTTGACTGTTATTTTTGAAAATCCACCCTTTCTTACTTCATCTGCAAGTGATTTTTTTGTTCCATATCTATCAAGTGATGGAGTCCCTGGTGGAACATAATCTGGAATAAATTGAGTTACAGCATCTAAAATATTTCCAAAAAATGGTACTCTATCCTTATTACCATGCACAGATATGCCTAATTTTCCTGATTCTTTGAGGCAATTTTTCATATTTTTTAGAGCCTTGAAAGCATTTGGAAAGAAAAACAATGCATACTGACATGTTATGATATCAAATTTTTCTTTTAAAGTAAAATTTTCAGCATCTGCATTTACAAATAAAATATTTGTTAAACTCTCATTCCACTTTTTTGCAATCTTTATTGCAGTAACTGAAGTATCAGCACCTACAACATAACCTAATTTACCAACTTTATTTGCTAATCTTTTTGTAACTACTCCTGTTCCACATGCAACATCTAAAACTCTATCTCCTTTTTGCACGTTAACTAACTCTACAAGTTTTTTTGTACTTTGAAATGGTCCTTGATTTGATACTGCCCATTTTTTATGATATCTAGGTGCAACTTCATTCCATATTGTCATATTTCGTTTTTTGTATTCAGATGATTTTACTTTCAATTTTCTTTAAAAATTCTTTAAATCTGATTTTAATGTTCTTCCTGTTTCATGAAAGTATCTATGTTCTATTTCTTTTAGCATTTCAGATAATTTGAAATTATCTGTATGTTTCTTTTTTTGTTTTATTTTGATCTCTTTGTATTGTGATACTAATTTTTTTAGCTCAGAATTTTTCATAATCTTTTTTCTATTTCTTTTCGAATAAATTTTACAACTTGTTCTTTTTTCTTTCGTCCTGATGAAACTGTTTTTGTAGAATTTACAATTAATACTTCATTGTAGTTTGGATTTTTTTGATATTTTGCTCCTATATCATTTGCAACAATCAAATCTGCCTTTGATTCTCTCATCTTTTTTTGAGCAGATTTGATAAGTGCATTTTTTGATAGATTAGTTTCTGCTTTAAAACCAACTAGAAATGTATCTTTTTGAGATTTTTTTACCAAATCTATGATTTTGGGTGCTTTTTTGAGCCTAATTACTAGAGATTTTTTATCACTTTTGATCTTTGAATTTGAATTATTCTTAGGAGTATAATCTGATGCAGCAGCTACCATAATTGCAATATCGTATTTTTTCTTTAACTCTTTTTTTATTGCATCAAACATTTCCTTATTTGTAACAACATTGATAACTTTAGCACCTTTTGGTGGTTCATAATTTCCTAGGCCATAAACTAGAGTAACTGTTGCTCCTGCGGAAATTAATTCAGATGCCAACAAGATCCCAGTCTTTCCTGAACTAAGATTTGTTATGACTCTAACCGGATCAATGTATTCAATTGTTGGCCCTGCAGTCATTAACACTTTTTTATTTTTTAGAACTGATGCAAACCCAAATTTTCTTAACACAAACTCTAAAACATCTTCTGGTTCTGCTGCCTTTGCTTTTCCTTCAATCATTTGTGGACTAAGAAATTGAATCTTATTTTTTAGAAATTTAATATTCTTTTTTACTGCTGCATTATCATACATTGATTCATGCATGGCAAGACACATCAATATTGGAATCTTTGAGCCAAGTCCAACAGTAAGTACAGTAGAAATTGGTGTATCATCAATTCCATTTGCTAATTTTCCTAAAGTATTTGCAGTTGCAGGATATACTATAACTAGATCAGATTGATTGTAATCTGCTAATTTGATATGTTCTAGATCTCCTGTAAGTTTTGTAATAACTTTATTTCCGGTAGCCCACTTAAAATAATCTGGTTGTATCAATTTAGTAACTGCACTACTTGCAACACATGTTACATCTGCTCCATGTCTCATTAGTAATCTTGCAAGCTCAATTGATTTGTATGCAGCAACACTTCCTGCAACACAGAGAACAATTTTCTTTCCAGATAATTCTACTCCATATGAGCTAACAATATCTAATGAAGGATGATCTTTTCTCTTTGTTTTTTTAGTGGCCAATGTGCTCACGCAATTTTTTTAATTCTTCATTATCCATTGAAAACCAATTTTCTTCAGCAGGAAACGTGCCTGATTCTACGTCATTTTTGTAGTTTTCAAGAGACTTTACAATATCTTCAGACAAATTCATGTATCTTTTAGCAAATTTTGGCTTTATCTTATCATACATTCCTAACAAATCCTGGACAACTAGGACTTGACCATCACAACCTACACCTGAGCCAATTCCTATTGTTGGCACGTTAACAGTTTCGGAAATAATTTCAGCTACTTCATGACTTACCATTTCTAATGCAATACTAAATACACCAGCTTCTTCAAGCTCTTTTGCATCTTCAATCAATTTCATTGCAGTATCTTTTGTTTTTCCTTGTACTTTGTAACCTTGTGAAAGCATTGTTGTTTGTGGTTGTAATCCAATATGCCCCATCACAGAAATTCCAACATTTACAATTGCACTAATAGTTTTGACCATAATTGAACCACCTTCAAGTTTTACAGCATCAGCTCCTGCTTTTACTAATCTACCAGAATTGTTTATTGCATCTTCAATACTTGCTTGATATGACATAAATGGCAAATCAGCTACTAACAAGGAATTTTTTCTTGCTCTACTAACTGCTTCTGTAAACATACACATTTGATCCATGGTTACTGGAATTGTATTTTCATAACCAAGCATTACCATTCCTGCACTGTCTCCAACTAACAGTACATCAATTCCTGTTTTATCACAAAGAGAAGCTAAAGTATAATCATAACTTGTAATTACTGAAATTTTCTTCTTTTCTTTTTTCATATTTACAATATCTTGTACTGATTTATGCAATTCTAGCTCTCCTTGAGAGATTATTTTTTATCTCAATGATATTTTCTGAAAGATTTTTCTTGTTATCAAAATTAGAAACAATTTTTTGAAGAGTTTTTATATTTTTTTTAGATAGTTTTTTAGATTCATCAATTAGTAAATCTAGTGCTCGCGTTACATTATCGACAATTGTAATACTTGCAGTTTGTGAAGTTCTAGAAAGAGGATTTAGATCAAATGTGATAACCGTCTTTCCTGCTTTTCTAAGTGCCAAAGTCCTATCTCCATCTTCTAGAGGTACAACAACAACATCAGCTGCAAAAATTCCATTTTTATCAACAATTCTTCTGGCCGAATCTATTCCTGAAAGTTTTGTAGAATTTGTACTATTTGTGCCTAAAATCTCTCTTGCTCCACTCTTTTTGAGTGTCTTAATTATGGCCTGTTTTCTTTTCTCATTTGAATAAAACAGGTTTACCTCAAGTTTTGCCTTTATCTGTTTTGACAAATACACAATCTGTTTTGGGCAAAGTGCAGCAATATTTCCATTAACTGAGATTACAGGCGTTTCCGCTAAAAGAAGTTGTGCTGCAGCCACTTTGATAGCTTGTTTAGCAGTCTTGCCTGTTTTTTCACCTAGAAGATAATCAAAAGATTCCCCTCTTCCTTGAGCTAAAAGCCCTTCTTTTGCAACTAATCCCTTATCAAATCCTTCAACTAATCTTTCACGAATCAAAAGTGATTTAGCTCTTGGATGTGACTTTGGAATTAAGGACATATGATTTCAGTTAATTGTTAAGAACTCTTGCACCGATATTATCTAATTCCGATTTTATTACAATACCTTCTGGACATCTTTGTAAAATCTCTAAAACTCTCTTTTCATCTTCTTTTGGAATCATTGAATAAATTGTTTCACCAAAAAGTGCTATTCCACATTTAATGTTATTCTTAGATAAATCATCTACTAATCTTCGCATTCTTGGTGTCATGACATTAACATACTTTGCAAATTCTAATGACATATCTTGGAAATGTTGGTAATCTCTTGATTCTAATAATCTATTAACCATTTTTCCACCAAGACCATTTATTTGTGATAAGTGTTTTTTGATGAATTCATTTGTTGAAATTGGTGAAAAACAGATCATAATTATTGAAATCTTTTCTGTAGAAATTTTTTCAACATCACCAATTCCAGGTGCTCCAGGTTTTACTCTTACTTCAAAACCACCATGAAATGATGCTAAAACATCACCTAATCCAGTTTTACAATTTACTTCTGCATTATGTGCAATCTTTCCAATAGTTGTTTTATCTAATTTTGTATTAAGAGCTTGATCTAATGCAAATGATAATGATAATGCAACTGCACTACTAGAACCTAAACCATATCCAACTGGAATTGAAATTTCATGTTTGATATCAAAGAATTTCTCTGAAAAATCTCCGAGTTTTAAAAATTCATTTAAAACAAATTCAGAAACATCTGTTTTATCTGATTGATATCCGCTTGTTGTAATTCTAAAGTCTGATTCTTGGCCATTTTTTATAGTGACTTTTACTCTAGTTGTAACACCTTGCTTTATTGAAAATCCTGCACCCATTGAACCTAAATCTTCTATGGATTGACTATCCTCTAAATGAGCTTTGAAAAATCCTGTAATGTGAGCAGGACAAAATGCTACAGCTTCCATTGATATGAGTTTAAATTTTACACAAAATATAAGAATATGGATTAAATTAATTAAATTAGTATAAATTGACTAAATTTATTCGACGCCTACAAAGAATTGGGAGCAGCATACTTGTATCACTACCAAAGGAGTGGGTTGATGCAAATAATCTAGATAAAAGTAGCCAAGTTGAGCTTGAAACTGGACAAGATAGTCTCTCAATTTCTGCAAACAAAGAGATTCGTCCAACAAAAGAACTCGTAATTTCTTATCCATTACCAAAAGAAGAAAACATTGTTGCTGACATTACAGGAGCTTATCTTTTAGGATATGATGTAATTGAAATTAATTCAAAATCAATAATTCCTGGAGATGATCGAGAAAAAATTCGTAATTCAATGAGAAGATTAGTTGGAATGGAAATTATTGAAGAAGACGCATCTCACATTAATATGCAATTTCTTTTAGATACAACAACACTTAATCCTTCAAAAATTCTCAAACGAATGAGCTCAATTGCGCTTGGTATGTATGATGATGTAACAAATGGATTAGTTTCAGATGATAAATCAAATCTACAAACAATTTCTAACCGTGATGTTGAAGTAAACAGACAATATTTCTTACTTGTTAGATTAATTCGCAGTACACTTGTTGATAGAAGATTAGCTAGTATATTTAATTTAGAAAATATTGATGTTTTAGATTATAGGGTTGCTGCAAATCTTCTTGAAAATGCTGGTGATTCAATAGTTGAGCTTGCAAATTTTCTTTATAATTCATCTCTATCAAATGAATCTTCAAAAAAAATTTATGATGTAGTTAAAGAATTTAGCACACTTGCAGAAAAATCTATTGATGCATTTACAAAACCTGATAGACTTTTAGCTATTGAAGCAATATCATTACATAAAGAATTTGAAGGGAAACTCAATAAACTAAAAATTTCATTTAGTAACAAAAAACAAATCCCAATAGAGTTTCTTGATTTAGTCTATATGTTTGAAAGAATAGCTCAATCTTGGGCAGATGTTGTCGATCTTGTAAAACCAATATACAATGAATAATTAATACAATTTTTTTTTAGCAGCATATGTTAAAACTGCACAAATTGTTTTTGAATCTTGTATTTTTCCAGTCTTGATCATTCTAAGAAGTTTTTTCAAATCTACTTTTACAACAGATAGTATCTCATCATCATCCAATTTTAAATCTGAACTTTTCTTCACTCCTGAGGCTAGAAAACAATGAATTATCTCTGTATTATAGCCAATTGAAGGGTAATACGTGATTATTGGAGTCATCTTTTTTGCTCTATACCCAGTTTCTTCTTCAAGTTCTCTGAATGCACATTTTATTGGATTTTCACCTTTTTCTAAAGTTCCTGCAGGAATCTCTAAAACATATCCACGGAGATACCTGTGTTGTTTTACAAGAATTATCTTATCTTTTTCATCAAATGCTAACATTGCTGCAGCACCACGATGTTCTATCATTTCACGCTTAACTTTTCTTCCTTTTAATTTTCCTTCATAAACACTAAGACCTAAAATTTTTCCATTGTAAATCTTCTTTTTCTTCATAAAATTTCTAGAAATTATTATTATTTAATTTGTTTGATATGTTAAATGTAATTTGGGTGATTTTTTGAAATCATCTATTGCTTTTTCTATCCATTTTATATACAATGAGATTTTCTTTGGAATAAACAAGTCAGCTGATTTTACATTTTTAATCGTTCTAACTTTTTGAGTTAATTCATCCATATCAAAAATACTTTCACTATACATAAACAAGACAATTTGATTTTTTGCAATAAAAGGAATTTGCATATATGATTCAGAAAATGTATTATTCAAATTTTCTAGTGTTTCTTTTAGATTTCCTTCAATCCATGTAAGTATGGCATGTGGAATAAAATCTTCAATTTTTTTTGGATCATAAATTAAAGTAAATTGAATTCCTTCATTTTTATGTAGTTTATCTAAACATCTTGTTACTGTTTTTGTTGACATGTCAACATTTCTTGCAATTTTTTCAATTTTCTCTCTAGGATCTTTTATTAATTCTTGTAGAATTTCCAAATCTGTTTTTGTTAAATTTGTATCACACCCTGGATTTTCTGCTTCAAAAATTGATAAAACTCTAACATCTTTCATTAACTTATTTGCAAGCTCTATTTTTTGTTCAAAATTCTCTTTTACAACAATACTACAAACTGTAATTCCACCTATACAAGGTACAACAATATATGGTTCACCTACAAGACTTACTTGTTCTAAAATATCACTGGTATTTTCACCTGATACAACAAACCACAAAATACCATAACCCAATACAGGAGGTTCAACTTTGATGGAAAATTCTTCAATGATCTTTTTTTCTTCCATTTTACGAATTCTAGCGCGAACTGCTCCCCCTGATATTCCTAATTCTATGCCTATCTGCCTGTCTGATTCTCTACAATTATTCAATAATCGACTAAGAATTTGCATATCTAAATTGTCCATTTTATGACTATTCATGCCTTTATAACATATAGAAATTACTATTCTCTTATAAAATTGTCTTTATTGTTAGTACTATATATCCTATACATTAAATATTAGACTATTTTAGTAATTTTGTGGAGTACAGACTGCGATTAGCAAAAAGAATGTTATTTAACAAAAAGGGAAGCTTGATTGGTGCAGTTTTAGCTGTAACAATTGGAATTTTAGTTATTCATGTAAACTTTGTAATTTTTCAGGGATTATTTGATGCAATTGTTAGAGATATCAGTAATTATCGAAATGGTGACATTTTGGTAACTGATGAAGCAGATTATATAGATAAATCCGACTTGTCACTTGTAAATTGGTTTGAACGAATTCCATATGTTGAAGCTGCTACACCGCGGCTTTCATCAACAGCTGAGATGAACATGACAAAAAATGGTAAACTAATTGAAGAAACTAGAGTTCCAATAGTTGGAGTTGATCCATTTCGTGATGTTAGAGCATCAACTGTTCATGAAACCATTGCAGATGGAAGTTATGTATTTTCACGAAATTCTGTTGTATTAGGATCTAATGTTGCACGAGATCTTGGAGGAGCAGAAGTTGGAGATAGCGTAAAAGTTCTTGTAGTTGATAGATGGGGTCAAGATCAAATTCGTAGATTCAACGTTGTTGGAATTGCAAAATCTCCAGGTGGACAAGGATTTGATTATACTGCTGTAGTGCATATTGATACTTTACGTGATATGATGAATAGACAAGGAGATACAGGATCATTTATGGTAAAACTAAATGATCCTTCAAAAGCATTTGAAGTCAAAGAATTTTTCTTACGTTCATTTCCGAATGATGACTTTAAAGCTGAAACTATAGAAGAATCTGCTGAAGAACAACTTGCTGGATTTAGATCTGGAATTGCAATGATTAACATGATCGGATACTTTGGAATGATGTCTTCAGCATTTGCTATAGTTACAATTCAGATGATGTTAGTAAATGGAAAAACTCGAGAAATTGGTGTTATGAGAGCAATAGGAGCTAAAAGAAAAGATATTCTAATAATTTTTATTTTTCAAGGAATGATTATTGGTGCAATTGGTGCTGGAGTTGGAACTGCAGCAGGATTAGGTTATACATTTTATGCAAAGGAAACAAAAATGTCATTCAATAATAGTCTCCCTCTTGAAGTAAGCTATAACTGGGGAAAAATCATCCAAACTGCTTTAACATCATTTGTCTTGGCAATTATTGCATCACTATACCCATCGTATAGAGCAACTAAGCTATTACCAGTGGAGGCGATGAGAACTGTCTAGAGTACTTGAAATCAAGAATCTGACAAAAATTTACGGAGAAGGAGAAAACAAAGTAAAGGCACTTGATAATGTTTCATTTTCAATAGAACAAGGAGAAGTTGTCTTAGTTGTTGGAAGTTCTGGTTCTGGAAAATCTACATTACTTAATATGATTGGATTATTAGATCGTCCAACAAATGGAAAAATCTTCATTGATGAAATTGATACTACTACACTTGATGACAATCAAATCTCTTCATTTAGAAACAAAAAATTAGGATTCATATTCCAATTTTCTAATTTACTTAGTGATCTTTCAGTTTTAGAAAACGTATTGTTGCCAAGGCAAATTGCAGATACTAATGGAACTGCTGAAAAAGATGCTCAAGACTTGTTAAAAGCAGTTGGACTTGAAGATCAAATGCATAAACGTGCAAACAAGATTTCAGGTGGACAAGCTCAACGAGCAGCAATCGCAAGAGGATTAATCAATAAACCTTCTATTGTTTTAGCAGATGAACCAACTGGTAATCTTGATTCAATGACTTCAGAAACAATAGTTGACTTGATGAAATCAATGGCAAAAAAACTTAATCAAACATTTGTTATAGTTACACACGATAGACAACACTTTGGCAATGTAGATAGAGTAATTACAATAAAAGATGGTAGATCCTTTGAAGGTGATCATTCTTCAGAAATGGAGGTTTTAGCATAATGAATCTAAAATTTTTGTTACCATTACTTGTAATGGGACTTGTGCCATTTATTCTTGAAAATTCCTATGCACAAATAACTTCTGGAGGATTTGGCAATTCACCTTTTGAACGTGATTTTGGAGATGTAAAATTTTTGGATGCATATTTTGGATTTGTTGGTGAAAAATTAGAGGTTAGTTCAGGAGACAAAAATGTACCATTTACAGTTGTTATGGCAAATATTGGAACACAAGATATTACGGGAATAAGAGGTCAATTGTCTTTACCTCTTGGATTCTCAGCATCAGATGGACCAGGTAGCACAATTTATGCAGATGCTGATTCAAACTCTCTTGCAGGAGATAATTTTCATTTAACATTTTTTGTTGATATAGATAATAATGTTCAATTACAGCAATATCCTGGCACTGTCAAAGTTGATTTTTCCAGATTAAGAGAATCTGGAGTCAGAACTGCATTTGAGGATTTTAATTTCAAAGTTACTGGAAAAAGCGTGATAAATGTACGCGCATTAAATCCATTTCTTACATCCTTGCAACAAAATCATGTCACCATTGAAATTTCAAATGATGGGACTGCACCTATTTCAAGTGTAGATGTAGGTTTAAAAAATACTCAAAGTGAAAGAGCATCAACTACTCAATCAATAACTAATGTTGAAAATGTTGTAATTTTGGATACAGATTGGGAGATTGGTGAAATTGAACCTGGAACAAAAAAACTCATTGATCTTGAAGTATATGTTCCAGAATCCTTAAAAGGTGATACACTTCGAGCACCACTTGAAATTACTTATTTTAATGCACATGGTGACAAACATACTGTTTCAAGAATAGCGGACTTCTTTGTTCAAGGCCTTATTGATTTGTCAATCTTTAATGTGGATGTTATTGAATTATCTGGAACACAAATGATTGTTGGTGAAATAATTAATGAAGGAAATGAGGATGGATTATTTGGTTTTGTAACTGTTGAACCTCGTGAAAATTCTAATATTAAATCAAACACACAATTTATTGATGAAATTGAAACTGATGCTCCTGTACCCTTTAATGTTCCAATTGAATTTGATGGTGAACCAAAATATGGAAAACATGACATTACAATTACTGTTAGATACAAAGACGATGTAAGAGATGAACATTTTGTAACTCAAGATACAACAATCTTTGTTGAAGAACCATCAAATGGTGATAAAAGTGATTTTGATTCATCCATTATAATTATCCCAATAATATTGGTTATCGTAGCTGGAATTTACTTTATACGTAGGCGTAAAAAAGCTGCAATCCAAACAAGTTAAAGATTAAATTTCAAATCTAAAATGGAAAAGTAAGGTCATAAAATTGAGATTAAGTATTGTTGTTCTCATCGCAACTCTAGTAATTGGAAGCGTTGTCATCTCTCTTAGCTTTCTACCAAGCAACGAATATGTTGAAATTCCTGAAATCACAAATCAGTATGAAAAATTAGAGAAATACAAAAATGAATTAGAAAAAATCAATCAACACAACCAACAAATTTTAGCAGATCTAGAAGAGCAGATCAAAAATTCTGATAATGAACATCTAGATCAAATTAATGAAGAGATCGCAACAATAAATCGTGTAATCATTGAAAACAAAGCAGAACTAGAACAAGTGATCCAAAAATTGTCCCAAATGGAATCTAAACCTTAAACCAACTAATTTCCAGTTTTGGGAAATTTACAACATGATTATATCATATCTTAAGTAAGTATTATTGGGTATGTCAAAGGGTGTATTTTTATTCATAGCTGGTAGTATCGTAGGATTCATAACGACACCATTACTCTAAACATTAATTCATTTTTCTAAATTCATATACTTACTTACAAAGTCATCTTTGTTGGAAACACATCAAAAACTAACAATTGTGGGAGTAATTTTGTTAGTTATGACATTTCTAATCAATTCTTATCACCAAGAAGTTCATCCTGGAACTGGATTCAATTATGCATATGTAACAGGTATTGCAATGTTGGCAGCATTTTTGATTAGTTTTGTATTATTTACAAAGAATCGAGTAAAATCATAATGTTATTCAATAGATGGTGTGAGGTTTCTCTGGGAAAAAGCCTCCATCCTATCTATTTGATTCAAGTTTATGTTATTTGAATAAAAAAGACACGTAGAAATTATCAGTGAGATCTAAATACTATTTTACAAAATCCATCGTAGTCGTCACCAAAGTACTACCGTTTTTGGTCTTAGACAAGCATTCGTTAGACCGTAAGATTATAAACAATTAATAGATCTTGCGATTATGCCAGGGGATGAGATTGAAGTCCCAAAGGAATTAAGAGAATTCATGCTAGAAAAAGCTGAAGAAACTTTCCTTGGACAAAAAAATGGATCATACAAACAATATCGTTATGGTAATTTACACATTAGAGAATATGATGATAAATTCTTAGTTCATACTGATAGGATTGATCCTAGAAAAGATCCACTTGGACATTTAATTCATGATGCACCTGAAGTTCTAGTTGGTTTAGCATGTGCTGTGTTTGGTAGTTCACAAATTGCAAAAAAATTTCTTAACATACAATCAAAAAAATCTACATTGATCTCTAGATTAACTTCATCTATAATTTCTGGATATCTAGGATATGCAACAACTAAAAAAATTAAAAATTATTTGGAGTAAATATAATGTCAACTCTTAGAACAATACAGGTGCTCTTCAAATTTTTACCATCAATTATTGCATTACGTAAAGATAGAAAAACTTGGATTCATCAAGAAAAGAACCAAATTGATTCAGAACAATTTCGAAAAAATGCTCGTAAAGTACTTAATACATTCATTTCATTAGGACCTGTTTACATAAAATTAGGACAATGGCTTTCATCTAGAGCAGATATTTTACCTCAACCTTATCTAGAGGAGCTTTCAAAACTACAAGATAGTGTACCTCCTGCACCTTTTGAACAAATAAAACCAATTATAGAAAATGATCTTGGACCAATTAGTGAAAAATTTGATGAAATAGATACCAATTCTATTTCTGGTGCATCATTAGGGCAAGTCTATCGAGGTTCAATTTCTGGGCAACAAATTGTTATCAAAGTAAAAAGACCTGGAATTGAAAAAATTGTAGCAGAAGATCTTAGTGTATTGAAAAAAATTCTTCCGTTGGCATTACGGTTCGTTGATCCAAATTTAAGATATTCAGCAAAAGCAATGCTTTCTCAATTTATAGAGACTATTCACGAAGAGATGAATTATTCTATAGAATCTGAAAATCTCAAAAAAATAAAAAAAGACATGGAAAGAGAAAACAAAGTAGTTGTTCCATCAGTTTATGATGATTTTTCTTCCAAAAATGTTCTAACTATGGAATATCTGCCAGGCATCAAAGTTACCAATGTCCAGGCTCTTGATGAGAAAGGAATCGATAGAGAACAACTGGTAATCGATGTCCATAAGGTCTTTTTTACCATGCTTCTAAAACACTCTATCTTTCACGCAGATCCTCATCCTGGAAACATCTCAATTACTGATGATGGAAAACTCATTTTATATGACTATGGAATGATAGGACGAATCAACGATGAAACTAGGTTCAAACTAATTCGATTATATCTTGCACTAGTTGAAAAAAACCCTCCAAGAGTTGTTAATGCCATGAGTGAACTTGGAATGCTTACTCCTGGATACAATAGAACAGTAATCGAAAAAGGAATAGAACTTTCAATTCGTGCAATGCATGGAAACAAACCCGACGAAATGGAAGTACAAAGCTTAATGGAACTTGCAAATCAGACCATGAGTAAATTTCCATTTGTTTTACCAAAAAATTTAGCTTTGTACATGAGAATGGCATCAATTATTGAAGGAATTTACAAAACACATAATGTTGATTTCAAATTCGTTAAAGTTCTAAAAAACATACTCAAAGAAGAAAATATGATTCCCAAAGCATATGTTGAAGAATTAAAAATGTCATTTGAAAATTTTTCAAAATCAATTGAATCTGCATTACGATTAGGACCTGAGATGGAAAAATTCATGGATGAAGCTAAAGTTATAATGAAACAAAGAAAACCTGTAGTTTTTCTTAGTGGAAGTATTTTTGCATCTGCAACTTTTCTTGGTTCAGTATTTTTGTATCCTTCAAATGAGATTCTTGGTCTAGCTGGAATGATTACTTCTGGTTTGATAATGATAACTTCTGTATTCTTTAAAAAATATTAAATTATTCAATTGAGATATTTTTTCCCTTTTTTGTAACAGGAATAATTAGTGTAAGAACTCCATTTTCATATTTTGCAGATTCAATTTTTTCCTCACCTTGTTTGATGTCAATTGGAAGCCTAATTTTTTTATCAATCACATTTGGTCTTTGATTTGAAATTAATGATTCAGATTCTTTTTCATCAATTACTTTTTGAGCCTTGATAGAAAGTAGATCTCCGCATAAAGTTAATTCGATATCTTTCTTAGAAAATCCTGGAATATCAATTACAACTTTAAGATTATCATCATTTAGGTACATATCAATTGGTGGTAAAACAAATTCATAGAATTCTCTTGATTTGTTTCCAATTTCTTTGATTACTTCATTAACAAGCCCCATTTTGAATAATATGCTTAATTTTTGGTTATAAACCTTGTAATGCAGTGCTAATGTTTTCACAAACAAATGAACAGATCTCAATTCATTCCCACAAATGATTCAAGCCTCTACAGATTCAAAAAATAAAAGATTGGGCCAAAGTTGCCCAATCCTCGGACGGCGGTATACTAACAGATGACTCTTTGTAGGAATACCATTATTCATCTGAGAAATTTTACTTAAAAGGAAATAGTAGGAATGATCAGTACGATCTAAATACTATTTTTTTGAAAACTAAATTCAGTTGGAGCTGTCACCAAATAACTAATCGTTATTGGTCTTAAGATCCAATTTTTATTAATTCCTAATATGGTTCAAATCTTAAAATTGATTATAATTAAAATTAGATTTTATAATCCATATTTATTACTAAAAATTCTCTTTACATATTATCTTGTAAAACTGTTGTTTATAGACTAAATCTTATTTAGCACATTCATAAAACAACATCCTATTATTTGTCGTATTATTTTACTTTGTCATGGTGATACATAATTCAACCTGATCCTATTTGCGGAATGGTAGTAGAAGAAAAAAATGCCATCACAACAGAAATTGAAGGACAACAATATTTTTTCTGCAGCAGTCATTGCATGGATGTATTTACAAAACCACACAAAGAATATCAAAAACTCAAAAAGTTTCTTCTTTTGGGAATCTTACTTACAATACCAATAGTAATTCTTACTTATGCTTCGATTCTACCGATACAATATAACCATTATTTGCTATTTGCATTAGCAACACCAGTTCAATTTCTAGTCGGCCAAAGATTCTATAGAGGTGCAATTGATTCTTTCAAACACAAAACAGTAAACATGGATGTGCTCATAGCTGTTGGAACAACTACTGCGTGGATTTACAGTTCATTTGTTACCTTCTTTCCTGATTTTTTTCCATTCGAACACGTATACTTTGAAACATCTGCAGTAATTATCACTTTGATTTTAACTGGAAATCTATTAGAACATAGAACAAAGGCAAAGGCTGAAAATGCTGTAAGAAAATTGTTTGATATCCAATCCCGAACAGCGCGAGTAATCCAAAAAGGACAAGAATTGGAAATTCCAATTGAACAAATTACAATTGGTGAAAAAATCATTGTAAAGCCTGGTGAGAAAATCCCAGTAGATGGTGTGATAGAAAAAGGAAGATCATTTGTAAATCAAGCAGTAATTACAGGTGAAAGCATTCCTGTACCCAAAGAAGTTGGAGATGATGTAATTGGTACTACAATAAATACAGACGGTCTCATTGAAATCAAAGCTACCAAAATAGGAAAAGATACAGTACTTTCTAACATAATTCGTCTTGTAGAAGATGCTAAAAACAGCAAGATTCCCCTTCAAAACATTGTAGATAAGGTATCTGCATTTTTTGTTCCAACCATAATTTTCATAGCTATTGTGTCTGGTCTTTTGTGGTATTTTGTAGGGGATATAGGATTGACTTTTTCATTATTGGCATTTGTCTCAGTAATCATCATTGCATGTCCGTGTGCAATAGGAATAGCTACTCCTGCTGCATTAATGGCAGGTTCTAGCAAAGCTGCAGAAAATGGAATTTTGATCAAAGGTGGAAAAAATCTAGAGATTGCTCGCCGAATTCAAACTATGGTGTTTGATAAAACAGGCACTCTTACCACAGGCAAGATTGCAGTAACCGATGTCATATCTTTTGGTAAACAAAGTGATGATGAAGTTTTGAGACTTGGAGCAATTGCAGAACAAGGATCAGAACACCCACTTGCAAAAGCTGTACTAAAACGTGCAAAAGAAAAAGAAATTACTATAAACTATCCTGATTCGTTTCGAGCAGAATCAGGTCTTGGAATAGTTGCAAAGTACGAAGAACATGAAATAATAGTTGGCAATCGTAAAATGCTACTTGAAAATAATATATCTATTAGTAATGAAAAAGAGATTGAAACAATTGCCTCTTATGGTAAAACGATTTTACTAGTAGCACTTGACAAAAATCTCATTGGTGCTATTGCACTCCAAGATCAAGTAAAAGAATATGCATCAAAGGCAATACAAATGCTAAAAGAAAAAGGCATTGAAATTGTTATGGTTACTGGAGACAATGAAACTACTGCCAACTCTATTGGAAAAAAACTTGGAATTGAAAAAATTTTTCATGATATTTTGCCTGAAAATAAGGAACAGATAATTCAAGATTTTAGGAAACAAGGAAAAGTTGTTGCTATGGTGGGGGATGGAATCAATGATGCACCTGCATTGGCAGCAGCAGATGTTGGCATTGCTATTGGCAGTGGAACTGACGTTGCAAAAGAAACAGGAGGATTGGTGTTAATTGGAGACGATCTACGAAATGTTGTTGTTGCATTGGATCTTGCAAAAAAGACTTCATCTAAAATAAAACAAAACCTTGCATGGGCTTTTGGATATAACACTGCATTGGTTCCAATCGCAGCAGGTGTTTTGGTACCTTTTTTTGGTCCTGAAATGTATTCATTTTTACCATTTCTTGCTGCAGGTGCAATGGCATTTAGTGATACTACAGTTGTTGGAAATTCGTTATTGTTAACTAGATACAAACCATCATTCTTGTGATAAATCTTACCATGTTCTTAATTTCAAAGATTATGTAATTCAAACCATTAATTTCATCTTTTGAGAATAACCGATGACAATATTATCAAAAGTATAATTAACGAAAATTCTAAATGATTTTAGATATGGTTAGTAAGGGTATTCTAATTGGAGTTATAGTAGGCATATTCTTTGCAGGTTTAGGTATAGGCTATGTTGCTTTACAATCAACTACACCATCTTCAATGATGGATTCTCAACAAATGCAAAAACAAAATGAAGATAAACAAACTGAAACGACACTACCATCTTATGTACAGATGGTTGATGGAGTTCAGATAGTAACGATCAATGCTAAAGAATTCAAATTCATACCATCTGAAATATCTATCAATAAAGGAAAAACTAAATTCGTTTTGGTAAATAATGGTGTAGGCGAGCATGAATTAGTCGTTTATGAGGCTTCTAAAAAAGACATAATCGACAAAGCAGAACTTGCAGAAGACGAGGAAACAATAGAGAAAAACATTCTCTTTGATATAGAGGAAATCTATCCTGAGGAATCAGGAGAAACTGATATTTTGAATCTACAAGAAGGATCATATGTAATGGGATGCCACGTACCAGGACACTATGAAGCAGGAATGAAGGGAACTATAGAGATTAAACCATAAACTAATTTTTGAATCTAATTAATCATTTTTACATCTACTTGTGTCCATTTTTCCCTCAAAATAGTACTCCCAGTAGGTTGAATCTTTTAGTGTTATACAAAAATGAGCCTAGTCTATACCTTGAAGATTTTTAATCAATTAATTACTCTGTTCTGGTAACTTATGATAATTGTAATTGAAGGTGGAGACCAAGCAGGTAAACTAACACAATCAACATTACTTGAAAAAGCTCTAAAAAAAAGAAAAATCAAAACGAAATTATTTCATTTTCCTGATTACAAAACCCCAATAGGAAAGGAAATTAGAAAATATTTGGATGAAAAAAGGAAATTTCCTCCTCAAGTGATTCATTGCCTTTTAGCTGCAAATAGGTGGGAAAAACTAAATGAAATCAAAATTGCCCAAGAAAAAAATTCTGTACTTGTAATGAATCGATATTATCATTCTAATCTGGTATATGGAATTGCAAATGGCATGAAACCTAAATGGCTTGAAAACCTTGATGCTGGTCTTCCAAAAGCTGATCTTGTAATTTTACTTGATGTTTCCCAAAAAGAATCATTTCGTAGGCAAAAAACACATAGAGACAAGTTTGAAAAAAATAAAGAATTTCTCAGAAAAATCTCTAAAATTTATCTTTCAACTGCAAAGAAAAAACATTGGAAAATAATTAATGCATCAAAACCTAAAGAAGAAATTCACAATGAAATTTTGAAAACATTCTCAAAAAAAATAGGATTATGAAAAAAAATTACCTTGACATAATTGATCCAATTCATGATTTCATTCGTGTTTATGATCATGAATTATCAATAATTGATAATCCAATTTTTCAGAGATTAAGACGAATTAGACAACTTTCTGGCGCTCACTTAACATATCCTGCTGCTCAACATACACGATTTGAGCATTCACTGGGTGTAATGCATATTGCTAGTCAGGCAGGTCATGCATTAAATGAAAAAGGAATTTTCAAACCAGATGATATTGGAATTATTAGATTAGCTGGTCTCTTACATGATATAGGTCATGGACCATTTTCTCATCTGTTTGAAGAAATAATACAAGAAAAAAAAATTTCACATGAAGACTTTGGTAAAGAAATTATTTTGAAATCTGAAATTGGTGATAATTTATCTAAAAATGGTTTTGACAAAAAATTTGTTGCAAAAATTGCGTTTGGAGATTCAAAATTTCAATACATGAATGAAATTGTTTCAGGGGCACTTAGTGCAGACATGATGGATTATTTACTTAGAGATGGTTATTTTACAGGAGCAGAACATGCAAAAGTTGATCATAAAAGAATAACACAATCACTTGATGTATTTCAAAAAAAATTAGCCTTGGAACGTTCTGCATTGTATTCATTTGAATCAATGATGCACTCAAGATATCAAATGTTCAAGGCAGTATATTTTCATAAAACGGTACGTGCAGCAGAAGTTATGCTACTTGAAGCGTTAAGATTATCTGATGATGAATTTGGTTTTACTGCTTTTAATCTAGATGAATACATCAAACTCACAGATGAATATGTACTATCAAATCTGCTCTCATCAAAATCTTCAAAACTTAAACGTGCACGACAATTTGCACAAGACTACCAAAACAGAAAATTGTTAAAATGTGTATTTGAGAGAATTTTAACAAGTACAACTAATTTGAAAAAAATACGAACTGATGAACTTAGAACTACAGTATCTAAAAAATCCAAAGTTGATGAGAACGAAATTTTTGTAGATAGTTCTGTCACTCCATCAATTCCTCTTGCACCATCTAAAAATGAGTCAAAATCAATAATTTTAATTTCAAATGAGAATGGAAAATCTTCTGCAAAAGAAATGCCGATTTCAGAAATCCCTGTAGTTTCAGCAATTTCAGGATTCATGAATATTCTCCGAATCTATACTAATCAAAAGAACAGAAAAAAAGTTGAAATTGCCGCAAAATCAATCATTGGTGATCTAAAGTGAAAAAAAGAATTGTTATCAAATTATCTGGTAGAGTTTTTGGTATGGATAATGTCAAAGTTCTAAAAGACTACGCACAATTTCTGGTAAAAATCAGCAAGATATGTCAACCAATTGTTATTGCTGGAGGTGGAAATATTGCACGACATTACATCTCTCATGCAAGATCATCAGGAGCTGATGAATCCACTCTTGATGAGCTTGGAATTGAGATTTCAAGACTCAACGCAAAATTACTAATTTATGCTCTAAAAAATAAGGCATATTCCCATCCACCAACTACCTTACAGGAGGTAAGGCATGCAGTAGATGCTGGATTAATTGTTGTTACTGGTGGGTTACATCCTGGTCAAAGTACTAACGGCACTGCTGCATTGATTGCTGAGAAAGTAAATGCTGAACAATTTCTTAATGCTACTGATGTTGATGGTGTTTATGATATGGATCCAAACAAGTTCAAAAAAGCAAAAAAATTCAAACGCATTGAACTTAAAAATCTGAAAAATATGTTAATTCATGAAGACTCTGTAGCAGGAGGATATGATCTGATGGATATTGTTGCTCTAAAAATTATTGAACGTTCTAAAATCAAAACAAGAATACTAAAGGCTAATCCAAAAATTATTGAAAAAGCCATCAAAGGTAGTAATGTAGGAACAGAAATTATTATCTCTTCAAAATAACTATTCAGAAATTTCGTTTTGAATTGTAGGTCTTGTCTCAGACCAAATTTGAATTTCTTTTCCTGAATATTCAGGAATATCTGATTCTCGTAATTTTTTGTAAATTGATATGGCTTCTTCTCTTTCCACTGCCTTTGATTGAGCTTTAGTAAAACCATCTTTATCTACAATTATTGCCACATATCCATCTGGCGAATTAATTACTGCAGTAAATTCTTCCTCTCCAACCGGCTGAAAATTTCCATTAACTTTTTTGGTTGTCAAAGTTAACATTCCAAATCCAGCTGCTTCAAACATCTTCATTTGTGATTTACTTGCCCTTTGTTTTCCCTGTTGAACTGCTTGGAAATACTGCATGATTTTCCACCGTCTTCAATGGTATAATAACTATCTCAACATTTAAGATATCTAGGAAGTGTTTGGAAATAATGAATCCTAAAATTTTTGTGGGTGTTGCAGTAGCAGCACTTGTTGCCATTTTAGGAGGAATTCTTTTGATGGGTCCCTCAATTACTGTAGAATCTCAAGACGATGATATTACTGAAATTCAAAATATTCCACAAGCTCAAGCTCTCCAAGTTGAACTTGATGATATTTCTGTCAAAAAAATTTCAGAACGCTCAGCCATAATTGAGATTGCATTCAAAATTTCAAATCCTAATCCACGTGCAATGGTTGTTCAAACTGTAGATTATCAATTATTTGAAACAGGTTTTTCAGAATTTGAACAAATTGGAGGTGGTCAAATAGGACATAGAGCAGAAGGAATGGTTGAATTTGGATCAAACTACTACACTCTTCTTGGTGAAAACTCAATTGTTCTAAGAGATACTATAACGTTGAGAAATTCCGGCAATACTCCTAATCTTTGGTCTGCACTTGAAGATGACACTGCAACTTGGAAAGCCACTGGAGTAGTATTTTACAATCTAAGCTCAATGACAAGTGGTCAAGAAAATGAACTTCGTTTTGAATTTACACAATAAAACACTAATTGTATCATAAAATTTTAAAATTATGATAATTTGTTTTTAGAGAAAAAATATTGGCAAAGTTATAAAAGCCCGTAAAGTGGGCTTTTATCAAATGGCAGAAGCAGGTATGGCCGCATTTGGCTCAGCAGTAGGAGTGGCAATTGCACTAGCAGTAGTGTGTTTCGCTCTTCGTGGTAAAGGACATCCCGAACCACTAGACTAAACAAAGGAAAAATTCCTTTACATATTTTTCATTTTATCTATCGATTAGACTCTTTCTTACCCATTCCAAGCATTTCTGCTAGAGTAATCTGTTTTGCATTTTTTCTTTTCACAAAACATCTTTCATAATATTGGCAGTCAGAACAATCCACTGATGGCTCTAAGATTGGTGTTTTTTCTTGTTTTAGAAGATCATTTAGTACTCTAACCCTTCTGATGACTTCCTCAAACATCTTTTTGTTATGTGTTAATGAAAAAGTTGTCTCTCTTCTATCTCCAGTAATGTAAACAATCATTCCATCTTGTTTTTCATATATCCACATACATGCATTAAGATACAGAAGATCATTTGATAGAGGATTTTCTAATTCGTCAACTGCTGATCTGAATAAAATAATAGAATCATCTACTATCATATCTGCTTGTCCCCTTAATGTGACATCCTCAATTAGGAATTCCCTTGGTTCGCTTCCATACTTTAATTTTCGAAGTAATCCTGAAAGAAGTTCATTGAATCCTCTTCTCTCAATCTCAGCTGGTTCAATCCTGTCATAATATGAGCGTCTTAAACACTGAACAACTTCTTGAAGATGAATAGTTTGAATATCCTTTGCATTTATCTCAATTTCTAATTCTTTTCCTAGGGAGCTTATTGTATTTTGAATTACACTTCGAAAATCCCTATCTCCCATCACGATGTATCATCTTGAAATTAGATCAATATAGGTTAATTCATGACCTCGTTTAGATATCTTGAAATTCTACCTGAAAAAGCAAGCGTAACAAAATGAATTCCAAATCCTAAAACCGCTGCTACAACTAGATTTCCAGTACCATAGTAAATTCCCAAAAACACTCCTAATGAAGGCAAGGCAAAAATCAATGCCATAGAGATGCTTACCCAATTTGTAAGAACATTGATTGGAGTTTTAGCTTTTTTTGATGGGGTTTCATTCATAATTTACCTAACTACTCTGTCTCTAAAATCAATTTTGACATTGTGGTTTCTGTTGGTATTTTTTGCTCAACTGCATATGCAATTGCTGCAAGATTTCTTACTTCATATGCAGTTAATTTTGTAATTCCTACAGTTGTTGCTAAACTGAACATTTTCGTAAAAGAGTTTAGTGATGCTTGATAAATTGCTAATTCAAAGGATCTCTCAAATTCAGCTATTGCATCTAATTCATTTTCAACTTGAGGAATCAAATCTCTATATTTTGTGTTAGACAGTTCGTTAAATGCATCTCTTATTGTTCCAGCAGACATCATTCTTCCAAGTAAATCTTTTGCAGCAGGAGATTGAATAATTAACAAATCCTCAATCTGTTGCTCATCTAATCCCCAAAACTTTCCTCTAATCACACTAAGAATATTGTAAAAATCAACATCCATTCCAACTAGTTTGCTTGCATCAATGTCTCCAGATTTTAACGCCTTGACAAGACGAGACATTAAAATTTTATCAAAATAGGTATCAAAGATTTGTAGATTCTTTTTATCTGCATATAGTGCTGCAGCTTTTGCAATATCTTCGGCAAATTCCGTTTGGTTCAAGTTTGCAACTGTCTCTTCAAGATCTTTTGCGACAAGTGCTTTGATAACAATATCCCTCTGCTTGATTAATTCTTCAGCGCGAAGATTGATGTGAGTCTCAATCTCTTCTTGAGTTTTTC
Source organism: Candidatus Nitrosopumilus sp. (assembly GCA_046758125.1). Lineage (GTDB taxonomy): Archaea > Thermoproteota > Nitrososphaeria > Nitrososphaerales > Nitrosopumilaceae > Nitrosopumilus. Next base: position 1,260 of record JBHHZR010000015.1, on the reverse strand, counting down.
CTAAAACCTTTCCTTTTAGAATTTGTTTAAGATTGGAAATAATGAATTTCAAATAATAAGCATCTAAGATTCCGCCTCCAGCAGTTTTAGAAATGCCATAATGAACATCAGCAAGATAACTTCTTAGAGCAGACTCAATTCCATGGGATGTGTAAGGCTTCTCAACTTCAGCTACTGCCTCAGCATAAACTGTATTTTTGATTCGAGTCATTAATTCATCAAGATCTCTTGATTCTGCCAAAGTCTGAAAATCTGCTTTTTTTAGTAATTTTCCTCTTTTACTATACGACTTTACAGATGCATAGACGTTTTTAGAACTACCCATTTTGATTGTTTTTCAATATCTAGCGGATTTTAATGTTTGGCGATCTGCTTTCCTGAGAACAAATTTCTAAGAAATTTTCTCTAAAAATCTTAAAGAATCTTCTTTTTCTTGTTTTGAGAGTTTCAAAAAGGCTGAAAGGATCTCCTTTTGAATCACTAAAGACTCATCTGAAATTTCTCTTAATTTTGAAAGATCAAAAGGAAGCAATTCTTTAATTTTATTGTCACAAAAAGCCTTGACATATTTTTGAAAAATTGAATATGTAAAATTGGGACTTGTCTTCAAAAGAGTAGAGAGAATCGTTTCAAATTCTTTTTCAGACGATTCAGACTTTGCAAAAAACTCTTTTAGCAAATTTTCTCGATTTTTTATTTCACTAATTGATAGTGCTATTAAGAGACCTTTTTTGGTTAAATGATAATATGGAATTCCCTTCTCCTGAAGGGCTTTTGGACCTCTTTTTAGAGGCAATCTTCCATCCTCTTCAGCAATCTCCATTGGAAGTAAAATTTCATCTAGATCTCGAAATATTCCTGAGTAGATATTCTTCCAAGTTATTCCTTGTTTTTTTGCAATTCTTTGTGAAATTCCTGTTCTTGTTCTTTCAGCAGGATTAACATTACTAGCAAGAATTGAGATGATTGCCCTTTGCCTATTTGCTTCTCCTGTTAAATCATCACCTTTGGTCTTGAATGTATCAAAAATAGCTAGTTTTGTATCTGATTTTACCTTCATGCGATCACCTTGACATAATTTTTTAATTTTATGTTACTATCAGAATATACTAAAATATAATAATTTTCTTTTTTGCAAATTTTGATGTCTTCAATGCTTAAATAATTTCCAAATTCGATAAATTTAATGAATTCTAGGAATCATAAGTATGCTCTATTACTTGTGGTCGCAGTAACCATTACAGCAACTGGTGCAATGTC
>JBHHZR010000014.1:0-34603 GCA_046758125.1 Candidatus Nitrosopumilus sp. | reverse complement strand
AGAGTCACTAAACCTCAATGACGCAATCTCTAAGACACTCTCTGCCTCCTTGGTAGAGTCACTACCACTTGATGACAACATCAACCGCAACATCCCAATCTCACTTGACGAGTCACTACCACTTGATGACAACATCAACCGCAGTATTCTAATTCCTCTAACAGAGAATCTATCTATTACCGAAGTAATGGAAACTTCCAAGCTTAACTCAATATCTCTAAATGAAATACTCTCAATCGATGATGGATTTGTTGATTTAACTTTTGTTGGAACTGTTTTACTCACCGAAACCTTGCCATTTATAGATGAAATTGATCCAGATCATGCCGCAACATTCTCATTATCTGAAGCATTAGACTTTTCAGATAGCTCCACCGAATTAGTCAATATAGGACCAAATCAAATACTTATTGAAGATAAGCAAACAACAATTATTGTAACAGAAGATAACAAAGAATTGGTTATAACAAATTCAGATGCACTCTTAAACACAATTGAAATTCTTGCAGATAATACTGTAATTAATTATACTCAAATTCTTACTGGTACAAATGTTACAATTACTAATGGTTGGACAGCTGAAGCAGATGTTGATAGTAGTTCTGCATTTGATGTAAAAGTACAGATAACTAATTCCACCACAATATCTGGTCCTATTGATTGGGATGGATTGTTAGGATTACCTACATTTACGCCAATCATAATCCCCGATACTGAAACTGAAACATTTAGTGAAACTACTGCAATTGAAATTGGATTGCCATCTGCAGAAATCACATTTGATGAACCAGTTAGAATTGAATTCACAGGAGATGGGGGTAACCAGGGCTTTGATACATTCTTTAAGAGAGCAGGAGATACTTCAGTTACTTTTATCACTATAACATGTAACGCCGATGATCTTGCTACAGTAAAGGCACAACTTGGTGGAACAGGAGAATGTAAATTCGATGATGGTTCTGATCTAATTATTTGGACTACTCACTGGACATCATTTGGTGATTCTAGAAAATCAGCAAAATCAACATCAAGTGCTGGTCCATCTGCTGGTCCATCTGGAGGTGGTGGTGCTACAGGTACTGGTCCAAGTGGAGGCATTGGTGGATTTGGAGGAATCCTAGGTACGCCACTAGCAATCAATGAAGTATCATATGACAGATGTACAGAAAATATGGCAAGAATACTTGTTTCAAGTGATGCTGATGAACCTCCATCAGTAATACTACACACAACAAGATCCGGAACAGTATATGCAACGCTAGCAGAAGAACAACCATTTGAAGAGTTTAACCAATTCTCCAGAGTTGATAAGTATGTCTATGAAGCACCAATTGCTTCTGATGAAACATTCTTCATGGTAGTAGTTACTGAAATCAAAGGTGAAATCGTAAACAAAGTACAAGCTCCTGTATATCTTACAGATTGTACTGGTTCTACAACAATTGTAAAGTTGCCCAAAGAAGAAGAAATCTCATTTGAAGTTCCAAGAATATTTGATGTGAAATTCCAAATTGAAAATGGTACAAAGTATAGTGCAGAATCTGAATCAGGATTATTCTATCTTGATGAGCAAGACTTGACAGTTACTGCAATTATAGACAGTAAATCTCCATTAGAAAGAGTTACACTAAGAACAATAACTATGGGACAAACAGATGAAGAGTATGTTGCACTTAAAATGGATGTTGAACCAATGGCAATTTCAGATTCAACATACTTTGTTAGTGCAACTATTCCATCATACTTTATGACAGAACCAGGAATGAAGTATTGGATACACATATTTGATGAGGATCTTAATGTTGTTGATTCAAAACAGTATGAGATTGGTGTAAAACCAACAACAACACCTGAAATCTCAGTAGAGATGGATGTGCCAACAATCAAACGAACTGGAGCTACAATCAAACCCGAAGTTTACATCTTTACTGAAAATAATGCAACAGCATATGGATTGGTTTCATTAATTGTTGATGGAGAAATTGTTTCACAAAGAACACAACTCTTTGAAGCAGGTCAAACTAAAGTTACATTTGATTGGCAGATTCCAAAATCCGAATCCTCCTCTAGCAATGAATTGCAAGGAAGAGTTGATTTGTATGATGGAACAATTATCACCGAAGTTGCAACTCTTTACAATCACCCACGAACTGTATCAATTCTATCCTCAGAATTAGGTGCACTAGAAATTATTGAGAAAGATGGACAAGTACTAGCCGAGCCAGCCCTAATTTATGCATCAGATAACAACACTGAATTACAATTACGTGTAACTGATCCTCAAGGACAATGTGTAATTGGTGGAACTGATGACTGTCAAATCAATGAAAGTACCAAAGATAATCGTGGAGGTTTGAAGAGCATATTGTACAATGATCAAGTACTTCGAGTAAGATATAGTGGTCCAGATAATGCATTAGAAAGATTCTCTATCACCTCAATTGATCCAATTGTTGGCCAATGGTCTGTTTCACTTGAAACAGAAGATGGAGGATTCCAAGAAGCACATGCAATCGAAGATACTTCAGTGAAGATCAAATACAGATATCATTCTGAGACAATCACAGTATTCTCAAATTAATCCCTAAATTGATTTATCATGGATATGCTAAGGATTGAGTGATTACAGAATCTAATTCAGAAATGTTAATTCTCCTTTGTTCCATGTTGTCTCTCATTCGTATAGTTACAGTTTCATCTTCTAGAGTCTGATGATCAACAGTGATTGCAAATGGGGTCCCAATCTCATCTAATCTTCTATATCTCCTACCTATTGCACCTGAATGATCCAAAAATGTATCATACTTCTTCTTAATCTCAAGAAAAATCTCATCTGTCTTCTCTTTTAGACCATCTTTTTTGACTAGAGATAGTACTCCTATATGAACGGGAGACAAATATGGCTTTAAAGACAAAACTATTCTCTCATGCTCCTTATCATCTTTCAAACTGTGCTCTAAAATAGTGTAGAGACTCCTATCAATTCCCATCGAAATCTCAAAGACATGGGGAAGAACTTTCTCATCATTATCCATAACCTCAAATTTTTCTTTACTCTTTTTTGCATGACTAGATAAATCATAATCAGATCTATAGTTACATGCAACCAACTCAAGCCATCCAATTGTTGTCTCTACTTCAAAATCAAATGCAACTTCTGCATAGAATGCCTTCTCCTTATCCCCAAGTTTTCTAAATCTGCTTTTTGTAATGTCTATTCCTGTTTTTTCATAAAATTCAGTCAGAATTCCCAAATAATATGCAACAAACTTGTTTGGCACAACTACAGACTCTACTGCTTCTTTGCATGTCATAGATACAGGTTCTATCTCTGTTTGAACTCTTATTGTAGTATCTTGAATCTCTGAAAATCTATCTATCTTATCTAACTTTGTTGGATTACAAAACACCTCAATTTCTGCTTGATAAAATTCTCTTAAACGAAGTAAACTCTGTCTAGGAGCAATCTCATTTCTAAAACTTTTCCCTACTTGAGCAATTCCTAAAGGCAATTTACCTCGCATGGTTTTGAAGAGTCTAGGAAAATCTACAAAGATTGATTGACATGTCTCTGGTCTAAGATATGCCTCTTCGTCTTCAGGACCAATTCCAACTCTAAACATCATATTGAAATTTCTTGTTTTCTCAAAATCTCCTTTACATTTTGGACACTTTATGTTATTTTGTGAAATTGCATTATCAAATTCTTGTAAATCTGCACTTTCAGGAATTTCAATTTGAGTAATTTCTGAAATTGTTTTATCTGCTCTAAATGTTGAATTACATTTTTTACATTTTATTATTGGATCAGCAAAATTTCCGAGATGACCTGATGCTTCAAAAACTGATTTTGACATTATTTGAGAACCATCAATCTCAAGCATTCCATCTCTTCTGATAAGCTCTCTTCTCCACAATTCAAGAAATTTGTTTTTCAGACTTACTCCAGATGGTCCATACTCCCAAAATCCAGCTTGTGCATCTCCATATACTTCACAACTTGGAAAGTAAAATCCACGCTCAAGTGCCAATTTCATAACTGCTTCATAATCCATTATCTGACATCCTCAACCATTGAATAAATTTCTACGCAAATTCCTTTGCTTTTTTGATGTTCTCAAAGTCGTCTCTGTCATCATCAATTGGAGTCTCCAAAATTATTGGAATTTTTCTCTTATTTGCAAATTTAACAACAGAAGCAATACCTTCCTCACCAATTCCTCCTAATCCTAAATGATAATGTCTATCAAGATTACAACCAATATCTCCTTTAGCATCATTTAGATGAAGAATTTTTAAATTTTTAATTCCTACATATTCATCAAACTCATCAAAAGTTTCTTTTACTTTTTTCTCAGTTCTTAAATCATATCCTGCAACAAATGCATGACAAGAATCAAAACAAACACCAAATTTCTTTGTAGGTTTTAGTTGATTAAAAATTTCTCCAAGCTGTTTAAAATCAGAACCTACGGAGTTTTTCTGACCAGCAGTATTTTCTAATAATATCATTACATCATTTTTCGTTTGTCCAGCTTTTGTCAAACTCTGCACCAATCTCTTAATCCCAGATTCTTCACCTGTTCCTAGATGACTACCAAGATGTGTTACAAGATATGGTATTCCTAATTGTGCACACCTTTCAACTTCATTTACCAAAGTTTTTACTGATTTTTCAAGCCCGTCATTTTTTGGTGTGGAAAGATTTGGTAAATATGGCATATGTGCACAAGTTGCAAATCTATCAATTCTACTTGCTTTGAGTTTTGATTTGAAATTTGTAATATCTTCTTTTGAAAGATCTTTTGCATGCCAACCTCTTGGGTTTCTGGTAAATATCTGAAAAGCAGAACATTTCCTTTCTATAGCATTATCTACTGCCTTGTCAATTGATCCTGAAATTGAAACATGACAACCGATCTGCATACGTGAATATGGTTTTCAAACAATAATTTAAACCAGCAACCAAATCACAAAACCAGATTTTTAAGTAAATTAAGTAAATTACTATCATGTTGGCACTTGGACAAGATGAAATTGCAAAGTATCCTTTCTTAGCAGATGCTGGTCAATATCTCAAGGATAAAGGATTCACACTAGAGCAGTTTGGAACAGATCCTGATCTTAAACATTTAGTTGACAAGGCATTTGAGCGAATTCAAGTGGCTGCAGATGGAAAGATCTACAAATCTGATCTAACTGGAGATCAAGTTTCAAAAGAAGCAGCACTTCCAAGAGAAGTTTTCTCCTTTCTTTTAGCAATAGTGTTATTGAAACTTGGTGGCATGCACACTCTAATCAAGAGATTTGCACTTGCAGAGGCAAGACGAGCAGAAAAATATCTTGAAAGAGATTTAGCAAATATTTCTGATGAATCTAAAAAGGAATTAGCAATCAGAGTAATTGATGACCTTTTTTCAGTACAAGTAGAGAAACTTGATGATTTTTTTGTTATTTCAATATCAGATTATCTTAAGCACTCAATTAATTTCCATGAAAGAGAATGGAAACTAATCAACAGACATGTTGAAAATGGCAAAGTCTTTCTTACACCACATGAAACAGTTAGATTGATTAGAAAAGAATTGGGAACATACATCAACTCAAAAATTGTTAATGCAAAAACACCTGAAATGATTCCTGGTTTAGAAGAATCTGTAAACAAGCTTGTTTCATTATCAAAAAAATTTGTATCATTTACTGTTACTACTGGAGAACATCCTCCATGCATTAAACATGCAATTGAAGTACTTGAGAAAGGGGAAAATCTTCCACATTCTGGAAGATTTATGTTGGCAACTTTTTTGTTATCAAAAGGTCAATCAGTAGAACAAATTGCACCACTCTTCAAAAATGCTCCTGATTATAATGAACGAGTAACATTGTATCAACTAAATCATTTATCTGGAACTTCTGGTAGTGGCACACAATACTCTTGTCCTTCTTGTGAAAAACTAAAAACACAAAATCTTTGTTTTGCAACATCAGAATGTGATAATATCATAAGCCCACTACAATTTGGAAAGAAGAGAAAATAATGAAAGAGACTGATATTGAATTTCTAGAATACTCGTTCAAAAAATACTATTTTGAGCATTTTGATCTAATTAGAGCTCCAGAACGTACATCAGAAAGAGAATTTGGTTTTCAAAAATTCAATTCTGGAATGAACCGTCATATCTCAATTAAAGATGATAAAGAATTACATCTATTGTTTATGCAAAATGTGCCATCAGATGTTTATTGTTCAAACGCATACTATTCATTTCCTAATTTACCTATGAATGAAAAAGATTGGAAGGAAGCAGATTTGATTTTTGATATTGATGCAAAAGATCTGAATTTATCTTGCAGGGAAGATCATACAGTATCAATATGCAACGACTGTAATGAAATTTCAAAAAAATCTGAACATTGTTTAAAATGTAATTCTACAAAATTTGAAAAAAAATCCTTGCCTTGTAAAAATTGCATAAATTCCTCAAAAATTGAAGTATCAAAATTGACTGAGATTCTAACTAATGATTTTGCAATAGAAAAAGAGAATATTCATGTTTATTTTTCTGGCAATGAAGGATTTCATGTTTATGTGTATAATTCCCAATTCCAACAAATTGGTTCTAGAGAACGTTCAGAGCTTGCAGACTATATCATGTTTAATGGAGCAATTCCAGAAACATTTGGAATGAAGAAATTCAAGCCTGATCGCTCATTTTTTCCAGATCTTGAGGAAAAGGGATGGAAAGGACGATTCTCTAAACAAGTATTTAGAACTAAATCAAAACGCCCAAAAATTATTTCACAACTGCTTGCAAATGGTTATTCTTCTTTTCAACAAACTCTAAATGATGTATCCAAAAAAATTGGTGTAAAAATTGATCCTAATGTAACAATGGATATTCATAGAATCTTTAGATTACCTGGTTCTATTAATAGTAAAAGTGGTCTAACAAAAATTCTTTGTCAAGATTTAACAAAGTTTGATCCATATATTGATGCATCTTTTCTAAGTGACGAACCAGTTGAAGTTCTTGCAAACTGTCCAATAGAATTTTCTCTAAAAAACAAAAAATTTGGTCCATACATTAATGAAAAGGTGACAATTCCAACATTTGCTGCAGTCTATATGATTTGCAAAAAACTAGCAACAACAGCCTAATTTTGCTGGTAAGACATTAATTTACCAAATCATAACAAAATTTGATTTTGTATAGCGCCTCTACTGATAAGCAAGCTCCACCTCCTGATGCTGGAAAATACATCAGATTAGGCATAGTCGTCATTATAGGAATTGTAATTTTTGCTCTAGTTGGAAACCAGGCAGTAATTTTATCAATGAATTTTACTGAATTTGGTGATCAATTTACCAAACCCCTCTATTACACTCTTGTCTCTACAGTAATTTTATCTGCGATTGCACTTGTACGTGTTAATATTTCTGGAAGATCTTCAATTTTCTGGTATGGACTTGGTACAGTAATCCGATTTATTGGTAAAGGAGGACAACAATCTATCACAAGTGATATTCAAAGCTTCAAAGAGTACAAACTAAGCCCACCGCAATTTGTAATTTGGCAAATTACCAAGATTCTGCTTTTTGGTGCATTCTTTGCAAATATCATGTTTGGATTTGCAGCAATGTCATTTATTGATGGCAATACTTTAGGAATTGAAAATCTACCAAAATTATTTTCACTTCCATTTGTAACTCCTGAAGCTGATCCAAACTATGCAGCTCAAAATGTTGTTCCGATGATTCCTGCTTTAGTTATTTTGATTCCACCAATACTTGCAGCAATTGGATTACGTTTAGTCTTGTATATTGGAATTCATAGAATCATTAGTGTTATAACTTCATTTTTACATGATTCTAATGATGGAAAACCTAGATATCTTAACTATGTCTCAACTATTGAAGGAATTATTGGTATTGGAATAATCTGGGCTGGTTTCAACCTTTTCTTTACAGATCAAATTGATTATAATACAAGATATGTGATTGGTGGAACTCTTGTCATAGGTTTTGCATTAATTGCATTTTCAGTTGCTGATAAAATTCGAGCACGTGTTTTAACTCATATGTTTAAGAGAGATGTATACATTAGATTTTTGACAATTGTTACAATTGCAATAATTGTAGCAGGGGTTGTTTCTGTAAATAACAGTATTGCTGATGCAAAAAAGATTGAATTTTTAGGACCATACACAGCTCAACAAATTGGAGTAAATCGATATCTTGGTGAATTAAACAATGTAAATGAAAATACTCATGAGGTAGAGTTAACATCAGTTTCTCCAAACAATATCAAAAACTATGTTCAACAAAACAGTGATGTTCTTGATGTCATTAGAGTTTGGGATTGGGAGGCAGCATTTGCTAAATTAAAACCTGAGATAGGGCTTATTCCATATGTAGACTTTGAAGATAATGATATTCTTCGCTTTAACAATACTTTGTATTGGACTGCCTCTATGAAACCAATTCTGCCAACATCTGTTAGTCTTGAAAATAGATGGTATAATGAGCACCTTGTCTACACCCACGTCCCAAATGGATTTCTTACTCTTGAAGCAACTGATGGTCAGATCATAGATAGCAGTAAATTTTTCAAACAAAGAGAGATTTACTATGGTGAAGGTGGATTATTTGAACAAACTTGGTCTGGCTATCCTAATTCTAGAGGTTCGGACAGTGCTGAGCTTGGAGGAGTACTTTATTCAGGTTTAGGCGGATTGGATGTTTCACCTCCATTGAGTTGGATCTTTGAACCAAACTTTTTGCTTTCATTTCCAGCTGAATCAGTTCACATAATGAGATACAAGGATGTTAAAGATAGGATGCAAACTCTATACCCTTATTTCCTTTATGATCTATTTGGAAAAGAATTAGATTCACTTCCTGTAACTGATGGAAAGAATTCCTATTGGTTGATTCCATTAATTATTGGATTTGATACACGTGATGTTCCTTGGTCTGTTGGTAATCCCTATTTACGTTTAGTTGGTTATGCACTTGTGGATTCATACAATGGTGATATTCAACTACTTAACACTGGAGATGACTTTTTCTCAGAAATGTTTACCAGTCAATATTCTGAACAATTCCAGCCTATGCCAGCTTGGTTAGAAGAACAAATCAGATATCCTGTTGAATTATTTAATTGGAAAACAGAGATGTATAACATTTACCATGTAACTAATGTTGAGACATTTATTCAAGCAAATGAATTCTATGAAATTCCACGTGGTCTTGATACTTATTACGTAGAAGCAAAACCACCTGGTTTTAAACAATCTGAATTCTTGGGACTGCTTTCATTAGAATTACGAGGTTCTCAGGGCAGAAACCTTGCGGGATACATGGTAGTTGAAAACGATCTTTCAAATCTAGGTGACTTGCAGTTCTATGAAGTTCCATTAAATTCTACAACAAAATTAATTGGTCCAACTGCAGTCAGAGAAGCACTTGATAGAGATCCAGAGTTTGCACAATTAAAGACACTTTTGAGAAATCCAAGAATTGGAGATAATATTTTGTATCGTGTAGGAGAACATGATGTCTACTTTATTCCAGTATATACCGCAGGTGCTGGTGGGGTAGTTGCCCAGTTAGGCACAATTGCAGCAGTAGGAGCAGCATTTAATGGAGAATATTTTGTTGGATTAGGTGATACTCAAGAAGAAGCATTTGAAGCATACCTGAAGAAAGTTTCTGGTGTGGCACCAACTCAAACAGCTGATGAAAATTATGTTGAATTACTTAGAGGTGATAGAATTGATATAATAAAATCTGTATTTGAAGAAAATGAGATTACAATTGCTGAGCCAACATCTATTCAGATCCCACTATCATTTAATGAAGGGCAACAATTCTTCTTTACTGAAAACGATCGTTCAGATACAGAAGAATTCTTATCCAAATTTATTGATGACTTTGTAAAGCCACGTAGTGATAGAGTATTCATGTGGGAAGAAGAAAATAATTTTAACATTGGAACAATATTTGTAAAAGATGGAATACCTGAGATTCATTATGTCTCAATTGAGGTAGGCAACTAATTGCTCCTTGTTGTTGATAATGGTTCCATATATACAAAAAATTTAATTGATTTTTTAGATGAAAAAAATATTTCATTTGAAAAACAAACTCCACAACTTTTTGATTTGAATTCATTACAAAATTATGATTCTGTTATTTTATCTGGAAGAAGAAGAAATGAAAAAAAGATTAATGAAATCAATTCTAAAATAATTCGTTATTCAATTAAAAATGACATAAAATTACTTGGGATTTGTTATGGTGCAGAAATTTTATCTCTTACTTTAGGTGGAACAATTAAAAAAACTTCATCACTTCAAAAAGGAACTGAAACAATTAAAATTTTCAAAGAAAATCCTTTGTCAAATGATTCTTTAGATGTTTTTGAAAGCCATGGATTTGAAATTTCAAAATTACCCAATGTATTAGTACCAATTGCAGAATCACAGAATTGCAAATATGAAATAATTCAATATGAAAAAAAGCCAATTTTTGGAACTCAATTTCATCCTGAAATGAGTCAAGATGGTCATAAATTGATAGAAAAATTCTGTTTACTCTGATTGATTTTAATTACTCTCAAAATTTATTTAATTTATGGAACAAAAAGAACATGAATTACTTTTACCTATAGTAGATGAAGAAAATATCTGTCTTCCATTACCGATCAATGTAGTTTCTAGATACTGGAATATTGAATTACCTATTGCCGAAGCTATAGAAACTGCAAAAAAATATTCAGATTTTAATGGTAGTATTCTAGTTGAAGGAATAGAATTTGCAGAAAGACATGGTCTAACATGTAAAATAGTTCATTCATCTTTATCTGAACTAAAAAAAATAATTGATTCTGGAATTCCTCCAATTGTTATTCTTCCTGGAATCCCTGAAATTACACAACACGCCTCAGTAATTACTGGATATAATGATGAAGAAAAAACAATTCTTCATTATATTCAAAAAGGCAATCAAGAAGGAGAACAACAAGAAGGAGCAATACCACAGGATATTTTTGATAAGGAATGGTCAGAAGAAGGAAAATTAATGATAGTTTTAGCTCCGGCAGATATATTATCTTCTATAACTCTTGAAAATGAATCAAATGTTAAATCAAATAGATTGTGTTTTGATTCTGAGAGACTAAACATTCTAAAGAAAACTACTGAATCATTGTTATCATTAAAAAAATCTTTAGAACTTAACCCAACTAATTCTACTGCTCTATATCTGCTTGGCTCAATTATGAACGAGCAAAATTCTCCTGAATGTGTAAATTTTTATGAAAAATGTTTAGAAATTAATAATAAAACATACTTGGCATACAATGGTCTAGGAAATTTTTATCTTAAAACAAACCAGTTTGAAACAGCCGAAGATTATTACACAAAAGCTATTGAGATTAATCCAAAAAGATCTGCAAAAATTTACAAAAATCGTGCTTATCTAAGAGAAAAACAGAACAAAAACTCTGACGCAAAAGAGGATCTTAAAACTTATTTGAAATATTTTCCAAAAGCTCCAGATAGAGGAATTATAGAGCAAGCAATTAGAGAGCTGTAATGCGGAGTGCGGGATTCGAACCCGCGACCTTCAGCTTGGGAAGCTGACGTCATACCAGACAACTAACTCCGCTTAGGTCATATTCAACAATTATGATTAAATATCTTAGTTGGGATTCTAAGTTATGGATGCAAGATGTCCAGAATGTGAAAAAGTTGCAATTTTAGATGATAAAATTACTAATGTAAAATGTCCTCATTGTAATTTTAAAGCAGATTATAACACTTATCTTGAAATCATGAAAGATCAGGCAATCAATATGGCATCTGATTATATCCCAGATAGACCTGGAATGTAATTACCAATAGTTTCCTTTATCTGAACAATCTAAGTGAGTTCCACAATTAGAACAAAACATATGACATGCTTGCATATCTACCATTTTTTTATCACATTTAGGACATCTAATGTCTTCTTTCATGCCTATCCTTGGAAATCTTGATTTAAAAATAATGTCCAAAGGTTAATTAGTCGTCTGATTTTTTTTTGGAATACTTGGCAAACTTTAAGCTTACAATTTCAGACATTAAGGGAAAATCTCTTTCAAAGGAACTTAAAGACAGTGATGCAAATCCATTACTAGGTTTACAACTAGGAAATGAAACGGATGCTTCAATTGTTGGATTAAATGGAAAATTAAAACTCACTGGAGGAAGTGATAAATCTGGAGTACCTATGAGAAATGATATTCATGGTGCAGCAAGAAAATATGTTTTACTTTCTAAAGGTGTAGGTTTGCAAGATGCAGAGATTGGACAACGAGTAAGAAAATTAATGCGTGGAAATACAGTTTCAGAAGAAATCTATCAAGTTAATTGTAAATTTAATGGAGAATTACCAATTGAAGCACCTGCTGAAGAAACAGTAGAATCTACTGAAGAAAAAGCTGAAGACAAAAAAGAATAACTTAACATATACCGATTCTACATTTTGATTCATGCATTGGAGAGAAACACTTCCTGATTGGTACATTAAAAAATATGGATATCAACCATGTGTAAACATTGGTACTGCAGGTCATGTAGATCATGGAAAAACTACTCTTATTCAGGCATTAACTGGTTCATGGACTAGTGTACATAGTCAAGAACTAAAACGTGGAATTACAATTCGTGTTGGATATTCTGATGCTGCCTTCTACAAATGTAAAAGTTGTGAAGAACCTTTAGGATATTCTACTACTCCAAAATGTAAAAACTGTGGAAAGGAAAGTGAATTATCTCGAGTTGTTAGTTTTGTAGACAGTCCTGGACACGAAAGTTTAATGGCAAATATGCTTTCGGGCTCTGCACTAATGGATGGAGCATTATTATTAGTTGCAGCAAATGAAAAAGTTCCCAAACCCCAGACAAAAGAACATCTTTTAGCCCTTCAAACTCTTGGTATTCAACAAATAGTTGTAGTTCAAAACAAAGTTGATCTACTTTCTTACAAAGAAGCATTAACAAATTATCAGGAAATAATAAAATTTGTCAAGGGAACTCATGCTGCAAAAGCTCCTGTAATCCCAATTTCTGCTCAATCTGGATTAAATATTGATGCATTAATTGGTACAATAGAATCAACTATCAAAACTCCAGAAAGAGATGAAAAAAAAGATACAGTCATGCATGTTTTACGTTCTTTTGACGTAAACAAACCTGGTATAAAATTAAAAGATATCAAAGGTGGCGTTATAGGAGGAAGTCTTACTCAAGGAGTTTTTAATGTTGGTGATGAAATTGAGATTAAACCTGGTATTATGAATGAGAAAAAAAAATCATATGAACCATTACTGACTGAGATTACTTCTTTAGGTACTGCTGCAGGAATTGTTGAATCAGTAAAACCTGGTGGATTAGTTGCGATAGGAACTAAACTAGATCCTGCTATGACTAGAAGCGATTCTTTTATTGGCTCTGTTATTGGAAAACCTGGAACTCTTCCGGAAAATTCTACTAGATTAACAATTAATGTAAATTTGTTCGATTCTGCTGTAGGAACTACAGAGGATATCAAAGTCCAACCAATACAGTCTGGAGAGCTACTTCGACTAAATATTGGAACTGCTCCTATACTAGGTAAGGTTACAAAAATAAAATCAAAAACTGTAGAGATTGAACTTAGAAGACCTGCATGCATATTTGAAAATGGCAATGTGGCAATTAGTAGAAGAATTGCTGAAAGATGGAGACTTATTGGTGCAGGAATAGTTGGTTGAAGTAATCTGTGATACAAATTTTCTAATTCATCTAGCGACTAGAAGGATCAAAAATATGGATAAGTTAGATGTGGAAATTGGTCAAATCACTTTTGTTGTACCTCAAGTTGTAAAAAATGAATTATATGAATTAGCAAAAAATCCTGAAAAAAACAAAGAAATTCAATCAACGCTTAATTACATAAAAAATTTCAAAATAATTCCTATCTCCGGTACTTTTGCTGATAAAGAATTACTTGATTATGTTTCAAACAATAAAGTAATTGTTGCTACAATGGATAAAGAATTAAAGAAACGGATCAAGAATCATGGAAGTTCTATAATGTCATTTTCAAATGATAAGATAGTTTTAGAATCTTAGAAAAATTTAACTTTGAGCATTTCTAAATGTAGATATGAGTAATTTTGTTTTAGAAAGTAATGCATTTGAAAATGGTGGAGAAATTCCAAGAAAATATGGTTACAAAAATGGAAATAATAGTCCACCTTTAAAGATAAGTGATATCCCTGAAAATACATCATCTCTAGCTCTTATAATGGATGATCCTGACGCAATGGGTGCTGTTGGAAAAGTTTGGGTACATTGGGTATTATGGAATATTGATCCTAATACTACAAAATTTGAAGAAAATTCTATTCCTGCAGATTGCTTTGAAGGTAAAACTGATTTTGGAGAAATTGGTTACGGCGGACCAGCCCCTCCAGATAAAGAACACACTTACATCTTCAAGCTATATGCACTAGATAAGAAATTAGATGTTGATAAAGGCTCAACTAAAAAACAAATAGAAGAAACCATGAAGAACCATATAATTGCTGAAACTAGACTTGAAGGCAGATATTCTCCATAAATGCTGAGTTGCATACAAAGAGTAATAAGCAAAGTTTTTTGAGAAAAACCAATTGCTAGCAAATACAAAACTTGTTACTATTGGTAATTTTGATTTAAAATTCAATCATCTTCTAATAATTGGAATTCTTTCCTTATCTTTCTCTCTTTCATTTTTAATTAGATCACAACCTGCAGATTTTGGTTGGGAATTAAATGAGTTTGATCCATTTTTCAATTATAGAGCAACGCAATATGTAGTAGATAACGGAATTGGAGCGTATTTTCAATGGAATGATGAACTAAGTTGGTATCCTCATGGAAGAGATGTTTCTCAAACTTCTCAAGTCATGTTACATCTTACAGCTGCTGCAACTTATTGGATTTTTGGTGCTGGTGGAAATCTTTACGATTTTACCATTTTATTTCCAGTAATTTTTGGTTCTTTAACGTCTATTGTAGTTTTTGCATTAGTTAGAGTAATTGGAGGAACCACAGCTGGTTTGTTTTCATCATTATTATTTTCAATTTCCTTACCAATTATTATTCGTGGACAAATTGGATGGTTCAAATCTGAACCACTTGGTTTGTTTTTCAGTATTTTAGCAATCTATCTCTTTTTGAGTGGAATCAAATCAAAAAATCATAAAATTGCAATTAGTAAGTTAATAGCAAGTGGAATTTTCATTATATTTGGATTATCAGCTTGGGGTGGAAATCAATTTTTCATTATACCAATAGGGCTATTCTTACTTACTTTGCCCTTTTTACGTACTGATCATAAATTTTTGATATGGGCTATTCCAATTTTTACAATTTCTGCTATTGTAACATCATTGGCATTTGAGAGATTAGCAACACATTTTGTTATAGGATTGGGAGGATTGTCATTAATTATACCTACAACTTTTGTTGTATCATGCATTATTATTCAAAATAAAAGTAAAGAAGATTCTAGAAATAGAAATGGTCTGCTTTTTCTAACAGCAATTCTGATCGTTGGTTCTAGTTTTCTTATAATAAATGCTGAATCTGAAATTATTCCTCTACCTAGTCATAGATACCTAAATGCAATTAATCCATTTTTGACAACAACTGATCCACTTGTTGATTCTGTTTCTGAACATGCCACAACCACACTAGCACAATCTTTTCTATTTCATTCAATACTTATGGTATTTGCAGGATTAGGAGTTTGGTTTATTTTAAAAAATTCTAGAGAATCTTATTTTATAAAAAAAGATATGATCTCTTTTTCATTAATCCTTGGAATAACAGGAGTTTATGTTAGTTCTGCATTTGTAAGATTAGAAGTGTTTGCATCTATAGCAATAATTATTTTATCTTCTTTAGGATTATCAATTTTGTTAAAAGAATTTTTTTCAAATAAAATAGAGATTAAAAGATTCAAAAATATTGCAATAAAGATACCCTTTGTAATAGGAATAATAATTTTATTAACTATTCCACTTACTTATCCTGCTCAAGGAAATACCATATCAATTACAAAAAATCCTCCTACCATATTAAATGGCGGAACTTCATTTACAACAAGTACTTCTGATTGGGTGGGCACACTAGAATGGATGAAAAATAACACTCCAGAAGATGCAGTTATAGGTGCATGGTGGGATTATGGATATTGGATTCAAACAAAAGCAGAAAGAGCCTCTCTAGCGGATAATTCTACTGTAAGTACAAGCATAATTAAAAAAATTGCAACAATCTTCCTTAGTTCACCAGATGAAGGATGGAAAGCTTTACGTGAAATGCAAGCTGACTATTTTGTAGTTTTTGTTGCAGGTCAGAGACTTGGAGTGGATAACAATGACGTTGAACCACTTTATGTTTTGAGCGGAGGTGGTGATGAATCAAAGAAACAATGGTTTATGAGAATTGCTCAAAAACCTTTGGAACAATATTTACATTCAGATGGAATGAGTGGAACTGATTATTTCTGGAATGAAACAATGTTAGGTCAAATGATCCCATTTACTCCATTAGCATATGCAAATTTTCAGACTAATCAACAATCTGCTACATATCAACCAGGATATACTGCAGTATATACAAAGAATGTTAAATTTCCTGCAGATGGAGATGGTCCATTTAGACTAGTATACTCTTCACCAAGTTTTGATGTTGAGAAAGGTGGTCAAATAATCGGAGTGTTTGTTTATGAAATAAACAAAGATTATACTCCAGAAAATTAATTGTATCTTTCAGCTAGTCTATATCGCATGTATTTATCATCTGGTGAAAATTTAGCAGGATGTGCAGAAATTGTTTTTTCATTACATTGTGGGCATTTTTCTTTTAATGTGTACTGATAACATTTTAAACATTTTCTTAATTGAAACTTCATCTTAATCTTCTCTAGTTTTCTTTGATTCTTCTCTAGTAAATTTGAAAGAGCCTTTTTTCTTTTCTATGTTATTTTGAATTTCAGCAATTATTGGTTTAAGTGATTTTTCGGCAGATTTGAAATCTTCGGAAGTTATTGATAATCTATATTTTGGAGCACCTAAATAAGTAATGTCAATAGTAGAATCTTTTTTCAAAACATCCAATAAAGTTTTTTTAATAATTTCTACTCCATCAGATTTATCACTTGTAATTTCCATAATTCCTCGTATCTCAACTGATGGAAGTTTTATTCTAGAAGAAATTTCTTCAATTGCAGTTGCAGTTTTTTTTGAAAGTTTGAGATCTTTTATTGATTCAATTCCATTTCTTCCAATCTCTAAAAATACATCATATACTGAATCAAATTTGGAATAGATACTATCTTCTAATTTCTCAATTTCTTTATCAGATAATTTTGCTTTTTCTTTAACATTTTGTAATAATGTTTTGCCTTTTTCAAATTTTTTAACTTCTTTTAGTTTTTGTTTTTTCTGATCCTTTGAAACTTGTTTTAATGAAAGATCAATATCTCCCCGTTCAGGATTTACTTTTTTTACAAGTAGAACTTTCTTTTCTCCATCTTTAACAAATCTATTAATTGATCTAATCCAACCAGGAGCAATCTCTGAAATATGTAAAAATCCTTGTATATCATCATATTCATCTAAAGTCACATATGCTCCATGATCCATTACTTTAGTAACAGTGGCAAGCACAATTTCTCCTTGTTCAGGCATCTCTTGAACTTCAGTAGACATTTCTTCTAAAACTCCTAAATGTGTAAATTAATGTTGCTAGTTAGAAATCAATTCCTTTTTTTGCTTTAATACCCTTTTGAAATGGATGTTTAATCTCTCTCATCTCAGTTACTAGATCAGCTGCTTCAATAACTTCATCTTTTGCATGATTTCCTGTTAATATCAAATCCATATTTTGTGGTCTTGACTTTATTATATCTAAAACATCATCAACTGAAATTAATTCTAGATTTACCGCATAATTGATCTCATCTAAAATAACAATATCATATTTTCCTGATTGAATTTTTTCATTGCTTATCTTTACAGCTTCTTTAGCAATTTTTTTGTGAACTTCTTTTGGACTTTTATCATCAATTATTCCTACAAATCCTCTTCCAGCTGTAATCAACTCAAATTCAGGCTCAAGCCTTTTAGATGAATCCATTTCTCCATAATGCCATGAACCTTTGATAAACTGAATCATGCAAACTTTCTTTTTATAACCTACAGCTCTTAATGCAATTCCTAATGCTGCAGTAGTTTTCCCTTTACCATTTCCGGTATAAACAATTATTAATCCATCTTCTTCCATAAATCATATTCAAAATATCTTACTAAAAACATTGAGCATTTCTAAAAAGACATCAATTTAAATAAAAAATGATTATAGTCATGCAATTGAGAATACCTAGAATTGTTTTAGCAGGTGCAACAAGCGGAGTTGGAAAAACATCGATAACATGTTCAATTATTCATGCTTTACAAAAAAAAGGACTTTCAGTTCAACCATTTAAAGTAGGGCCTGATTATATTGATCCTTCTTATCTGTCTAGTATTTCTAATCATGAAACATATAACTTGGATGTTTGGTTAATGGGTAAAAATCAACTTTTGAGTAGTTTTATTTCGAATTCAAATTCTGATGTTTCTGTCATTGAAGGTGTGATGGGTTACTATGATGGGTTTAAAGGAGATTCTAATTATGCAAGTACTCATCATGTAGCCTCTATAACAAAATCACCAGTAATTTTAATCTTAGATGCAAGCAAAACTGCGCGGTCTATTGCTGCAACCGCTCTAGGATTTCTCAAGTTTCATAGAAACTCTAGGATTTTAGGAATAATTCTCAATAAAATAGGCAGCAAAAAGCATGAAATTTTATGCAGAAATGCATTGGAAAAAACCAAAATTCCAATAGTTGGAGTAATACCAAAAAATTCTCAACTTAATTTGAAATCACGACATCTTGGATTAATTTCAACATTAGATAACAAGACTCAAAAAAACAAGATAAAAAAAATTTCAAAACTAATTTCAAAAAATCTGGACGTTCAACAAATAATTGAAATTTTAAAAAATTCTTCTGAACTTCCAAAAAAATCAAAACCTAAACACAAAAAAATAAAAACTACTATTGCAGTAGCACTTGATACATCATTTAATTTCTATTATCAAGATAATCTAGAAGCATTACGACGTGAAGGAGCTAAATTGAAATTTTTTAGTCCTGTTAAAGATAAAAAAATTCCAAAGTGTGATGGTCTTTACATAGGTGGGGGTTTTCCTGAAGTTTTAGGCAATGCACTTTCAAAAAATCAAACTATGAAAAAAATTATTAAAAAATTAGCTGAAGATGAATATCCAATTTATGCCGAATGTGGAGGTTTGATGTATTTAACAAAATCTATCATGTCACATAATAAAAGATACAAAATGATAGGTTTGTTTGATGCAGAAACAAAAATGACAAAAAAAATGAAACTCAATTATACTAAAGGCAAAATTAACCAGACAATTATTTCAGAAAAGCCACATAATTTTCAAGGTCATGAATTCCATTATTCTCAACTAGATTCAATTTCTTCTGATTCTAAATTTGCATATGACTTAGAAATTGGTGAAGGAATAAAAAAACATCAAGATGGAATGATGTTATATAACACACTTGCATCTTATGGACATCTCTATTTTGATAGCTCAAACTATGCCCAGATTTTTGTTAAAAATTGTATGAAATCTTCAAGAAGATGATTCTGCTCTAATTAATTTGAAAATTGCATTAATTATAGCAGATGCCGATGAGCTTCCTCCCTTTCGACCAATATTGGTGATAAATGGAATTTCTTCTAATTTTGATAACTCTTCCTTCGATTCAGCAGCACAGATGAATCCTACTGGAATGCCTATAATTAGAGCAGGCTTGACAATACCCTCCTTTACCATCTGAATCACTTCTAAAATGGCAGTAGGTGCATTTCCAATGGCTACGATACCTCCATCAATATCTGAAATAGCTGCTCTCATAGATACCTGTGAACGTGTTTTTCCCTCTTTTTTTGCTAATTCCATGATTTCAGGATCTGAAATCTTACAAACTATGGAATTATCAAAATCTTTAGGATTTTGTTTGTTTAATCCTCCAATTACTCCATTAACATCAACGACTATGCTACAACCATTTTTGAGAGCATTCATTCCACTTGTAATTGCATCTTTATGAAAAATTATTTTATTTTTGTCAGCAAAATCAAAATCTGCAGTTGAATGAATAACTCTTCTAACTATGGGCCATTCTTTTTCATTATAGTGATGATCACCAATCTCATCTTCAATCATCTTCATACTTGCATCTTCAATTGATTGACCTTTTTCAGTTTGCATCTTCTACCTCTTTTGCTCTTTCTATAATCAGATCTACCATTTTTTCATCAGCTCCCAAATGTTTTGTAATGAAAGTATTTTTTAGATTAGAATTTTCTAATGCAGGTATCAAATCATTATTGATATCAGTCTTAACATGTGCACCTTCATGAAGAAAATAAAAAACAATAACTAAAACTCTGGGATTATCTTTTTTACATTTTTTTATTCCCTCAAATATATCGGGTTGTTCAATTTCTAACCAACATCTACTGATATTTCTGTACGAATTTTTTAGTTCATCTACAATGTAATTTAACGACATTTGTGCATTAGGATCTTTACTACCGTGTCCAATGATCATTACATCAATGTCTTCTTTAGGAAGATCTACTTTGTTTTCTTTTAGTGTTGTAGATATTCTATTTTCAACTAAATCTACCAATGTTTTGTGCATGCTCATTGGTTTTGTAACCAGAAATTTTACTTTAGTGTCTTTTTGAAATTTCATTACATCAGTAACTGCAATCTTTACTTTTTTACCTGGATACAAAAAATATGGAACTATAGTTAATGAGTCGATATCTTCTTTAAGACATTTTGAAACCCCATCTTCAATATAGGGTGGTTCTACTTCTAAAAAGCAAAAATCAGTGAAAATATAGTCTCCTTTAGCCTTAATTGCCGCACAAATTGTCTCTAATTCTTCAGAGGCCTCTCTTTCCCTACTTCCTCTATCTATAAGCAATAATCCACGTTTCAATTTCTAATCCTCGCAATAGCTATAGTCAAATTTGGTGGAAATTTCTGCTTTTCTACGATTAATTCTCCTCCAGAAACTTTGATTGCAGCAGCTTCAGATACACTAGCAGTTCCTTCAAATGTTTTTACCATCTCAGAGGGATTTGGAGCAGAAATCTCATCCAAATCTTCTCTATTTACATATTCAACAGGAATTCCTAATTCTTTTCCAGCAGCAATTAATCCTTGAACATCTTCTGTTTTTTTTATAGATACTAATTTTGAAATCGATTTTGAACTAAGTTTGAATTTTTCTAAACACTGTTTAATTCCTTTATTGATTATATCTTTTGAAGTATCCCAATGTAATCCTACACCAACAACTAAACTTGGTGGGCGATATATTACAGAATCTTTGGATAGGTTTTCATCAATTAATCTATCAGAAATAATTAGATATGCTTTAGAATTTGATTTTTTCAAATCTTCTAAACTATCATAAATGGTAACATTTTTTGGTAATACTTTGTACCATTTTTTATTACCTGTTTCTTGAAAAACACCTATAGGTTCTTCATTTACCATATGTGCACTGATTTTAGTTACAGTAAAGTCATCATCAATTTTCCAATCAAATTCTCTACCAACAAGATCTACTGCAATAGTTTTGTTAACATCAGCTGCAGTAGTTATTACTGGTAATGCACCTAATTTTTCTGCAATTTTTTGAGTTAATTCATTTGCTCCACCAATATGTCCTGATAAAACACTAATCACAAAATTTGTTTTATCATCAATTACAATAACTGCAGGATCAGTTTTTTTATCTTTCAAATGTGGTGCAATTAATCTAATTACTGCTCCTAAAGAAAAAAGACATACTAATGCAGTATTATTTTTGAAAAGTTCAGTAATTTTCTCAGATGTATGCTCAGAATACCACGTTATCTCGTTATTTTTATTTGAGAATTTACTAGGAGCAAAAATACTCCATTCTGGAAAAATTTCTTTAAGATTTTGTCCTATATTTACTCCATTTTTAGTAATGGCAAGGACTGCAATTTTCTCCATAATCAAAACTTTCTAAATTTCGTAAAATACCTTACTCTTCAGATTTTCTAGCCAGAATTTTTCCTTCAAAATCAAATAATATCACATCAATTGGAACTTTTTCTTCGGAATGCTTTCTCATATGCCTGTATGTCTCATTACAAATTAAATCAAAAAATCCTTGTACATTATTTTCTTGAATGATTTCAGAAACATGTCTTGCAGTATTTGCTTTTTTTATACTTTCAACTATTGTTTCATTTGCATTTGCTTTTTTTGCTAATTCTGCTAGAAAATTCATATCAACTTTAGAACCTTTTACATGAGTTTGTTTTACTCCTGCAGCCATCTTTGTAAGTTTTCCTATAAAGCCAACAACATATGCTTTTCTAATATTTTTTTTAGCACATTGTTGAATGGTGTATCCAGAAAAATCACCCATCTGTACAAAACAATGTTCTGGTAGATCTATTATCTTCTTTGCAAAATCTTCACTTCTTCCACCTGTTGTTAGAACAACAGTATCATTTCCCATTGCAATTGCAACATCAAGATTTTGTCTAATTGATGCTGCAAACGATGCTGTAGAAAATGGAATTACAATTCCACTAGTTCCTAAAATTGAAATTCCATCTTTAATTCCTATTCTTGGATTATCTGTTTTAGGTCCTAATTCTTTTCCTTTAGGAACTGAGATTACAACTCTAATTCCTTTTTTTGCAAGAATTTCTTGTCCAATCTCTTGTAAATTTTCAGTAATCATTTTTTTGGGAACTGGATTGATTGCAGGTTTGTTAATTTCTAAACCTAAACCTGGTTTTGTAACTATTCCAACCCCTTCTCCTCCATCAATCTCAATCTCATGTATTTTGTCTGTAAATGATAGTTCAACTACAATTTCTGTACCATGTGTAACATCAGGATCATCTCCTCCATCTTTAATGACAGAACATTTTGCATTATCAGATTCAAATTCACATGAATATATTGGAATCTTAAGTAAATCACCTTTTGGTAATTTAATTGAAATGTTTTCAGTTTTTTGTTGATTTAAAATCGAATATAATGCAGATTTGGCGGCTGCTGTTGCTGAACTACCAGTTGTATATCCTGTTCTTAATTTCGTCTTCTTATCTTCCACGTTCGTTGTATTCATTTTACTGTATTAACTCTTGTTTGTTAACCTTCAAAATCTTCTAAATAGATTTAAAATCAAAAATTACTTGGAAATCCTATGGTTAAAAATAATCAGATAGTTGTTACTGGTGCAAGTGGGTTTGTTGCAAAAAATCTTAGAAGATATTTATCTAAAAAAAACATTAAATTAATTTCAGTATCTCGAAATGATTTCAAACAATTTAAAAACGAACAAAAAATCATTTCAAGAAATTATTCTGAATCTAGTATTCTTTCAAAAATTAAAGATTCAGATGCATTGATTCATCTTGTAGGAATTGGAAACCAATCTGCAAAAAATGATTTTGAGTTAGTAAATGTTGAATTCACAGAACATATCGTAAATATTTGTAAAAAAGCAAAAATCAGAAAAATTGTTTTTACAAGTGGTCTTGGTGTTGAACCAAATACTTCATTAGGATATTTTATTTCTAAATACAAAGCAGAACGAATAATCATTAATTCTGGATTAAATTATACAATTTTCCGACCTTCATACATTGTTGGAAAAAATGATTTGTTTACAAAATATCTAAAAAAACAAATCAAAAAAAGGAAAATTGAGATTCCAGGTTCTGGATGTTATTTAATTCAACCAATTTACATTAATGATGTCGTAAAAATTCTTCTTCAGTCAATTCTTGAAAAAAAATTTAAAAACAAAATTTTAGATCTTGTTGGACCCAATTACATTACTTTTGAAAAATATGTTAAACTTTTTTCTAAAGGAACCAAAACAAAAATTAAGAAAATAAACTTGGAAGATGCTTATCATAATGCAATAACTAATCCAAAAACTGCGTTTGGAGTTGATGATCTCAATATTCTAATTGGTAATTTTAAAGGAAATCATAAAAAATTAAGAAAATCAACTAATATGAAATTTCAGTCAGTAATAGAGTTGCTAAAGACTGGCAGCTTGCTTTAATGCTTCAGCCTTGTCTGTTTTTTCCCAAGTAAATTCAGGTTCATTTCTTCCAAAATGACCATATGCTGCTGTTTTTCTATAAATTGGTCTCTTCAAATCTAATTGTGAAATGATTCTAGAAGGTTTCATATCAAAATTCTTTCTAACTATTTCTTCAATTTGATTTTCAGGAATTTTGTGTGTGCCAAATGTATTCACATAAAGGGATACTGGTTCTGCAACTCCAATTGCATATGCAAGTTGTACTTCACATCTATCAGCTAATCCTGCTGCAACAAGATTTTTTGCAATATACCTACACATGTAACATGCAGATCTATCTACTTTAGAAGGATCCTTTCCTGAAAAAGCTCCTCCACCATGTCTTCCAAATCCACCATAAGTATCAACAATAATCTTTCTTCCAGTCAATCCTGCATCACCATGTGGACCACCAATAACAAATTTCCCTGTAGGGTTGATATGGATTATGATATCATCATTCCAAAGATTTCCTAAAACTGG
Organism: Candidatus Nitrosopumilus sp.; assembly: GCA_046758125.1. Taxonomy (GTDB): domain Archaea; phylum Thermoproteota; class Nitrososphaeria; order Nitrososphaerales; family Nitrosopumilaceae; genus Nitrosopumilus. The sequence continues at coordinate 9,790 of JBHHZR010000014.1, read as the reverse complement.
TTTAATGACTTTATCAATTATTTCCCGTGCAATCTCTTCTTGAGAAATTTCTGGTGCATGTTGAGTTGAAACTACAACTGTATCAATCTTTGTTGGTTTATCATTTTCATATCTAACAGAAACTTGTGTTTTTCCATCAGGTCTTGCCCAAGGAAGTACATTATTTTTTCTTACTTCAGTTAATTTTTGTGCAAGCTTCTGTGAAAGTAAGATTGGCATTGGCATGAGCTCTTCTGTTTCATTTGTTGCATATCCAAACATTAAACCTTGATCTCCTGCTCCTTGTTCTTTGTCTTCAGTAGCTGTCACGCCTTGACTAATATCTGGACTTTGAGCATGAAGACGTAAAGTTACTTCACAGGTTTCGGTATCAAACATCAAATCTTTATTGTCATATCCAATATCTCGAATAGTTTTTCTTACAAGTTCTTCTTGAGCTTTTTTATCAAAATTTGCTTTAGATGTTACTTCACCCACAACTGCTACAAAATCAGTTGTAACCAAAGTTTCAACTGCCACTCTTGATTCAGGATCTTGTTTAAGAAATTCATCTAAGAACGCATCTGAAATGTTATCACATATTTTATCTGGATGTCCTTCTGTTACTGATTCTGAGGTAAATAGGAAATTAGTCATAAAACCACGACTCACTAGAGTTCGTTTTCTAGTTTAATGAATAAGACATTATTGCCACGAACAATCACTCTTCCATAGTTTGCAATAACTTTGCTATCATGAAGTTCTTCTGCATCAGTCATAATCAAATTCATGTATGAATCAACATTATCCATCTTTCCTTTGTATTCTACTTCATTTTTTAGTCTTACAGTAACTTTCTTTTTGGTACTTTTTTGAAGAGTTGTTAAAGGTCTTTTTGCACTAGTTTGAGACACTAAATATTCACTTGTTTTGCAACGTTGTTCTCTAGAATAAAAGCCTTACCTCTTTTGAAAAAATTGAAATTCCTTAAATTTTTTCTTCTTTTTCTAATTATTATACAAATGATTTCGACTGGTTTACAAAAATTAGATGATTTTTTGAGTGGAGGAATTCCAAATGGTGTGATCGTTGATATCTTTGGTGGAAATGGAACTGGAAAAACTCAGCTACTACTACAATTATCAATAAATGCAATTAAAAATGGAGGTCATGTTCTTTATCTAGATACAACAGGGGGATTCAGACCTGAACGAATTTTACAAATTCAAAATCAATCTAAGCATAAATTTGATTTTCTTGAACAAATAACAGTATCTAGAATTACAAATACTTCAGAACAAATAAACTCCATAAGAAATCTACAAAAAAATGATTATTCTTTAATCGTAATTGATAATGTAACTGATTTGTTTTCTTATGAGTATAAAAAAAATGAATCAACTTTTGAAAAAAATTCATTATTCATGAAATACATGTATGAATTGTCAGAATTTGCAATTACGAAAAAAATTCCTATTGTAATTACCAATATGATTAGAACTATAGAAGATAAAGAAATTGAAAATATGAAACATGCTATAGATCCATTTACCCACATCAAAATCCATCTTTTTAAAAAAACATCAAAATTTAAAGGGAAAATTTATTGGGCACAAAAAAAAGAACATTTTTCATATAATATTCGTTCATCAGGATTATCAAATTCTACTGAAGATATTTAATATACAATCAAGAAGTTTACTGATGGCAGGAATTTTTGATTCAATTCCAATTATTACTGTAGCTTTATTTGCGCTTGGATTAATTGGTGTAATTGTTTATGAGAGAACACATTCAAACACAACAGAAGAATCAAATTCTTGATTCATTATTTGAAAGATTTGGATTTTCTAAACTAACTGAAATCCAGAAAAAAGCGTCACCAATAATTCTACAAAAAAAAGACTGTCTTGTAATTGCTCCTACTGGTTCTGGAAAAACTGAATGCTCAGTAATTCCAATTTTCTCTCTTTTAAAAAATTCAAAGAAAACTGGGAAAATAAAAGCTCTCTACATCACTCCTTTACGAGCACTTAATCGTGACGTATTTCGAAGAATAACAAAATATGCACATGAAAATGAGCTAACTATTGAAATTAGACATGGCGATACTACTCAAAGAGATAGAAAAAAAATCAGTGAAAATCCACCAGATATTTTAATTACAACACCAGAAACACTTGTAATTCTTTTAACACAAGTCAAATTGCTTAATGCATTTTCAGAATTGGAATGGGTAATAATCGATGAAGTACATGAATTATTATCTAGCGAGAGAGGCTCTCAACTGTCTTTAAGCGTTGAAAGATTAGAATTTAATTCAAAATTTCCCCTTACAAAAATTGGATTGTCAGCTACTGTAGGAAATTTTGAAGAAGCTGGAAAATTTGTAGTAGGAACAAAACGCAAATGTGAAATTATTCAAGATACTTCAGTAAGAAAATATGATGTAGAAATAAAATATGTAGATGGAACAATTTCTGATGTTGTAGAAAAAATTATTGAATATGTTTTAGAATTAGATTTAGATTCACCAATTCTTCTATTCACAAATACTAGAGGTGAAGCAGAATTTTTAGCCTCAATTTTAAAAGAAAAATCTCCCATATCTATTGAATTACATCATGGTTCTCTTTCAAAAGAAGCAAGAGAAGAAACTGAAAATACTTTACGTGAAGGAAAACATGGTATTGTTGTATGTACATCTTCATTAGAATTAGGATTAGATATTGGTTCAGTTGAATTAGTGATTCATTATGGTTCACCTAGACAAGTATCAAAATTGGTTCAAAGAATTGGAAGAAGTAGACATAATCGAGATGCATCAGCAAAAGGCCTCATTATAACAAACAATTCTGATGATGAATTTGAAGCAAGAGCAATACTAGAACGAATCCAGGAAGGTTCAATTGAAGAGCAAAAAATCCATGATGGTTCTCTTGATGTATTAGCTCATCATTTAGTAGGATTGACAATACAGATTGGAGAAATTCCAGTTGATCAAGCTTTTGAATTGGTTACAAAAGCTTATCCATTTCGAAATTTGCAATTAGAGGATCTAATAGGAGTTTTAGATTTACTTGATTCAAACTATCTGATATTTTTTGATAGAACAAAAATGACTTTTTGGAAAAAAGGGAGAGCATTCAAGTATTATTTTGAGAATCTTTCTACAATTCCAGATATTCTAAAATTCAAAGTATTTGATAGTGTGGGTAAAAAGATCATTGGTACGCTAGATCAAAGATTTGTGGGAGATTTTGGAGATTCAGGAAATATCTTTGTTCTAAAAGGCTCTCAATGGAGAATACTGAATGTTGATGAAAAATCATTTACTGTAAATGTAGAGCCATTTAGAGGGGGAGGCATTACTGTTCCATATTGGGAAGGAGAAAATATTCCAATTGATTACAAAACTGCAAGAAAAGTAGGGCATTTTCGTACTAAAGTCAAAAATGGTTCTCTAGAATTGACTAACAAGATTATTGAAAAATTAAATTTCAATGAGATTCCTGATGAAAATAATATTGTAATTGAATCAAATAAATCACAAGGCTCAATTGTAATTCATTCATGCTTTGGTACAAAAATCAACTCTACACTTTCAACATTATTTTCTTCAATGCTTTCTTCAATGTTGGGTTCTGTTGTTGATGCTCGTTCAGATGGATATAGAATTGTTTTATCGTCAAGATCACGTATTTCAGAAAAACTCTTTCTTGAAATTCTAAAAGATGATTATGAACTTTTTTCAATTGTTACAGCATCTTTATCTGGAACTCATAATGTTAATTGGAGAACATGGTGTGTTGCTAAAAAATTTGGAGTAGTAGGACGTGGTGCAGTATATGAAAGAAAGTCTGCACGATATTTGTACGAACGATATGCTAAGACCGTGCTAGTAAGCGAAGCACTTCGTGAATTATTTCATGATAAATATGATCTCAAAAACACTGATATCATATTAAAAAAAATTCGTGAAGATGAAATTCGTGTCAAATGGTTAGAAGTTGATAAATTTTCAAAATTGGCAGAACCAATATTAGATCATACGACAAAATATTACTCATCTCCAGCAAATCTTGACAAAGGAATTCTTGATCTTGTAAAAGCAAGACTAGAAAAAACAAAACATCGTTTGATTTGTGCAAGATGTGGAAAATGGGAACGTGTAGTAGAAACTTGTGAAGTAAAAAATGTCCTAATTTGTCCATATTGTAAAGGAAGACAAATTACAGCAACTTTCTATTCTGATTATGATCTACCAAAAATAATCAGAAAAAAACATGAAGGAAAAAAGCTGTCTTCAGATGAGAAGCACAAGTTTGAACGTGCCTGGAAAGTATCTTCTCTAGTTGAAAATTTTGGTAAAACTGCTATTACTGTAATGTCTGGATATGGAGTAGGTGCCGATACTGCAGCAAGAATTTTGAGAAATATGGTTGACGAAGAACATCTTTTCAAGCAAATCTACGAAGCTGAAAGACAATACGTTGTAACTAGAGGTTTTTGGGATTCTTAATTTTTCTTTGTGATTTTAGAAAATGCTGTTAAAAATAATTCTATCCTACCCTCAAGTCCTGCTTTTGCATTTAGTCCTGTAATTGAAACAATTTCTCCTAATTCACATTTATCAATTAGTCTTGCTTGATTTCTCCAACCTTTTACCCAAATTTGACCAGTATCATCTTCAACAAACATCTCTGATAATGCAATAGACTCTCCTGATTTAGTTTGAACTTCTCGTCTTTCAGGAACTTTTAATATTATTGCTTCAATACAATAATTTCCATCTACTTTGATTTCATTAATCTTTGTTCTTAATTGGGACAGTGATGGAATTGATTCATCATTATCTAATTTTCTCACAAAGGAATTTTCATCTAGTGTAATTGAATTTCCATAAACCTTTGATGGCATACATTCTATCACATCGCCTTCAACACAAATGCTAGTTGAATTTGAAAAATCACTAATATTGTATAGAGTTTTTTTATTATCTACAGCTAGAATCATATTTCTGCCATTTTCTGTTGGAGAAATTGATAGAACCCTTGCAATAACTGGTTCAGCTTCTTTACCTCCTTCAATTTCAATAATTGTTGCATCATTTCCATGAATTTCTAATCCTTGGTTTCCTGATTTGACTTTGACACCAAGTAATCGAACTTTGGCTGATTGAGAAATCATATTTGGAACAGAGGACTCATCTTTTCCCCATAGAACTACTCGCATCGCATTTCCATCCTTGCCTTTTAGCCTCATTCTGAGTGCCTTTCCAGGTTGTCCGCGAGAATTTGTAAATTCCATTCCTGTAATTATACCATCAATTACGCCTGAAATCACAAGATCTTTTTGTCCTTCTTGTAATTCGCTAATATCTTTTGTAATAGTATCAATAGTTGGAATTTCACTTTCAGTATCGGTAGTTTCAATATTTGAGCCGGAACCAATATTAATTGTTGGTGAACCATCAAGATCTGATTTTACATAAGCTTTGATGATTTTAATTAAATCTCCTGGTTTTAGATTTTCAATTCCTGGTAGATTTGCTTTCTCATCCCATAGCTTTACACTTGCTGTAGAATTTGTATCATATACAGTCATAGTTCGTAGATAGAATGGCGAACCATCTTTTCTTGAAAATTGTTTAGCAGGTGACAAATTCAAAACTCTTGTTTCTAATGAAATTTCTTTTGCTCCTGCATAAAGATCTTTTAAACTCATTTCAACTTTTAGTGGTTCTGATAAAGTAACTCCATAATCAGATGCGATTAAAAATATTGCTCCTTGATCAGTCAAGTAACCAGCACCAATTTTTTCCTTTTTTTGTTTAATCTGTTCTTGTACATCTTCTCTAGTTAATTCTGGTTTTTGTTCAAGTAATTTTTCAATAAGATTTTCTAATTCTGACAATTTATTGAATGTAAACTTGTTCTATTAATAAAAATTTCATTAAAGACAAAACGTATTTTTTATTAATTTAGATCGCTTTGCAATTGATTCTTTTATGAATAATTGATGTGTTCTAAAATTTTATGATTTCTTTACATATTTTAACTAGATTTAGAGTATTCCTACAAAAACTATGTTGAATTAACTCATTAACTAAATTAGTAAGGAGATCGCAGTTTTGGCATGTTATGTGTTGATGTTAAAAATCTCTCAAAATCTTATGGTTCAATTAAAGCAGTTAATGATATTGATTTGTCTGTAAAATCTGGTCAGGTTTTTGGATTTTTGGGTCCTAATGGTGCTGGAAAATCTACAACTATCAAACTACTAACTACGCTAATTCCACCTTCAGATGGCTCTCTCTCAGTTTTAGGCATAGATGCTATAAAAAATCCCCTTCAGGTACGTCATAAAATTGGAGTTGTTTTACAACAACCAAGTTACGAACCTACTCTGTCTGTTGAAAAATCTCTTGAAAAATATGGAATGATGTGGAATATTCCTAGATCTGAACGAAAAAAAAGGATGAAACAACTTTTGAAAGATTTTGATCTGGTTGAAATTCGTAAAACAAGAAACGAAGATCTTTCGATTGGTCAACGAAGAAGAGTCCAAGTTGCACGTGAATTTATGCACGATATGGAACTACTATTTTTAGATGAGCCAACCGTAGGTCTGGATCCTAATGCCAGAAGAAAATTATTAGATTACTTAAAAAATAAAGTAAAAACTGGTCTAACTATTTTTTATACAACACATATTCTAACAGAAGCTGAATATCTTTGTGATGAAATAGCAATCATGGATAAAGGGAAAATTATTACAGTTGACTCTCCTGATGCATTGAAAAATAGATTTGGAAAAGAAAAAACTATAAAAATTCATTTGTTAGAAAAACAATCTGAAGTTTCTTCACTCTTATCTGGAATTCCAGATTGTAAAATTAATTTTGAAAGTGGAACTAATATCATAATTCATTCAGAGCAATCAGAATTAGTACTATTACAAATTCTAAAAATACTTAACGATAACAATATCGATATTGAAGATCTATCTGCAGTTCCAACAAACCTTGAAGAAATATTTTTAAAAATGGTGAGAGAAAATGCATCCGATAATTAGACTTGTAAATAGAAATCTTACAATCTCTCTTAATCCTGGATTTTTACTTTGGCAAATAATTTTTCCATTAATCTATATCTTTATTGCAGGATTTGCATATGCTCCATTAATTAATAATGTACCATTTGGTCCAAAAGATCTTGATTATCCTGCATTTTTAGCATCAGGTATGATTGGATTTAACATTATGAATAGTACCCTTGTTTCTGGTATCATCATCTGGAATGATAGAAGACATGGAATGTTTGAACAGATAATGTCTGGACCATTTACCAGAAGTCATTATATCCTAAGCAATATCTGTACTATAGGCATAATTGGATTAGTCAGCGCTACTCTGATAGCTTTAGTTGGCTATCCTGTATTTTTTGACTCTGTTGAATTTTCAATTCTTACAATTCCAATAATTATTTTTGGTGCCATAACTGGTTCTGTACTATTTGGTTCACTAGCATCAATAATTTCTACCAGATTACGTTCTAGTGAAGGATTTAATGTAATTATTAACACTGTTTTTCTATTCTTTGCGTTTGTTAGTACTGCATTTTATCCAGCAGATGGTGCCCCCGAACCGCTCCGTTCATCATTCTATCTAAACCCCCTAACTTATCTTGTAGATGTAATTAGAGCAGGGATTTTTGGAAATATTTCCGAATTTGTAGTTCTTGAAATGGGAGTTCTTGTTGGTATGGCATCTGTATTTTTTATTATTGCTTCAAGACTTCTTACAAAATTAGATTTCTAACATGTAGAATTATTTTTTGAATTTTTCATACATTTCATTGATCTTTTTTATCAAATCTAAGTTCTCATATTCTATCAAATCTAGATTTGGAATAACGCAATTATGAATCAGTCTTCCACCTGTCGAAACAAAAAGATGATTTTTTGTATCTATTGAATATACATCTTGACACTTTTTCTCGTGGATAGTTTTAGTTGTTTTGATCATGTAAAGATTTTCATTTACCATATGCCATAGATTTTTGATATGTTGTCTGTGTATCTGAGATTTTGTAAATCCGGATATTGAAGCAAGTTTGTTATATTGAATTTCTTTTTTTGATGCCAGTGTATACAGCATTTTACCAGTTATAATACGTCCTTCTATAACGCTTGGTGAATGAATTACATTATCTAATGTCATTACATAACCCATAGATAATAACAATAAATCCAATCCAGCTGCTAATACCTTAGATACAGTTCCAGCCTGTACCAAACCTAATGAGGACATAAATGAACCATCTCCCCTGAAATATCCACTCACAAACTGTTCTTTCATCTCTCTTGATACAAAAAAGATAAACTCTGGGAGACATTTAGAATGAGACTCCCTACCACATCCTAATGTATCGGATATAAATAATGAAAATGGAGTTGATTTTATTCCAATATGTGTTACATTCTTTTGTGTGGTTTTGTAATAGTTTAATCCTAAATGTTCTAAAATTTTACACACATCAGAGATATACTTTAGCTCATTTTTGTTAAATGAGAATCTTGTAGAATACCCTTTCCCATAGTTACTTACAGAACCTTCAGATACATAATAACCAAGTAATCTGCAAAAATCAGAAGTAATCGAGATTGATTTTGGCATATTAAACCTAAATCTCCAGTTAGTCAATTCAAAATTAAAAGACTGTTTAGTATCTATATCTGGAAGATCTGCAATAAAAGGAATATTATCATCTACTTTGATGTCTTTTGCAAATTTTTCAGATAGAGAATCAGATACAATCATGACATGTTCATCAGTAGTTGTAATGGAACGATTTGTTCTTGTTGTCAGTGATACCATTTTTCCTGAAAACTGTCTTTTCCATTTTGCTGTGACCTTATCAAATATTGATTTTTTCTTAATTGGATCATATGAAAGCACATCATTTTGATAATCATTTTCAACATATTCACCAATTGTGATTGGCCGCATACCAATTTGGGTTTTGATGAATAAGATTTCATTACTGTCAAGACAATGTCCTCCAATTACACCTGGATACATTTTTGGTCGATTACCTAAATTTTCATGGATTTCATCAGCAAATTTCCACATTTCATCAAAATCTATACCTTCTTTTTCACAAATCATTTTTGTTATCTGTGCATAATTAATTAACCATCCATAGTATGTTGTATCAACCAAAATTTTTGCTAGCTCTCCGGTTTTTGTAGTTGACATCCAATCTACTTTCTGAAATCTTTTTTCTAAATCTGATTTTATTTCAGGATTAATTTCATTTTCATCTAAAGCAAAAAATTTTGTATATTTTTTAATATCTTCTAAAAATCTTCTATGAACGCCTCGAACTGGTGAAAACAACACTGGAACATTAGATTTTTCTTGAATAAGTTTTGTAGTACCAGGTCTAACTGTAGAATGTACAATAATTGCTTTTAGACCTTCAAGTTTTGGAAGCCAATTCAAGGTAATTTCAACAAAATCTTTCAATTCTCCTGGAAGACAAACATGAAGATATTCTGGATTCTCAATAATTGCACCTTCGGAAAAATTCTTACATTTTGAAGAATCCACATCTATTCCAACACAGTCAAAATTTCTTTCATCTAGTAATCCAAATAGAGTTTCTCCTACTTCTCCCATGCCTAAAATTATGTCTGACATTGTACCTATTTCCAGAAAAGCATTCTATATTATATTCGTGTTACAGTTATACGGCTGTGTAGAAACCATCCCAAATTAACGATTTATTTTGAGTAATTCTGTACG
>JBHHZR010000013.1:0-35905 GCA_046758125.1 Candidatus Nitrosopumilus sp. | reverse complement strand
GCTACAGGATTACTAAGAATAATTTGGTGATTCTAGATGTTTTCTACACGGCCTAGACTTGTAGTAAATCTAAATAATACTTCAAAACTTGGAAATTTGTGAAGATAAAAACTGAGAATACTACAAAAAAGACACAACTTTTGTGCGGATTTGTGCTAGAAAATTCAAACAAAGTTCTAGGATTAAGAAAATTTGACACTAAAACAACCTCAGCTATCAATCAATCCCTAAAAGATATGGAGGGAAAATTAGGAAAACTAGGTATCATTCCGGTTCCTGGAAAAAAACTATCTCAGAGAATTCTTCTTGCAGGGATAGGAAAAAAAGAGAATTTAACAAACGATACTTTCAGACTTGTCTCAGGCAAGATTGCACGAAAGGCAAGAGAGTTAAAGATAAAAGAATTTTCAGTAATTGTACCTCCAAGTTTTGTAGCTGAACAAAGCTCATCAGTCTCTCAAATTATAGAAGGCTCCAAGATGGCACTATACAAATTTGACAAGTTCAAGGCAGAAAAAGCGGACAATTCACCAGATCTAACAATTATAGTTTCCAAATCAAAAAAAATCTTACAAACAATAAAAACAGCTCAGATTGTTGCAGATGGTGCAATATTTACTAAAAGTATTGCAAATTTACCTCCAAATGAATGCACACCAACAACATTAGCAAATTTTGCAAAAACAGTTTCTAAAAGAAACAAGATGAAATGTAGTATAATTTCAAAATCTGAATTAAAAAAGAGAGGATTTGGTGGGATTACTGCAGTAGGACAAGGAAGTAAAAATGAACCTAAACTAATTATTTTAGAACACAACCGTGGTTTACGAAATGAAAAACCAGTTGTTCTAGTTGGAAAAGCTGTAACATTTGATACAGGAGGAATTTCACTCAAGCCTGGAGAGAAAATGGATGAGATGAAATTTGACAAATGCGGAGGTTGTACAGTTCTTGGAATAATGAAAGCAGTTTCTGAATTAAGATTACCAATCAATGTTGTTGGAATAATTCCATCAGTTGAAAATATGCCTGGTGGAGAATCATACAGACCTGGAGATATCATAAAGTTGTATAATGGAAAAACTGCTGAGATTCTAAATACAGATGCAGAAGGTAGATTGATTTTAGCTGATGCATTAGCATATGGAAAAAAACATTATTCACCAAAAGCAATTATTGATTTTGCAACTCTAACAGGTGCATGTATCATTGCATTAGGTACCAACGTAGCAGGAATGATATCAAACAGCGAGAAACTGATAAAGAAAATCAATGAATCATCTAAAAGAACTACAGAAGAAGTTTGGGAGCTTCCATTAAATCAAGATTATATGGATATGATAAAATCTGAAGTTGCAGATATGAAAAATATAGGAATTGGAAGAGCTGCTGGAACTATTACCGCTGCAGCATTTTTGAAAAATGCAATTGAAGATACACCATGGACTCATATTGATATTGCAGGAGTAGCATGGACACAGATAGCTACTAAAGAAAAATCATACAATCCAAAAGGTGCAACTGGTTTTGGTGTAAGATTGATCCTAGATTATTTGCAAAATTTGTAGAACTAGTACCCTCTGCTGTTTCTATCAGGTTTGTCAATATTTGGATTTCTCCAACCATGTTTTTCCATCATGTGGTTTAACAATCTAATATCATTATCACATATCTCACCACATACAGAACAGTTTGGCATTGAAATCATAATCAAACCAATTAATTCAATATTAAAAGATTGATTGGAGTTAGAAAATGCCAGCACTGTTGCTTCCCAAGGGCTCTCGCATCTTAGTAGCACAACAGCGACGTCAGGTTTGACTTCCAAGTTCGGAAAGGGATTGGGTCGCACCCTAACGCTATGGCCGGCTTGAATAATGGTGTCAGATTCTCAATTATTAACGTAACGCCAGATTTCAAATGCACTCAAAATAGGTATAAAATAAAGCAAATACGAAATTACGACATGACACATAGAGTAGGCGTTTTAGATCATGAGTTATGTCAACCAAAAAAATGTGGTTTAGAGTGTATAAAGTACTGCCCAGTTAATAAATCAGGAGCAGAGTGTATTGTTCTAAATGAGGAATCAAAAAAGGCCCAGATTGATGAGGATATATGTAATGGTTGTGGAATTTGTGTCAAAGTATGCCCATTTGATGCAATAACCATTGTAAATCTAGCAAGTGAGCTTGCAACAGATAAAATTCATCAGTATGGACCAAATTCATTTCGATTATACAAATTACCAACTCCAAAGAAAGGCGAAGTTGTAGGATTACTTGGAAGAAATGGCATGGGAAAAAGTACAGTAGTTAACATACTGTCAGGAAATCTAAAACCAAATCTAGGAAGATATGAAAATCCACCTGAATGGGATGAGATTTTAAAATATTATGGTGGAACTGAACTTAAACAACATTTTGAAAAAATTGAACAAAATAAAATTCGTGCTTCAATAAAACCACAACAAGTTCATCATGTTGCACAAGCATTTAATGGAACAGGTAAAGAGCTCATTGAAAAATATGATGAGAGAGGAGTATCAAGAGAATTAATCAAAGAATTAGGATTGGAAAATTCAATGGAACGAGGTTTAAAGGAATTAAGTGGCGGTGAATTGCAAAGAATAGCAGTAGCAGTAGCTGCATCAAAGGATACAGAGTTTTACTTTTTTGATGAACCATCATCATACAATGATGTATTTCAAAGAACAGGAGTTGCTCGCGTCATACAAGGTTTAGCAAAAATTGGTAAAAGTGTGATGGTAGTAGAACATGATCTTACATTACTTGACTTTCTCAGTGACTATATCGAAGTTCTATATGGTGAGCCTGCCGCATATGGAATTGTTTCAAATGTTTTATCCACCAAGGTTGGAATCAATGTCTTTCTTGATGGATATTTACCAAATGAAAACGTCCGATTTAGAGAAAAGAAATTTTCCTTTGATGTATCATCATCATCCACTGAAGAATTTCAAGAAGGAAGTGAGATTGTTAATTATCCAAAACTTGAGAAAAAATATCCTTCATTTTCAGTAACAATAGAGCCTGGAAGAGTAAGAAAAGGTGAAGTTCTAGGCATAATGGGTGCAAATGCACTTGGAAAAACTACTATGATGAAGATGATTGCAGGAGTTGAGAAACCAGACTCTGGAAGTATTGATAAAAAAATTAAGATTGCATACAAGCCACAATATCTTCAAAATGATATTGACACAGAAGTTGTGTCAGTATTGGATAAAGCAAATGGAAATCCAGTTGAAGGAAGTCTTGAAGAGGAACAAATACTTGATCCATTAAAAATTAAAAAACTCTACAACAAATCAATCAAGAATCTTTCTGGAGGAGAATTACAAAAGATTGCAGTAGCATCCTGTCTATTACAAAAAGTAGATTTGTATGCATTAGATGAACCTTCAGCATTTTTAGATGTTGAAGACAGAATTGCAGTAGCAAAATTTTTGCAAAAATTTGTTCGTTCTTTTGGAAAATCAGCAATAGTAATTGATCATGATTTACAGTTAATGGATTTAATTTCTGATACAATGGTAATCTTTGAGGGAGAATCAGGAGTTGCAGGTAAAGCTACATCTCCAATGCCAAAAGCTGATGCCATGAATAGATTCCTAAAATCACTTGACATTTCCTTTAGAAGGGATGAAAAAAGTCTCAGACCTCGTGTAAATAAACTAGAAAGCAGACTAGATAAAGATCAAAAAGTATCTGGAAATTTCTACTATAAGAATTGACTCGAATGCTAAAAAAAGCACTAGAAAGTGTACTCACATCAAAAGAAAGCAATGAATTAATCTCAGCATTTGATCAGATTGGAGATATAATAGTTGTAAGAATTCCTGATTCCTTATTATCAAAGAAAAAAATCATTGGTGAAACTTTGCTAAAAGAGGTAAAAATTGCAAGAAGTGTGTTTTATCAGGCATCAGCTGTAGAAGGAGATTTTCGTACAAGAAACCTAGAGATTCTTGCTGGAGAAGACAATACTGAAACAGAATACAAGGAATTTGGCTGTAAATTCACAGTGGATGTAGAAAATACATTTTTTTCACCAAGACTTTCAACTGAAAGAGAAAGGATTGCAAATTTAATTCAGGATGGAGAGGTGGTAACGAACATGTTTGCAGGAGTTGGAATGTTTTCAATAATGGCTGCAAAAAAGAAAAAATGTACTGTCTATAGTATTGATATCAATCCAATTGCATCAAAGTTATGTGAAAAAAACATCAAACTAAACAAACTTGTTGGAGAAGTAATTTCAATTAATGGTGATACATCTGAGATTATCAAAGAACAGTTAGTTAACAAATCAGATAGAACACTAATGTTGCTGCCTGAGAGATCTGATGAATTTTTAGAATCTGCAATTAGTACAACAAAAAATGGCGGCATAATTCATTATTATTCACACATTCATGCAGATAAAAAATCTGAAGCTGGAAAACTTTCAGAAGAACATTATCTTCAAGTTACTCCAGTACAATCAGAAATTTTGGATTCTAAAATTGTTAGAGCAGTAGGGCCAAGATATTATCAAACAGTAGTGGATGTAAGAATTTCCAAATAGATTATTCATCTGATGTAATTGATGCAGGTGAAGGTTTTGTTGTTGCCATCACATATCCAATCCATGCAACAACTCCAAGAATTCCTCCTGCAATCATCAATACTGATAATTGTAATACGATAGGACTCCACTCAGATAACATCAACAAGTATGCATAAAGAAAGAATCCACCAATGCAAAGAATAAAAATGGTGATACCCATTCCTTTACGCTTGTTCATGGGAGGAATTTTTTTGTGAGTTATTTATTGTTTTTAACTAATCTAATTCAATTGCCATGAGATATGCATCTTCACCGTCTCTATAGTAGGCATTTAGTTGTTGTCTAATTTGAAATCCAAGTTTTTCGTACAGTCTAACGGCGTCAGTATTACTGCATCTTACCTCCAAATAGAATTCATCACACTTTCTTGATTTTACGCCTTTGATAGATTCTTCAACTAGTACTTTGCCAATACCTCTTTTCCTATACTCGTTCAAAACTGCAATAGATACCACATGGCCTTTTTTGACAAATCCTAATTTCTTAAAATTTGAAAAACCGTATTCAGTTTTACACATAATATAACCAACATGTTTGCCTCCAATTTCTGCGACAATAAATGCCTCAGGAATTTCCGCAAGCAAGCTTTCATAGAAATAATCAGAATAGTGTTCAGGAAGTGTTTTCAAATTAATTTCCATTACAGATATGAGATCGCTTGGTTCTGCTCGTCTAATATTACAGTCACCTAATTGTCTCAGGATTACTTGCATGTTATAGTATACGTGTATCAATATTTAATTTTAAACCAAAAGACCATTAATGGAAAGATTCAGTCATATATTGATGGAGGAATCACAGGAAAACATTATTTCGTTAGTTAATTCTATTTTTGAGGTTAGTCATTTTACGAAAGAAGAATTTTCTTTAGAATTTAGAATAGATGATTATGAGTTCAAGTCAAAATTTGAGGAGCTAGCAAGAAAATTAGAAGATATGAGTTTTATCTGTAAATTAGAAAAAAGAAACGACGGTAAATACATAATCATTCAAAAATTCGCAATAAAACAGAGAAGATGGTTAAAGTCATCATGGACTCCCCGACTTTTGTTTGCACTAGTCATTTCATTTGTAATGATTGATGGATACTATAGAACTCTTGGAACTAATACGATTATAGAGATTGGGGATCCGCTTGAGATGGCAGGAGTGTATACATTGTCATTATTAGGAATTTTAGGAATTCATGAGTTAGGGCATATTGTTGCTGCAAAAGTACACAGACTAAAGACAACTTGGCCATTTTTTATTCCTGGAATTCCTGTCTTTGGCATTCCAACATTTGGAGCCTTCATACAATCAAGAGGATTAACAATTAATCGAGAAATTCTATTTGATGTTGCAATTGCGGGACCTATTGCAGGATTGGTAATTGCAGTAATTGTTTCAGTGTATGGAGCGTATACTGCACCAATTTTGGAAGAAGATTTTGCAGCAGGATTATTTGCGGATTCAAAATTAATGGAATGGAATCAAGGAGAACCATTGCTAATGACTGCTAGTTTGGCAATATTTGGAAAAGGAGGACCAGGGCATGAAGTCATAATGACGCCTGTTATGTTTGCAGCTTGGATTGGATTCTTAATTACATTTTTGAATTTACTTCCTGCATGGCAATTAGATGGTGGACATATGGCAAGAACATTACTTGGCCCAAAGCTTCACAGGTATGCAACTTTTGGAAGCATGGGAATTCTTATTTTGTTAAATTATTGGTTAATGGCAATGTTAATTCTCATAATGAGTGCAAGAAATCCTAGTGCGACACCGTTAGATGATGTATCACCACTTTCAAAAAATAGAAAACTTGCATATATTGGAATCATAGGATTAGCAATTTTATGTGCACCACTACCATCAGATTTTTTACCTATCTTTTTACCTTAACAAAAGTCTAGCACCATCTGTAACTACAGCAACCTTTTGTCTTGCACCTTGTGTTTTTAGAATATAGTCCATGGAATATTTTATTCCGGGTAAAGAAATTATGTTGAGTTTCTTTGCATAAAATTCAGGAAGAATTGAAACTAAACCAATCTGGAAATTCTTTTGTACTTCTGAAAGAAATAACAAATCTTCCATTCCGTTAATGTATTTAGCAGGATTTCGTAGTTGTTCTAAAGTTAGTCTGTCTTCAATGTATTGTTGAATTGCATTAGAACCCAATCCATCTTTGCATTCAGCTACTAAAATTGCAAGACCATCTTTTTTGATTGCATCAGAACAATTCCAAAGAGAAGAAAAGGATTTTCCAAGATTTTCATTGCTTGCATCTTTACCAGTGCTAATCACCATAGTTTTATGTTGACCAACATCTTTGATTGAATTAGATTCTAAAATTTTGGTTGCTGAAAGCGTTTCTGATGGATGTCCTATAGAAAAATCAATTATTCCTTGAGAATTTGCAACAATTTCAATTCCTTGAATTTCAAAATTATTGGTAAATTTTTTTGCTTCATCTAAACTTTCAGGATATTGTCCAGAGCTAGGAAGATTTCCCTGTCTTTTTGCATATGCTGAAAGCATATATTCATCACCAAATTTTTTGATAAGACGAGTTGAAATAGTTTCATAACCAAACAAGCCATCAAATTCCATTTCAGAAAGAAAAACAAGATTTGAGTTTGAAATACTACCATCATCAAATTCGTTAATTGAACTGCCTTCTGGTAATCCTGCTTTAACCAGATTGAGAATTTTCTTATCAGCTAAAATTTTGGGGAAAGGTTTTGATTTTTGCTCACATAATGTAAACAATGAGGAAATGATTTTTTGTATGGATTTTGAATTATGTAAGACTACAAGTTCTATTGGTTTTGATAAATTAAGCGTGTTGAGTTTTTCATTAATCGCCAAATCCTCCAAAATTTTACCTTCAGAATCAATTTTTTGCTCTAAATTCTCTTGCTGTATATCCAAAACAACGTCTGTAATACCATAATTTAACCAGATTTCAGGCATGACTAATACTCAATACAAACCAAAATAAATCCAGTGTAGTTAATTTTGGTATGGAGTTTGTAAAAGAGTTTGCAACCTTTTTGCATCAAAATGGCATTATAAAATTTGGAGATTTTACACTAGCAAGTGGAAAAAAGAGTTCATACTATGTAGACTTGAGATTGGTTCCAAGTTATCCTCATGAATTTAGAAAGATGATTAAATATCTTGAAAATGAGATTGTAGAAAATATTGGATTAGATAAATTTGATTCAATTGTTTCAGTACCAACAGGGGGTTTAGTAATTGCATCAGCATTAGCAGTAGAAACTGTCAAACCACTAATCTATGTAAGAAACAAACCAAAAGATTATGGTACTTCAAAATCAATTGAAGGAAAGATTCATGACGGAATGAAAGTAATCATGATTGATGATGTTGCAACTACTGGTGGATCAGTAGTAAATGCAATTAAATCTCTAAAAGAAGAAAACATTTCCATAGATGACGCATATGTAATTGTAAATAGAATGGAAGGATCTGAGGAAGCCCTGTCTGAATTAGGAGTAAAGATGCATTCAATTCTAAATATTTTGCAAATTACTGAATCATTGTATAAACAAAATCTTGTAGATAAGATTATTTTAGAAAAGGTAAAAAATCAAATCAATAAATGAATTTTGGCAGCTCAGACAAATGCCTTCCAATCATCGTTCAGATATAACTCTGATTCTTCATTGCAGCCAATAAATTTTGGATTTTCTCATTTTAAAACTATAGGAATGAAATGGGCCCGAAGGGCTTCGATCCCTTGGCTCACCGGTTATGAGCCGGTTACTCTACCAAGCTGAGTTACGGGCCCTAAGCAGATGAATTTTTTCTTAGGTATAAAATGTTATGAGATTAACAGTATTCTTCATAACAACTATCAAGCAACAAGTTTTGTGCAGAAATAGATTTGTCTGCAATTTCAATCAAGTTGTTTGAATCTGTTGTAGATTGTTCCAAAATATTTCTCCAGGATGCAGCATGTCTAATGTCAGCTTCAGTATGGAGTTTGAAGTATTCTGTTGCTTCATGACTTGTCATTCCATAGAATTCTGCTAATCCATCAAGTTTTGTTTGACTGATTTTTGGGATTTCTTTTTCAAAAGCATACATTGCCGCAGCACCTCCTTCAAATGTAGTCATCAACTCATGAAGATCAGATACAGCTTTGCGGGTTTTTGTCAACCCAGTGTATGATTTTAATTCATCTTCAGATATTCCAAGTTCTCCTGCAAATGCAATCCATGGTTTAATGTGATCGGATTCTTCTTGTTGATTTTCAATTAATTCACCAACTACTGTATCAGATGCTTTTTCAATAATTGGACTCATGAAAGATGGAACTGCTTTTACAAGTTGAAAATATTCTTTTGAATAACCTGCTAAAGCTTCTTGTGTTAGCTTTCCATCAGACCACGTTTGATAGAATGGATGTTTAAGTAAACTTCTTTCTTCAATCATTTCATCAATTTTTTTTACAATATTCATGTCTCATCTCCAAATTTGCCAATAAAAAAATCTTTGTGGTTTACAAAAGATTTTATGGTCAAAACACGGAATTTTCTTGGGTTCCAGTGGTGTAGACCGGTCAAGCATACTGCCCTTTCAAGGCAGTGATCCCGGGTTCAAAATCAATTGATGAAAATCCCGGCTGGAGCACCAAGATTTAATTACTAATAACAAAGTTTTTTGATCAGGCCGTCTTGGACAGGAAAAATATCGAGATTAATCCTTTACTTGAAACCTATGGAGAATATATCAAAAAGATAGACCGTGCTTTAGAGAATGAGCTTGATCTATATTCCGAATCTGAATTCATTGAACCACTAAAGTATTCCTTAGATGGAGGTAAGCGAATTAGACCCATAATTTTGACATTGGCTGCTGAAAGTGTTGGTAAAGTAGATGAGAATACATTAGCAGCCGCATGTGCTGTTGAGTTTTTACATATGGAATCAATAATCCATGATGATATTATTGATAATGAAACTATGAGAAGACAAAAGGATCCATTTCATATCAAATATGGATACAATACTAGTGTACTTACAGGAGATTTTGTTTTAGGATTAATTCTTGCAATATCTTCTAGACTTGATAATGCTAGAATAACAAAAGATTTGGCCACCACAGCAATGTTGATGAGTGAAGGAGAGATGATTGAAAGTAGACTAGAATCTAGTGAAGATGTAACGTTTGATGATTATCTCAAAGTTATTGAATACAAGACAGCAACTGCATTTGAAGTCGCATCTAGAACAGGTGCAATTATTGCAAATGGAACAGAAGAACAGATTGAAGCATTAACTGAGTATGGAAAAAATATTGGAATTGCATATCAGATTAGAGATGATTTGATAGATTGGAAGAATGAAGACAAATTGTTTAATTTGTTAATTAAGAAAAGTTCAGATCCTAGGGATGTCTTTAATAAAATGGAGGATTTGTTAGAAGAATATTCTGAAAAAGCAAGATCAGGTTTAAGAAAGATTCCAGATAGTAATGCAAAGATAAATCTGGATAATTTGATTAAATTTACTTCGTTTAAGGCATAATACCTAAACTAATAACTGGAGATGCAAATTCTACAAATTTAAGCAGTGGTTCTGGATATACACCAAATCCTATCAAGAAAATTGTTGAGAAAATCATAATGGCAACAATTGATTTTGGTTCTGCAATTCTCTTTTCTCTTTCTCCTTCAAAGTACATCTTTCTTGTAATCCAACCATAGTAAGCAAGAGATAATGCACTGTTAAGAACTCCAGCAATTGCAAGCCATGGTGCCCACCATAATGCACTACTAGCATCTAATGCACTACCAAACAACATCAATTTACTCCAAAATCCTGAAAGTGGAGGAATACCTGCCAATGCAAAGAGGGCTATAACTAAACCAAATGCAGTAATTGGCATTCGTCTTCCAAGTCCTTTTAGTTTTTCTATATGAGTAACTGCAAGTGTAGTTACAAGTCCTGCAACAGCAATAAAGGCAGCACCCTTCATTACGGCGTGATTCATGATTTGATACAAAGAACCTTGTAATCCAAGGGAACTGTATGGAGCAACTGCAAGTCCAATCAAAATGTATCCAGCATGTGCTATACTAGAATATGCCAGCATTCTAGAGAGATTCTTTTGCATTATTGCAGCAACGTTACCAATTGTCATTGTCATTACTGCAAGAATTCCAAGAGCTAATGTCCAGTCAAGATTTAGAACAACCATTCCAAGAACTACAATTCTTATTGTTGCAGCAAATCCTGCCTTCTTTGTTGCTGCAGCAAGAAGAGTAGTGATTGGTAAAGGTGCACCTTCATAAGTATCAGGAAGCCATTGGTGGAAAGGAACCAGTCCCATCTTGAATCCAAATCCTGCAATAAACATTCCAACAGAAAGTAATGCAAGTGGTAATAGTGAAGGATCAAGTGTAGAATAACCTTGGATAACTTCTCCAATGTTTGTAGAACCAGTTAATCCATATGATATTGAAATTCCGTAAACGATAATTGCAGAGGATAATGCACCAAATAAGAAATACTTTAGAGCTGCTTCATTTGAGCTTGGATTCTTTTTCATATATCCAACTAAGACGTATGTCGGAATACTCATCAACTCCCATGCAACAAACAACATTACCAAGTCAGTAGAATATGCAACTAAGACCATACCAATTGTTGCAAGTAGAATTAGAGAATAGTATACAGCAGGAGCATTGTTTTTTCTCATGTAATTAAAAGAGCCAACAGTGGTGAACAAAGCAACAATTAGCATTGCTATTGCAAAGAATCCACCAAATGCATCATCAACTAATACATCTTCAGAAAAGAGTGCAGATGCAGCTACATTATCATTAAGGAATTGATATCCAACATAACCCATAGATACAATTAATGTTGCAAACGCGATGACTGCATAAAATGAATTGGAATCTCTTTCTTTTCTTGCAATACTGATGATAGGGAGAATAACTCCAACAGTTCCTAAGATTGCGATTAATACCAGTGGGGTGGAAGTAATTTCTAACAT
This sequence comes from Candidatus Nitrosopumilus sp., assembly GCA_046758125.1. Lineage (GTDB taxonomy): Archaea > Thermoproteota > Nitrososphaeria > Nitrososphaerales > Nitrosopumilaceae > Nitrosopumilus. The sequence goes on along the minus strand of JBHHZR010000013.1, from coordinate 24,259 downwards.
TTCATCAAATCTCCTACATCAACAATATCAGAACCACGAATAGTAGTCCTGCTCCAAATACGAATAGATATGATTGTGAGACACCAGTTTGAGTTCCTTGGACTACTTTTGCTCCCCATCCAACTGCTTTCTGGAATCCATCATTCATACCATAATCAATGGCCGTCTTTTCAAAGTATCTGAATACACCTCTTGCTAACCATAATGGTGCTACTACAAAGCACCAATAGATTATAGCGTTAAGATACCATCTGTTTAAGATAACTTTGTGAATTGCATAAAAGAAAAGATTAGAGTTTACAAATCTTACAGGATCTACCCATCTTCCAATATAGAAGACATAACCTAATCCAATGCCAATAGCAAATGCTGCCAATGATGAACCTAATGCAACAGGATTAATTCCTTGCAAGAATTCGGGTAGAATTGATGCTTCAGCTGCAAGATGTTCAGTGTGAATACCAAAGTAATTTTCAAGATACTCTACAAACAATTCGTGAAGTCCTTCTTCAGTAGACAAACCAATAAGACCAATTCCAATAGTTAAAACTGCAAGAATTCCATATGGAACCCACATAGATAATGATGCTTCATGGATATGATGTCCTTCTTCTTCCATCTTCTCGATATGTTTGCTCTTCTTTCCAAAGAAGACCATTCCAATCATTCTTGTAGTATAGAAGGTAGTGATGACTGCAGTTACTACAGCAATTATGTATAGTGGCATTGCCCACTCATTTCCAGATTCATAGACAGCACCAAAGATCGCATCCTTGCTCCAAAAACCTGTTGTGATAAATGGAGCACCCATTAAACCAAGACCAGCAGCCCACATGAATGCATATGTCTTCTTCATCTGTTTTCGCAGACCTCCCATATCTGTCATAAATCTAGAACCAACAACATGCAAAAGAGAACCAGCTGCCATGAATAATGAAGCCTTGAACATTGCATGAGAAATTAAATGGAAGAATCCTGCAGTATATCCATCAACATATTGTTCTGATAATCCTGCAACACCTAATGCCATCATCATGTAACCAATTTGAGAACCAGTAGAATATGCAAGAACTTTCTTAATTTCAGGATTAACCATTCCTTGTGTTGCCAGAAGTAATGCAGTAATCCCACCAACCCATGCAACAATCTCAAAGAATTGATCAGCAAGAATTCCCGCTGCACCTAATGCAAAGACTATAGGACCAATCCTTGCAACCAGGAAGACACCAGCCTTTACCATAGTTGCTGCGTGAATCAATGCAGAAACTGCAGTTGGACCAGTCATTGCTTCAAGTAACCATTCATTTAGTGGGAATTGTGCTGATTTTCCTACAGCTCCTCCAAAGAGTAAAACAAATGCAGGAACCAAAAGCCCTTGTGCAGACATTGCAGTTGCCCATCCAGTATCCCCCATCAGCTCTTTGAATCCAAAAGTACCTGCAAACAGAAATATCAAGAGCATGCCTGCAATCATCATTACATCGCCGACTTTGGTCATGATAAACGCCTTCATACCAGAATGTGTTGGGGAGTAGTAATCTAACAGACCAAGAACAGTACGTCCTTCTTGTCCGACATGATCTTTCTTTTTATCACGATACCAAAAGCTGATCAGCGCATATGATGCAAGTCCTACACCTTCCCATCCAAAGAATAATTGAAGTAAGTTATCAGATAGAACAATTAACTGCATTGAGCCAATAAAGAACATCATCCAGAACCAGAATCTTGTAATGTCTTTATCGCCTTTCATATATCCTGTACTGTAAATCATAATCAGAAATGAAATCCAACCTACAACATTTGCCATAATTATTGATAGTGGATCAGCTAAGACACCACCTTTCAAACCAATTGCTTCTATCCACATAATCTGTTTATGAAGCTCATGTCCTTCCAAAGCAACTGGAAGAAGTGATGCTGCAGATAGTGCACTCATCAAAGCAAATCCAACTGCAACATATCCTGTTGCATTCTTTGAGAATTTTCCAATTCCTGGCATAATAAGAGCTGCTACAAATGGCAGTATCCAAACAAGCCATGCACTTAAAGAACTTGGTTCAAATGGAAGTCCTATAGCTTCTGTTGCCATAATCTAAACTCCTAATACTCCATTCATGTACGGAATTATTGTCTTCAAGAAAATATCTGGATAAATTCCAACTACAATAGAAAATCCTGCCAACACCATCATTGGTGCAGTCATGTACCAACTTCCTTCCTTGACGTTTTCAAGATGTTCAGGAGTTTTTCCAAAGAATACACGTTTTAGCATCCAAAGAATATACGACATTGTAAGGGCAGTTGCAACAAGACCTAAACCAAATGTGACTGCTCTAAGTGTTGAACCATCCTCAATTGCAGTCTCTAATGCACCATAGAATAGAATCCACTCTCCCATGAAACCACTAGTTGGTGGAACACCCATGATTGTTAATGCACCAATCACTGCACATGTTGCTGTAATTGGCATCTTTCCTGCTAATCCACCAAGTTTCGAGATACTTCTAGTTCCAACTTTGACAATAATGACGCCTGCCATCATGAAGAGTATGCCTTTTCCAATTCCGTGAGTCACATACATCATCTCTCCACCAGAAAGACCAAGGACAGATAATGAACCAATGCCAAATAGGATATAACCCATCTGGCTAATACTAGAATAAGCAAGAAGACGTTTTAGATCATCTTGCATCAGTGCCATTGCACCACCGTAAATCATTGTAACAAGACCCCAAATGTGGAACCATATTGCAATGTCAGCAAATGTTGAAGGTAAGAATTCTACAATTAATCTGAAAATACCATAAGCACCAATTCCGATCATTGCGGGAGATAACAATGCACTAATTGGTGTAGGTGCAGAACCGTGGACATATGGAAGCCATATGTGGAACATAAAGACTGCCAGTTTAACTCCAAGACCAATTGCAATTGCAATAGCTGAAATCATTACAATGTCTTGAGGAATCTCTGATTCTTTGATATCTGCAAAATCAAAACTTCCAATTGTAAGACCAATCATCAAAAAGCCCAATAGTAAAACAACTGCGCCTGCATGAGTCCAAAACAAGAACATTAAACCAATCTTTCTTCTAGGACCATCACCCCAAAGAGCAACTAAGAAGAAACCAGGAATCAACATGAACTCAAAAAATAGATAAAATTCAATTAGATTTGTTGCAAGAACTGTACCAAGCATTCCCATTGCAAAGACAAGATAGAGTGCAAAGTAAAGTCCTGATTTAGCATTTACATAGTTTGAAAGAGAGGATGATTCAACAACAGAACTTTGTCCACTTGAAGAAGGATTGAGGTTTTGTTCTTCTTCAAATTGCTCGTGGAATTTGTGAATCATATATGGTTTTGAGTAAAGTACTATGATTGTAGACAGTACGTAGATGATTATTGCAAAGGGTGATGCTAAACCATCTAACAAGAAACCAAACTCGCCAAAGAATTCTGTCCATGGATAATGTTCTTCCACTGTTCCAGAAAGTGCAGCATTAATTACAAGAATTGTTGTATAAAGTAGAATTGCAAATGTAAACCACATTGCAGGTGTAGGACCTACTTTTCTTCCAAGAATATATGCCACCGGAGATAAGAACAATGGCAAGAAAATTGCCTGTAATAATGCATACTCCATTATCCTTTCAAGCTCCTAAAGTCTGCAATATCGACATTTTGATACATACGATAAGCTACGATAATTAATGATAGTCCAACTGCTACCTCTGCAGCTGCAATTGCAATAGAGAATAAAGCCAAAGTTTGACCACCACTATGTGGTAAGAATCTACCAAATGCAACAAGGTTAAGATTTGCAGCATTGATGATTATTTCAATTGCAAATAACATTCGAATAAAATTACGTTTTACCGCAAGACCATAGATTCCTATTCCCAATAAAGCAACAGATACTAATGTAAAATCAACTAGCTCGTTGACCATTCTCCACATCCTCCCGTTTGGCTAAAACTAATGCACCAGTAACAGAACCGGCTAAAATCAAGGCCATCAAAATCAATGCAGGCCAATAATATGTTACAAAGTCAGCACCAATGTCTCTAAAGTCAACTGCATCTTCATCAGTAGTAATTGTCTTAATTCCAGAATCTAAGAATACAGCGCCTAATGCTACCATAACTACAAGCATCAATCCAATCCCTGCAAACTTTCGTCGCTTGTCTTCAATCTTTTTGAAGATAAGTTCTCTTTTTACTAGCATTACAGTAAACAAAATCAAAACAGCAATAGAGCCAACATAGACTGCCAGTTGGAATAGTGCGACAAAAGGTGAATCAAGCAATAAAAAGAATCCAGCAATACCTCCAAGAGTTCCCATCAATGCAATTGAACCATAAATTAATGATCTTAATTCAAGTGCAGCAATTGCAGAACCGATTGTAACTACAGTCAATGCAAGAAATACAGCATCAGCCATGTGTTGCACCTCTATCAGTAATTTGGATTTCACTATCTTGTGCGACAAATGGTTTTACAGCAAGTTGAGCAGGAGTATAGATTAAGCCTTCTTTGGAAAATGATGATAGTTCATAATCATTAGTCATGTAAAGTGCATAAAATGGACATGCGTCAACGCAAAGACCACAAAAGACACATTTTCCATAATCAATTTGAGGCATGATTGATTTTTTGTTCTGGTCTTGCTGTTCTGGAACCTTTACCATTGCAATTGCTTCAGCAACTCCTTCACATGCAATAGAACATAATTGACAACCAGTACAATGATCATGGAATAACATATGACGTCCCTTTAGTCCCGCAATTCCAACACCAGTTGAAGGATCAAATTGATATCCATCACCTACAAACTTTAGTTTCTCTTCTGGGTAACGAAGTGTAAATCGTTTTATTGCAATATGTTTAATTCCAGAGTTTAATGCACGGATAATACCTGTAGCAGTTCCCATTATTGTAACCCTCCTGGTCCTAACACTCCAGCGTACAGCAAACCAAGTGCAATAAAGATGTTAACGAATGCAAGTCCAATGAGTTTAGTCCAACCAAGACTTAGTAACAAATCAATTCTAATTCTTGGGAAAACACCTCTTGGTAATAGTATGAAGAAGATAACCCCAACTGTCTTTAGAACAAACCAAAGTGTTCCATTAAGCATTTCTTGTGTAAATAGTGGCAATCCAGGAATCTTTGCAGTGACAGGACCCATTACAATTCCTTCAGTAAGAATTTCTTCAGGGAATGGAGGCACCACCATTGGGCCGTTCCAACCTCCAAGGAATAATACAACAAACAATGCTGCAAAAGCATAAAGTTTCAGATAGGTTCCTAATTGAACAAGGCCATACATCATTCCTGAAAACTCTGTCAACCAACCAGCTACAATTTCACTTTCTGCCTCTGGCAAGTCAAATGGAATCCTTTCTAATTCTGCAAGCATTGTAATAAAGAAGATAATAGCACCAACTGGCAAAAATATAATCCATGGAAAATTAGATTGACTTGCAGCAATTTCAGATAAATTAAGAGTTCCAGTAACAATTACAACTCCTAACAAAGACAAAATTAATGGAATTTCAAATGAAACCATTTGGAATAATGCTCTAATTCCTCCAATGAATGGAAATTTACTATTAGCAGACCATGAAGAAAGAATTGTAATTATTGGAAAGAATCCAATTACTGCAAAGACTGCAATTAATCCCATGTCAACATCTGCAACAACCCAACCTGGAGCAACAGGAATTAATGCAACAAAAGCTGCTGCTGCTCCAACAAAGATTACTGGTGCCGCCCAGAAAATCGGTTTGTCTGCTTTGGCAGGAATAATAATTTCTTTTGAAATTAATTTTAATCCGTCGCCTGCTAATTGCAATATACCTTCAATTTTTCCACAATAGAAAGGACCAACTCTTAGTTGTAATTTTGCAAGCATCTTTCTTTCAACAAAAATTGTTCCAGCTGCAAGTAATGCTGCAAAACCAAATCCTGGAAATGCAGCAACTCTGAAGAGATCAGTTGCCATAAATGCCTGAACTATTGGAAGTGTACGCGAAGGATCCGCTATCCAACTAAGTGCAAGAAATGGTGTAAGTAATTCACCATGAATTACTGGCATTTCAATAAAGAATAAAATCATCATTGTAGCTGGAATTCCAATCATAGATAGTAAGAAAACAGCCCAGAACAAATTATCAATCAAGGCCTTGATAAATTCACTTAGTTTGAATTTTGGTGCAATAACTGACATCTATCTATCTGCCTCCACGGGCCAATAGTTAAGACTCCAGTAAACTGATGGCATGTTACCTAGTTTTTCACCAATTAAGAGATTTGGCATTGCAAGTAGGTTTCTAAAAGATGGAACACTCATCTTTACTCTGTATGGTTCTGTTTTACCATCTGAAACAATATAGCAACCAAGAGAACCTCGACCTGATTCTACACGTTTGTACACAGTTTCTGGTCCTTTTGTTTTTGGATTTGGTTTGAGTTTTTTTCTCACAGAGCCAGACTTTGGCATTTTTTGTAATGCTTGTCGGATAATATTACAACTTTCCATCATGTCAAGCCATGGAATTCTGGATCTTGCGTAAGAATCTCCTTCTTTCATAACATTAGTATGAACATCTAATTCATCATAGACATCATAAGGTTCTTTTGTTCTCAAATCATAATCAACGCCACTTGCACGAAGTACAGAACCAGTTGTTCCAAACCTAATTGCATCCTCACGAGATAAAACACCAGTATCTTGAGTTCTTGAGATTAGAATTGGGTTATCATAAAAGACTGCTGCATATTCTTTGATGCGTTTTTCAAAATAGTCGACTTGACGTAAACAAACATCTTCAAAGTTTGGTGGTAGATCATTTCTAACTCCACCTGGAACAAAGTGGGCATGTGTAACTCTTGCACCAGTCATTTTTTCCATAAGATCAATTAAGAGTTCACGATCACCAGCAGGCCACATAAACATTGTAGAATGTCCTAAGAATATTCCGTAAATTGCAAGCCAATACATTGTATAGATACATCTGTTTAGTTCTGATGCAATTACTCTGACATATTTTGCACGTTCAGGAACTTCAATTCCAAGAATTTCTTCAGCTCCCAAGACATATGGATAAAGCACATTACAGGAATCATGAATTACTGGTCTTTCTAAGTGAGGAATATTTGTGATGTAGTTTCTGTACTCTGCCATCTTTTCTTCTCCACGATGAACATATCCTGGATCTGGATCACATGCAACAATATAATCACCATCAATTTGCACAATAATTCTCATGTGACCAGAACCGGGGTGTTGTGGTCCAACATTGAGAGTCATGATTCTCTCATCGACTTTTTTGAGTGCTAATCCTGGTGGCATTATGTCAGTCATTTTATCTTCCCTTTATTGCAAAGTCCCTTCTAAGTGGAGGCAAGTCTGCCCAATCTTCTGGCAAAAGTAATCTTCTATTATCAGGATGGCCTTCAAAGTAAACACCTAACATTTCAAAAACTTCTCTTTCATGAAACTCTACGCTATAAAACACATCTCGAAGACTAGGTAATTTTGTTGCATCATTTCCAGGAATTGGATTTTCTTCTCTTTGTGCTCGGGTAGCTAAAACAAGAATCTGTCTTGCTAATGATGAATCAGTATACGAGCCAATATGATAAACAACTTCAATTTCTTTGTCTGCAGGGAAATCTACACCTGTAACGGACTCTACATGATCATAGTTTAGGCCATCACGAATGTATTCAGCCACTTCGTGGACATTTTCCTTACTAACATCAATTCTAATTCTATCTTCTTTAACAAAAGGAACTTCAACTTTATCTCCAAATCTTTCAACTAGTTTATCAGAGATTCCTTTCTCAAATGCTGGCAGTTCTTCTTGTGTTTCTTCAGGTTTTTTTGCAGCAGGTTTTGGTGGAGGAGTTGGTTTTTCTTCAGTTTTTGTGTCAGCTGCAGGCTTTTCAGATTCAGAACTCATTATACAAACTTCCTAGCCTTCATTCTCTTAATTTTTTCTTGCAACAAAATACATCCTTGAATTAGAGTTTCAGGTCTAGGTGGACAACCTGGAACATAGACATCAACTGGAATAACTCCGTCAATTCCTGGAAGAACATTGTATGAATCAAAATACAATCCTCCAGTAATTGCACAAGCTCCCATAGCAATAACATACTTTGGTTCTGGCATTTGATCATAAACTAATCTGAGACGTGGTGCCATTTTTCTTGTAATAGTTCCTTGAACAACAACTAGATCACATTGTCGAAGTGAACCAAATGCTTCAATGATACCAAATCTTTCAACATCATATCTAGGACTTGATGCTGCGCCAAATTCAACACTGCAACAAGCTGTTTCAATGTGGACAGGCCAGAGTGACCAAATTCTACCCCAATTGATGGCATAGCCCAATGGTTTATCGATTGCTCTTTCTAAGATGTCTCCTAATTTTCCAACAAAGACATTTGCGTTTTCTGGCGTCACTAGATCTTTTAGCAATCTTATCTCCTATCCTCGTAATCGATGTTTGTATAAATAACTACCATATTCTTCGTCTCCCTGATTGATACAAAGCATATGCCATTGCCCCAAACATAATTCCTAAAAATCCAATCATAGGCAATGTTGCACTCTTTGGAAGTTCTAAAAGAGAACTGCCCCATGCATACAAGAAAATTGCCATCACATCAAATACTACAAACATCAGAATGTACGGATAATACTGCATCATGAAATGAGTTCGTCCTTCTCCTGATGGGACTTGACCACATTCCATTGGTAAAAATTTAATAGGATTACTTCGTTTTCGAGGAGAAATCATTCTTGAAATTATTAATGCAGGAGCCATTGCTGCTACAGCAAACCCAAACATCAATACCACGGTACTATAATTGCCCGCTAATTCCCCGACCAATTTAGCTTTCTGACCGAATTTTTGTATAAAAAGGTATGCTTCCTTTTTTTCGATCAAATTTTGAAAAAAACTATTTTGGTAAACTACTTTATAGAACATTGATAAAATGCGATCATGTCATTGAATATTGGAGATATTGCTCCTGATTTTGAACTTCCAGATACTGAATTAAAGATGAGGACTTTGGATGAATTCAAAGGGGAAAAAATTGTATTGTCATTTATTGTTGCTGCAAGTTCTCCAGTTTGTGAAACAGAACTTTGTACATTTAGAGATTCTTGGCAAGAGATTGCAGATCTTGGTGCACAAGTAATTGCAATCAGCAATGATGGTCCATTTGCAAACAAAGCATTTGCAGAAAAACACAACTTTAATTTTCCATTATTAGGAGATTACAATAGCAAAACAATTCGTGATTATGATATTTTGATGAAAGATTTACTTCACATTAAAGATTACAATGCAGCAAAACGTTCTGTGTTTGTTATTATGGAAGATGGAAAGATTGGTTACAAATGGGTTTCAGAAGATCCATTAAAGGAACCAAACTATGAAGAGATTAAAAATTTCTTGAAGTAAAATAATTATTCTATATCTGCAATAACGTCGCCTTTAGCAACAGTTGAACCTTCTTTAATTTTTAGTGACTTTAATGTACCATCTTTATGTGCTTTAACTGCAACTTGCATTTTCATAGATTCTAAAGTACAGACAACATCACCTTTTTTTATGGAATCTCCTTCTGTTATTGCAATTGACACAACCTTTCCAGGAATTTGGCTTTTCAATGCTAATTGAGCACTGCCTGCACCTCCACCTCCAGAGTTTTTGTAAACAACATCATCAAAATGAGTATGTCGATTAAGTGTAATAGGAACATTATCTATTACAAGATTCATTTCATTTGTAGAATGTTCTAGATATTTTGCTCTGTGGTATTTTTGATCTAAGATAAATTCAATTCCTTTTGCATCCATGCTTAGAATTTTTAATTGATGATCTGTATCGTTAATTTTAATTACATAATCGTTGTTTCCTAGATTTTCTATAATACTTCCGTCAAATGATTTTTCAATATCAGGTATTTTATAGTCCATTCATCATCAATCCAGTTTATTTTTCCAATTAGAACTACTAACAGGATTAGTTTGTACACGGCTTTTGAAGTATTCAGAATGAATAATTGCTGCAGCTAATGCTGCATCACTTTTTTCTTCTTTTTCTTTCTTAAGATCTTCAGATAATCTATCAATCATATCAAAACGCTTTAGAAAGTCAGTAGACAGTTCACCATTTTTGTATTCTTCAGAATTTAGAATTGTCTTATAGAGGGGAATTGAAGTTTCAACCCCTTGAATGTAAAAGTCATTTAATGCAGAAAGCATTCTAGTTCTTGATTCATCAAATGTTTGTCCCCATGTAACGAGTTTTGCCATTAGTGAATCATAAAATGGAGATACTGTACATCCAGAATATAGATAAGTATCGCATCTAACTCCAGGCCCTGCAGGAATTGTTACATCTGGAATAGGTCCAGTAGATGGAGCAAAGTCCAAGAAAGTATCTTCAGCGTTAATTCTACATTCAATTGCATAACCATTCATTTTAAGATCATTTTGTTTGAATGGAATTGGCTCTCCATTTGCAATATCTAGTTGTAATTTCACTAAATCTAATCCAGAGACATACTCTGTAATTGGATGTTCTACCTGTAATCTAGCGTTGATTTCAATGAAATAGAATTCACCGTTGTCGGCTCTTAGAAATTCTGCTGTTCCCAAATTAGTATAGTCAACGGCATCAGCAGCATTACAAACAATTTCACCTACACGTGCTCTTGTTTCCTCATCAACAATTGGAGAAGGGGTTTGTTCAATTAATTTTTGGTTACGTCTTTGAATTGAACATTCTCTTTCAAAAATATGAACTGTGTTACCATGAGTGTCTCGTGCCATTTGATATTCAATGTGTCTTGTTTTCTCTAGGAATTTTTCTACAAGAATCGCAGATTTTCCTACGGCTGCAATTGATTCTCCTGTAACGGATTCATAACCATCACGTAGTTCTTGATCATTATGAGCCAATCTAATTCCACGACCTCCTCCACCATAAACTGATTTTAGTAGGACAGGATATCCAATTTCATTTGCAATTTTTTCTGCTTCTTCAGCATCCTTAACCAAGTCTGGACTTCCAGGAACAGTTGGTACTTTGGCTTTTAGCATCGCAGCTTTACATCTCATTTTATCTCCGCATAGATTCATAGAGTCAGCAGAAGGACCAATGAAATTAATTTTATTTTTTTCACATAATCTTGCAAAGTCATCGTTTTCAGAAAGAAAACCATAACCTGGATGGACAGCATCTGCACCTACTGATAGCATTACATCAAGAATTTTTTCTTGATTAAGATAGGACTTTGCAGGAGCTGCCTCTCCAATATGATATGCCTCAGTTGCTTGTTTTACGTGAAGTGAGTTAAAATCTTCATCAGAATAAACTGCAACTGTTTTTATTCCAAGTGCCTTACATGTTCTAATTACACGTAAAGCAATTTCTCCTCTGTTCGCAATGAGTACTTTTTCAATCATATTTAATCACAAATTGATATTTCCGTGCTTTCTTGGTAGTTGTTTTTCTCTCTTGTTTGCAAGCATTGTAAGTGCCTTAATGAGCATAGGTCTTGTTTCAGCTGGATCAATTACATTATCTACTGTTCCATGAGAGGCAGCAACATAAGGATTTTCAAATTTGTCGGCAAATTCATCGATTAATTGCTTTTTGAGGGCTTCAGCATCATCTGCTGCTTGTAATTCTTTTCTGTACATAATTTTAACAGCTGCTTCCCCGCCCAAAACAGCACATCTAGCAGTTGGCCATGCATAGTTAATGTCAGTTCTAAGATTTTTACTTCCCATTGCAATGTATGCACCACCATATGCTTTTCCAATAACTAATGTAATTCGTGGAACAGTAGCTTCACAATATGCATAAAGTAGTTTACTTCCATGTCTAATGATTCCATTGTGTTCTTGATTAGAACCTGGCATGTAACCAGGAGTATCAACTAGAGTAATAATTGGTATGTTAAATGCATCACAAAATCGTATGAATCGCGCTGCTTTGTTTGATGAATCAATATCAAGCGCACCCGCAAGATGTATGGGATTGTTTGCAACAATTCCAACCGTTTGACCATTTAATCTTCCGTAACCTACCACAACATTTGGTGCAAACAATTCATGTACTTCAAAGAATTCATGATTGTCAACAACTGAGTTTATGATCTCTTTCATGTCATAAGGTTGTAGAGGATTTTCTGGAATTATATTGATAAGATTATGATCTAATCTATTCGGATCATCATCAGTTGTAACTTTAGGGGGTTCTTCAGTATTATTTTGTGGAATATATGAAATCAATTTTTTGATGTAGTCCATACATTCATATTCATTTTGTGCTACAAAATGTGCGACACCACTCTTTGAACCATGTGTCATTGCCCCTCCAAGTTCATCAAATGAGATTTCTTCACCTAATACAGTCTTAACAACATCAGGTCCTGTAACAAACATAGTTCCTGCCTTGTCTACCATAATTACAAAGTCAGTCATTGCAGGAGAGTAAACAGATCCGCCTGCTGAAGGACCAATGCTTGCGGTGATTTGTGGAATTACTCCAGAAGCTAATTGATTATGATAAAATATATCTGCAAATCCATCAAGACTCATAATTCCTTCTTGAATTCGGGCACCACCAGAATCCATTATCCCAATGATTGGACATCCTGTTCTTACTGCATGATCCATTAGTTTAGTAATTTTTTTAGCTCCCATCTGACTTAGTGTTCCACCAAGTACAGTAAAGTCATAAGCAAAGACAAAGATTTGTCTACCATTTACATTTCCATAACCACCAACAACACCGTCTGTGAAGAATTTCTTTTTCTGCATATCATATTCATGATAATGGTGAGTTACCATTGGATCAATTTCAGTAAAAGTACCTTCGTCAAGCAAAAGATTAATTCTTTCACGAGCAGTTAATTTACCTTTATCATGTTGGACCTTAATTCTATCTTGACCGCCACCCTGTAATGCCGTGTTATTTTTTTTAGTATAGTTTTCAATCTTTTCAGAATGCATAACAGTGATCTAAAGCAATAGGGTTTCATATATTAATTTAATTTGGGAATATTAAGATTATCAAATTTTTACAAGAATTTAAGGATCATTATTTATTTTAGAAATTCAGGAGTTGATAATTGGAAATTTCTTTTTTACCGATTTTTGGTAAATACTAAAAGCATCTTTTTCCTCACTACATTTCTTGCATATACATGATTGCGACACGTTAGGAATATCACAATTTTCTTGAAATTCACATTGAGGGCAACCTGCAGAAGCACCACATACTATACATTGTAATTCATTAACTTGAGCACATTTTTCATGTTTTACACCTAATCCTTTTGCCCATAATCCTATTTCATTGACTTCAATTTTTTCATTACAAACTATACAAGTTCCTGGAAACTTCATAGGAATTTTTCTCCAACTCATTAGATTAAGTCAATCTCCTTATCAATAATATCACCAAAAGTTTCTTCTAATTCTAATTCTAAAGTTTTATTTTTAATACATAACAAAAGAAATGGTAAGCAAATAGTCACAAAGGAACTAGAAGATAGATGTAATTTTTTTGCCAGTACAGATGATAATGCTTTGATTTTTGCACCATCCCAACGAATTCTATTAAGTAATGGCCATGAAAGGTTGTATTGACTATATCTAATTCTTTCATCATTTTGATATAATTTAATTAAAATATCATTTAGATAACGTAACAATCTCCAGTTTTGTGTTCTCATAATTTTTCCATAAAGCATGTCAGCATCAGATATTACTTCCAGATATTTTGTAAGTGTAGTACTATCTAAATTACTTGTAATGACACTTGAATAAAATGCATTAATTTTTTCTCGTGGATCAATTTGCATTGAATACAAAACACCTCTAGCCTCTTCAATTGAATTTGCTTTGAAAAATGCATTTACTCCATCTTCTACATTAATATTTTCAAAAGATGTTTCAGTTTGAGGATTAAATCCTGTTACTAAAGATTGTGAGAGATTAATCATTGAACGAATATCTCCATGTGATTTTTCAATTACTTTGATTAAAGATCCTGGACTTAGTTTTGCATTTTCTTTTTTCAAAATATTTTCCAGATAGATTCTCAATAAACGTGGAGGAATTCTTTTGAAATAGATTGTTTTAACTGTTTTTTTGATACTTTTCATTTTGTCAGATGCATCATCATTTGCAGCAAGAATAATAGGAACTGTGGGTTCTTTTAGAATTTCAACAAGAGCTGCTGCTCCACCATAATCACTACGGCCATGAATACCATCTACTTCATCAACAAAAATCATTGGAATTCCTAAGACACTTACATTTGCTAGAACAGGCGTAAGAATTTCATTAATTCTTGATTTGCTTCTAACATCACTTGCATTAAGTCCAATCATATCATATCCAAATTGTTTGGCCACAAGAAATGCCATAGTAGTTTTTCCAATACCGGGAGGACCAACGAGAAGAAGTGGTTTTGTTCCCTTCTTCCATTTTGCAAACCATTCCATTATAGCAGCACGAGATTCTTCGTTTCCTACCATATCAGAAATAATCTGAGGTCGGTATTTTTCAGACCACATCAATTTTATCACTTTGGAAGTTTAGATTCAAACTCTGACCATTTGTTGGCCTTTTGTAATTGATTGTACCAATATTGATTATAGTGTTCTACAGTCAAAAATAAAAATTCTAAAAATTCTTTGTGAGAGAAATCCTCAGGTAACATTTCAAGAGTAAGACGTGCATCTTGCAAGTACAAATTACTTTTTTCTAAAGTAATTTCAAATCCTTTCTTGACATCATCAGCCAACAATGAATAATAAAGTGGCCAAGATGGGATTTTTATAAATCCATGTTTAATAGAATCTTCAATTTCGTTTCCACATCCAACACCTTCTGCAGCTTTTGCCATACCCAAATAGAAAATTTCGCCTAATGGTCGTTCTGCTAATGCCATGTTTCTTCCAGCAGTTCCCATAACTGCTCGATATTTTTTGTAAGACAATGTCATTTCTTCTTCAGTAATCGTAGTTGGTTTTGATTTCAATTTCTCATCAAGATATTGTCCTACTCTCGCATCTTTGAATCCATCTTCAAATTCTTTTAGAACTTGTTCTCCGCCATTAGAAATTTTATCTCTAGCTAACTTCAAGATATATGGATTCATTAGTTTGTAATCATCAAGATATTCCAAGTCTTCATCTTTGTCTACAATTCTATCCATTGGTTCACTTAGATCTATTGCTAAGATGTGTCCCTCAACCATGTCTTGTTTTAATTGAGGATCATTTTTTCCAGTATAGTTTGCTGCACCATCAAATAGTGCATTAAAAACTGGAAAAGTCATTTTTACGAAATTTGAATTTAAAATTCGAAGTACTCTATCCTTGAGAACATCAGGGTTTTCTAATTTTGATTTTATAGGGTCAATTTCAGATGCATTTAGTATTATTTCAGTAGAACCTACCTCGTTACCAAATTGTTGTTGAGTAGAATTTGGATTAGGATCAGATTTTATTTCATTTAGAAGGCCTTGTGCAAATCTTTCTGCAAAGTTTGGAAATTCGTTTTCTGTTTCTTCTTTATACTTGTTAAATAGTTTGAAGCCTTTTGATTTAAACAAACCTTGTTTGAGTATTTGTTTTCCAGGTTTTGTACTCATTAATGCTTCTTTACTTACAACAGATTGATCTTTACCACTCACAAACGTAAGCTTCCTTATTGTTATTTATGCTTTCAAAACAATCTTCACTTAAATTACGAAGTGTCAAAAAACAATTATGGAAGTAATTGAAATTCTTCGTGTAGTTTCAAACAGAATTTTTGAAAATGTAAAAGATCTTGCAGGTACTGAACATGCAGCCGGAGATTTTGGAATAGGAGCAGGAGGAGACATTTCAAGAAACATAGACATTATTGCAGAAAAAACAGTTCTTGATTACCTTAAAGAAATTAATTTTGAATGTGTTGTTTTAGGCGAAGAATGTGGAAGAGTGGAATTATCTGATAATCCAAAAGGATACATCATCATGGATGCAATTGATGGTTCTGCTAATGCTGTACGTGGCGTTCCCTTCTTTTGTAGTTCATTGGCATTTGCAACTGAGAACAAACTTAGTTCAATTACAGATGGAGTCATTACAAATCTTGCAAATGGAGAAACATATTGGGCTTCAAAAAATAGAGGTTCATTCTTTAATGAAGAACAAATCAAAGTACACAATAATGATCCAATCTACAAAATAGTTGGTATTAACACATCTGGTGCGTCAACAGATTTGATGAAAAAATTGCACCCAATCTTTGAAAATCATAATCATACGAGACATTTTGGTGCAAATGCCTTAGAAATGGCATTATTTGCTAGAGGATTGATGGATATTTTTATTGATTTAAGGGATAAGATTAGAATTCAAGATATTGCAGCAGGATATCTAATTGTAAAAGAAGCGGGAGGATTGTTGCTAGATGCAGATTTGAATCCTCTCGATGCGGATCTAAGTTATGATACTAGAGTTTCTTTTATTGCAGCTGCAAATCAGAAAATTCTTGATGAAATAATGTCTCAGATTAATCAGTAAATAGATTACAAGAGAAATTTTATGATCGAGATTAATTTCTCAGTTTATTTGAGGTTTTGGAATAAAATCAAATTTTTTGAACATTTGGCAAGAGAAATATATTTAACCAAAGTCGCGAAAAAACTTCTTGTATGGTAACTGAGACAAAGGCAAAGGTCACCTATAGAGAGTTACTAAAAGAGGATCTTGTCATAATCAGATTAGTTCCAGAAGGGGGGATGCCAGAATATAAAACTGGTCAATTTCTAACAATTGGTCTTCCAATACCAGCAGAAAAAAAAGTTGTGAGAAGAGCATACTCAATTGCATCTCATGCAGAGAATAGAGACTATTTTGAATTTGTAATTAGATGGGTAAGAAAACCACTTCCTGGTCGTGTTACGACTGAATTATTTTATCTAAGTGTTGGTGATGAAGTATTTCTTGGAGATCCTACAGGAGCTGCATTACAAATTAGTGACACATTACCTAATGGACAAAAAGACAATAGAAGAGTAATCTGTGTTGGGGGTGGAACAGGATTAGCACCATTTATTGCATTTGCAAAACATTTCCATGACACTAATGATAAACGAGAGATCATTATTTTGCATGGTGCTAGTTATGTTGATGAGTTAAGTTACAAACGACTATTGACAGATTTAGAGATGGAAAGTGAGAAAAGAGGAAGAGAACAATGGAATTTTAAATACAGAGCTGCAATTAGTAGACCTAAAGAGTTCTTTAATAGATCTTGGAAAGGTCATGTAGGCAGAGTAGAATCATTTTTCAAACCTGATAAAAAGACTGGATTATCACCAGTTGAAGAGATGGTAGGAGAAGAACTAACTCCAGAGAATACAATCATCTACATTTGTGGGTATCAAGGCACCATTGATGGCGTAATTGAATATCTTGGTCCAAAAGGTTTTGTCACAGAACATGAAAAAAAGCCAGATGGAAGCTATGGAATTAAATTCGAATCCTACGGATAAGAATATTTTTCAAAAAATCAATTGATCTCAATTTTAGGAATCAGAAAATTAGTTTTTGTTAGATAAAACACACCTTTTGATATTTATATCGAATATCTTTCTCCAAAGTATGGCAAAACTCAAGTGTCAAGATTACGGTTTTGAATGCGATTTTGTAGCAGAAGGTGAAATGGAGGAAGTGATTGAGAGTTTTAGAAATCATACTGATGAAGAACACGGAATAGATTATTCTAAAGAAGCCATAATGCAATTTCTCTTAAGAAAACAAGGTCTTTAAGAAGATCAAATATCTAATCTTTTCATAGTTGCTGATAAAACAGGAATTTCTTTTTCAATAATTTTTTCAACCGCAGGAACAATACCAGCTCTAGCTTTTACACTTTCTTCATAAATTTCATAGATTTGATCTCTAAACAATAATTTGATTCCAGGAAGTGCAGTAATTCCTTCATCAACAGTTCTAGGATCTGACAAATCTAAAATCAGTGTGCCTTTTTTCTTATCTTCCATAACTAGATGAATTTGATCAAATGTAATTAAGAAATAATCAGAAGTGGTAGCAACAAAGATAATATCATACTTGTCAAAACCAGCTAAAACATCCTTAAAGTCAATTGGATTTCCACCCAAAATTGTTGTAAATCCAGTTGCACGTTCAACAGTTCTACTAGTTACATCATAATCAATACCTTTTTGTTTCAGAGTTTTTGCAACCATTGCAGCTGGTTCACCAGTTCCAATTAGCAATACCTTTTTCTTGGAATCAAGACCTGCTTTCTCATCTACCAATTTTACAGCAATATCTCCAAGAGAAATTACATCTTTTGATATTCCAGTAGTCTCTCTCATTCTTGAGGCTAATCTGATAACACTTTTGAATAATTTATTGAGAATTTTACCAGAGACACCTGCATTATTTGCAGTTTCTAATGAATTTGTAATTTCATCAAAGACTTCTTGTGTTCCAATAACAAAAGAATCTAATCCTGATGCTAAACGTAATAGATGTAAATACACATCATCACCTTTGTAAACCTCAATGGTTTGATCAAAGTGATCAATGTCAATCTGTTCTAATTGTGATAAAGACACCCAAGTCTCTTTAATTTTGTTTAACACAAGAGTTTTTCCTTCAGCCCGTCTTGCATCGGGAGAATCTTCTGATTCTACGTTACTTACAGTAAAAATTTCAACTCTACTTGCTGTTTGAAGAATTATACATTCATCTACTCCAGGGATTTTTTTAAATTCTTGACAAGCTGCAATAACATCTTTGAAAGCAAACTTTGAAAGTGTATATAGAGGAATATTTTTAAAAGTTACTCGAATGTTCATCACATCAAAATTTATGTTACCCAAACCATTCACCATTAAGCTTTAATTTTATCTCTTCCACCTTTAGCTGTTCGGAAAACATTCATTCCAATGAAATAATTTTCATGTAATGATTCTAAATAAGTAATCTCATCTTTTGCATCTTGAATTTGTTTTTCTGTAGCATCTGGATCAGCTTTTAATGTTTCAAAATTTAGTTTTGCAACTTCTAAAATTTCATCAACAGCACGTTCATAATTTGAAATTCCACGATATTCTGGACTGAGAACATGTTCTGGAACATATTCTGGAGTTTGATCGTGAAAAATCTCAGCTTTTCTTGTTATACTTGCTTCTTCTTCTGCTGTAAGAATTGGTCTTGGGAATCGATCTTGTTTGTCTAAGAAAAATTCAGGTTCGCCCATCTCTCGTCTAAAAATTTGCTCACTTAGTCTCTTGAAAGTATAATCAGGTGCCTTTGCAGCTTCTGCTTTTACTTCATCAGCAATTGCTTTGTATTCTGCTTCTGCTGCAGCTTCTGCTTCTGCTTTTGCGGCTTCCGCTTTGGCAATAGCTGCTTTTACTGCTTCTTCTGCTTCTTCAGCTGCTTTTGCAGCAGCCTCTGCTTTTGCTGCTGCTTCTTTAGCTGCTTTAGCTTCTTCAGCTTTTGCAACTTCTTCAGCAGATGGTTCTTCAGATGTTGAATCTTCTACAGATTTTTCCTCAACTTCAGATTCTTTGTCTTCAGCCATCAAAACTTACTAAAATTGCCTGAATTTTAATATTCTTGTAAGAAGAAATGTTGAACATTTCTTTTTAATTAATAAAATTGGTATATGCCATTTTGATCGGTTGAAAATTATTTTCATTATACATTTAGTAAAAATAATGGCGCCCTCGGCGGGATTTGAACACGCGTCTCAGCCGTGACAGGGCCGAATTCTAGACCGGGCTATACTACAAGGGCACAAATACTTTGAATCAAAATGCCAGATTAAAAGTTTCTGTAATAACAAAAAATTTTGTAAAAGACTAAATTATACACGTAAAGCATTTTTCGTGTGGGTCTATGGCGCAGCCAGGTAGCGCACCGGACTTTTAATCCGGTTGTCAAGGGTCCGAATCCCTTTAGACCCGCTACTTTTTTATTTAATTATTTTGTTGACTTGTTTTTCTAAATCTTCAATAGATAAAACTATTTTATTTTCTCTCTTAGTAACATCTGTTCTATATTCATTAATCTTTTTAATTCTATCAGCAATCATTCTTTTTTGTTCATCATATCCTGAGGAACCAAGGGATTTTCTTTCCTTTAGAGATGAAACTACGGTGGTAGAAGAAATAATTTTTGAAATAGTCTTTGAATCAACTTTAGTACCAGCTATAGATTTTCTTATTTCTGTTGGAGTTAATTTTGAAATTGGTTTTTTTGATTGATGTGATAATTGGACTAAAATTCCTGCAATTTTATGTGTCACTCTAAATGGAATTCCTTCTTGAACTAATTTTTCAGATATGTCTAATGCAATTAGATTGCTTGATTCTGTAACTTTCTTCATTTGTTTATCATTTATTTTCAAAGTAAGAAGCATTGATTTTAAAATTAATAGTGCGCTGATTGATATTTTTGATGTAGACCAAATTGATGATTTGATTTGTTGTAAATCACGTCCATAACCAGATGCTAAACCTTTGATTGTAGTTAGAATTGAGGTTAGATTTCCAATAACTTCAGCTGTTTTACCTCTTGTTAATTCTAAGATATCTGGATTTTTCTTTTGAGGCATTACGCTTGAAGGAGATGTGAATTCATCAGCAAGTTCAATAAAAGAAAATTCAGAGGTAGACCATATTACAAAATCTTCAGCAATTTTACTTAGGTTAGTCATCAATATTGAAATCATTGCAACATATTCGGCCACAAAATCACGCGTGCTTGTTGCATCAATAGAATTTTCTACAAGATCATCAAAGCCTAACATCTTTGCAGTGCTATGTCTATCAATTGGAATGCTAGTTCCACCAACAGGACCTGCTCCCAATGGACTTTGATTTACTCTTTCAAATGTTCCGTAAAGTCTTTGAAAATCTCGAAATAAAACATCTGCATGTGCTAAAAGATAATGAGAAAATAAACCTGCTTGAGCTTGTTGAAGATGAGTATAAAGAGGCATGATTGTTTTTTGATGATTTTTAGCCACAGAAACAAGAGTTTCAATAGCATCTAAAATGCAGTTACAGATTATTATTATATCATCTCTAATTTTCATTCGAATATCTAAAACAACTTGATCATTTCGTGATCTTGCTGTGTGCATTTTGCCTCCACTTGACATTCCAGCCTTTTTGATTACTAGTGATTCAATTAATTCATGAATATCCTCGGCTTCAGATGATGAATCAAATTTTTCTTTCTTCAAAGACTTTAATGCAGACAAAATTTTTTTTGCATCATTTTTTGTTATTATATTTTTTTGATGTAACATTAAGGTGTGAGCTTGACTTCCAATTATATCATAAATTGCAATTTCAGAATCATCATCAATGGATGAAACATAATCTAAAGTAATATCACTCAGATCATTTCCAAGACGTGAACGATACATTACCTAAGGTTCTAGAATGGTTATATATAGCATCGACGCTTTTGCCCACATGAGTCAAGATATCAAACAGATGCGAGTAAAAATCTTCGATGAGTTATCAAAGATTGTAGATCCAGAAATTAACACATCAATTGTTGATTTAGAATTAATTGATGAGGTTGATATCAACAATAATGACGTAAAAGTTGATTTACATCTTACAAGCCCATTCTGTCCAGCAGTTTTTGGTTTTAAAATTTGTCAAGATATCCATGACAATCTTTTGAAAGTTGATGGTGTAGATGATGTTAAAGTAAATGTTTCGAATCACTTTATGGCCGAACAGATTAACAATCAAGTAAATAATAGTCCAAATCCAAAAAAACTAGGTTAACTTCTAAAACCTAGCAAATATCCTCTAAGTAATTGAATTCCCATTGCAGGATCAACACCTTTTGGACATACTTGGCTACAAGATCCTGCAAAATGACATCTCCAAATACCATGGGATTCATCAATAATCTTTAGTCTAGAATCTTTTCCCTTATCTCTACTATCTGCAACATAACGATATGCTTGAGCTAACGCTTGTGGTCCAACAAATGAAGAATCAGTTGCCATTGTTGGACATGCAGAATTACACAAACCACATTTGATACAATTTGAAAATTGAATGTATTGTTCTAATTCTTCTGGTGATTGTAAGAATTCTTTTGCATCAGATACTAACTCGGTATCATCTCGTATAAGATATGGTTTGATTTTATGATGAGTATCAAATAATCTTTCAAATTTTACTGCCAAATCACGAATAATTGGGAAGTTGTTCATTGGTTCTACTGTAACAACGTTAGAATCTAATTCACTAATTTTTGTAAAACATGCTAATCTTGGTTTTCCATTAATTATCATTCCACAAGAACCACATGTAGCTTGTCTGCAAGAATAACGAACAGCTATTGAATGATCAAAGTGTTTTTTGACCTCAAGAATTGCTTCTAGAACTGTTGTCCATTTCTCATATGGAACAGTAAATTCCATGAATCCACTTGCATCATCTTGTTCTGGATTGTATCTTGCAATTCTAAGTAGAATGGATTTTGAAGAAGATAACGGTGTGGATGTTTGTTCATCTGCAATACCTGATACTTGTGCCACTACTATACCAGCCCCATGTTAGTCATAATAATTGTTCTTGAACCATATGCAATTAATCCAAACATTGCAGCAAGACATCCATAAGAGACAGCTTTTTCATAAGCCCTTCCTTGTTTTAATTCCAATAGAATAACTCTTAATCCGTTGAATCCATGAATTGAAAGCAAGATCAATATCAATTCTAACATTGCAGCATATGGAATGAATTTGTAGTTTGCAAGAACACTTTCAAACTCTAAGGATTCTGCAAATCCCTGCGTAAGTCTCATCAAAATGTGGACTGCCACTAATGCTACAGCTGCTAGTGCAGTTCCATAGTGAATTTTCATAATTGTACTTTCTCTCATGTTATTCACCAAACATTACCGCTAATCCGTACATCATTGCAATTGCAGCAAGAGTAATTGCTGAATAGATGCCTATCTTGTGTCTATAGTTTTGTGATGCTGGTGCATATGGATAATCAGGTCTAGCTGGTTTTCCCACACCAATTCCACCATGTCCTAACATCACTCTAATTCCATTAACAGTATGAAATACACACATTGCAATTACAATTGCTAAAATTATGTGTCCTTCTGTAGTTTGAGTTAATTCTAGAAATTCATCCCATCCAACTTGTCCTCGCAGAATGTTACTTGTTTCATAAATGTGACCAACAAAATATGCTAGTAATCCTAATCCACTTAATCGCATTAACCAATATGCAACTCTTTCAATACCATAACGACCTGGATTGATCATCCCTCCAATGCCTTCTTTATGTTCGTCTTGTGTCAACTAATATTTTCTCTCCACTGGCTTGTACTTAGTAATTGTTACTGGATGTGTTTTCATGATTGGTTCGTTTGGATCATAGTAAGCAAGTGTATGATGTAAGAAGTTTGTATCATCACGTTTAGTATAATCAATTCTTGCATGTGAACCACGAGATTCTTTTCTGTTAATAGCTCCAAGCAACACAATCTCTGCTACTCTAAACATAGAATCAAGTTCCATTACGTTTGTAAAGTTAGTGTTGTACTCAATTGCTTTATCATCAACATGTTTCCAAGTTTGTTTTTTTAATTGACGAATTTTCTTTAATCCATCAATCATATCTTGTTCATTTCTGTAAACGTATGCTTTTTCATTCATAGTATCAGTAAGCTGTTGTCTAATTTCATAGGGATTAACATCTCCATTTCCTCGGAAAATCCCATCATAGATTCTCTTTTCTTCTGCTGTAACTAAATGATGAGGCCAAGGGGATGAAGAATTATTTTTTTCAGCGTAATCTGCTGCAAGTTCACCAGTTATTCTGCCCCATAAAATACATTCAGATGTAGAATTTGCACCTAGTCTATTTGAACCATGAAGGCTATTACATGCAGCCTCGCCAGCAGCCCAAACACCTTGTAGTTCTGTTGCTCCATCGATATTGGTATGAATTCCTCCCATCATATAATGGCAAACAGGACGTACATCCAATGGTTCTGATGCTAAATCAATTCCAGAAAATTTTATTGCAATCTCACGAATTCCACCTAATTTTTCTTTAATTGTTTCATCACCAATATGTCTCAAATCAAGTTTCATACAATCAACACCAGTTTCATG
>JBHHZR010000012.1:0-40984 GCA_046758125.1 Candidatus Nitrosopumilus sp. | reverse complement strand
AACCAACACCAGAACCAACACCAGAACCAACACCAGAACCAACACCAGAACCAACACCAGAACCAACTTCTGATGATCCTTTTGAAGGAATTAGTGATAATGATATTGCAACTTATTCCGATTTGTTTGATGTTTCTCCACCCGAAAATGATAATGAAGCTATCAAACTAGGAAAACAAATTCGTCAATGGATTAAAGATGGCAGACATCAACCTGGTGAATCTATTGAAGAAGAAATTGATGATGAGGATGATGAAAAACAAGATAAAGAACAAAACCCTAAAAAGAAGCGAGGTAGGTTTGGATTCTTTAGGAAATGAAACTCAAAACAAAAAATTTACTCACTTTAGCGGAATTAACCCCAAAGGAATTTGTGGGATTAATTGATAATTCAATCAAACTAAAAAAAGAACTAAAAAAAGGTGGTAACAAACCTGTTTTAAAAAATAAAACATTGACTATGATTTTTCAAAAACCTTCTACTCGAACACGTGTTAGTTTTGAAATTGGAATGTTTCAATTAGGTGGATATGCAGTTAATCTTTCTTCTAATGACATGCAATTATCTCGTGGCGAATCTGTTGAAGATACTGCAAAAACACTATCACGATATACTGATTGTATAATGGCACGAGTCTATGAACATAAATTGTTAGAAAAATTATCTAAACATGCTAGTATTCCTGTAATTAATGGATTATCTGATTCATTTCATCCATGTCAAATTTTGGCAGATTTTATGACAATAAAAGAAAAAAAGCAAAAACTCAAAGGATTAAAGATTGCTTGGGTAGGAGATGGAAATAACGTATGCAATTCCATGATCTATGGAGCTGCATTGTCAGGAATTGATATGTCTATCGCAACTCCGAAAGGATTTGAACCAATCAAATCTGTCATTAAAGAATCAAAAAAGTCTATCAACATAGAGTTCACTACAGATCCTTTTGTTGCTACAAAAGATGCCGATGTAGTAGTAACTGATACTTATTCTTCTATTCATAACAATGATCCTAAACGAATCAAAAAATTTCTTCCAAAGTACCAAGTTAATTCCAAATTAATGAAATCTGCAAAGAAAAATGCGATCTTTATGCATTGTCTTCCTGCAAAAAGAGAACAAGAGGTTACTTCATCTGTCATTGATGGTTCTCAATCAGTTGTTTGGGATGAGGCAGAAAATCGTCTTCATACTCAAAAGGCTTTACTTGCTGCTCTCATTCACGCTTAACGTATATAAGAGCAGATTCAAACTCGGTCTCTATAGATGGCCTATTCAAAAATATTAAGAAGACTAAGAGAGGAAAAGACCAATTATAAAAAACGTGGAACCATGTTGATGGGTAAACGTGATTTTATCACTGTAAATATTACTAATGAAAATACTCAAGTCCAAATTCTCAAACCTGGAATGACTGGAGATAAAGTTGTTGCATCTGCACATTCAAGATATCTAATTGAAAAAGGATGGAAAGGTTCCCGAAAGAGCATACCTGCTGCATATCTTACAGGATATTTGGCAGGCAAGAAAGCACTTGGTAAAGGTGCAAATGATGCTATTCTTTATACTGGAACTAGAAAATACACACAAAGAATGGCAGCAGCTCTAAAAGGAGTTATCGATGCTGGTGTCCAAGTTCCAGCTAATGAAGAAACATTTCCATCTGATGATAGAATTAACGGAGAACATCTTACTGTTAAAAATGAAATTTCAAAAATAAAATCTACAATTGATACTGAGGTCAAATAGAAATGAGTCAAGCTACACAATCTAAAGGTGCACCAGGACAATCTCGAGGAGGAGATAATAGTCGTCCTAGAAGACCACGGAGAGAACCAGAAGAAGAGGTTTGGATTCCTAAAACTATCTTAGGTCAAAAAGTTGCATCAGGAGAAATTTCTTCACTTGAAGAAATTATTGAACTAGGATTAAGAATTCAAGAAGCAGGAATTATTAAAAAATTACTTCCAGATTTAAAAAGTGAAGTTGTAGATGTTGGAATTATCCAAAAAATGACTTCTAATGGTCAATCTACTAGATTCAAAGCAATTGTTGCAGCTGGAAACGAAAATGGTTACTTGGGAATAGGTCAGGGAAAATCAAAACAAATGAGAATTGCAATTGAGAAAGCAACAAATCAATCTTATCTAAATGTTAATCCAATCAAATTAGGATGTGGTAGTTGGGAATGTAGATGTGATCAAAAACATTCCATTCCATTCAAAGTTAGAGGAAAGGGTGGAAGTGTTACAATTGAAATTATCCCCGCACCTCGTGGATTAGGTTTGGTTGCTGGTGGTAAAATTAAACGATTATTGGAATTAGCAGGTCTTAAGGATGCATGGACTACAGCAAAAGGTTCTACTCCTACAATGAATTCTACTTCCAAAGCAATATTGGATTGTCTAAGACAGACATTTAGTCAAGGTTGATGAAAATGGCAAATGCATATCTTGTTGTTAGAATAAAAGGCCAAGCCGATGTTCCTTATTGGGCCACCCACACAATGACTTTGTTAAAATTAGATAAAAAATATCGTGCAACAATTTTGCCTGCCAAAGAGAACACTTTGGGAATGCTAAAGAAAATACAACATTATGTATCTTGGATTGAACTTGATACTGCTTTGGCAAAAGAATTGATTGATAAAAAAGCCCGAAAATCTGGCTATCAAAAAATAACTGCTGAAGATCTAAAAGAACTTGGTTTTGCAAGTTCTGATGAATTGGCAACAGCTTTGGCTGAAGGCAAAGCTACTTTATCTAAATTAAAACCTCTAAAACCCTGGTTTGCTTTGGCGCCTCCAAAATTTGGATTCAAGAGAAGTACCAAAAAACTCTATGGACAAAAAGGTGTTCTCGGACAAAACAAAGAACTTGATGCTATTGTAAGGAGAATGATCTAAGATGGCAACAAGATTAAGAAAGACTAGAAGACTTAGAGGAGGACGACATATGGGATGGGGACAAGTAGGTCAACACCGTGCAAGTGGCCATAAAGGAGGTCTTGGTGTTACCGGTATGATGAAACACCACTACAGTAGTTTGTTAAAAGATGACCCAGATCATTATGGTCATGATTCAACTAAACCACCTCACCCAAATATCACAAAGAAATGGACTAGCGTTCGAGATCTAGATGACTTGTTCACTAAATTCGGTAAAGAAGAAGGAGGGAAAAAAATTGTAGACCTCAAAAATGCAGGATACGAGAAACTCCTTGGTGGCGGAAAAATCACAAATGCTTATTCCGTCAAAGTACAACAATTTACAGCATCTGTAGAAGAGAAATTAAAAGCCGTCGGGGGAGAGGTGTTATCTGACAATGGCTGAGGGTACAGTAACCAATATTATCAGAAAAGTAGTTTTCAAAGCAGAACCGTATCTTCCTCAAGTTCCAAAACCAAAAAAGAAGATTCCACTTCCAACCCGTTTGCTTTGGTGTGGTGTTGCACTACTCATCTATATGGTAATGGGACAAACTCCCTTATTTGGAGCAACAGCACCACAGTTTGATTTTCTAGCATTTGCTAGAGTTATTTTTGCATCACAACAAGGAACTCTTGTTGAATTAGGAATTGGACCGATAGTTACAGCTGGACTCTTGATGCAATTATTGAGGGGTTCTGATATTCTTAAATTTGATTTTAAAAAACCTGAAGAACGAGGAATATTTCAGACTGCAACTAAGTTAGTAACGTATATTGTTATTGTAGCTGAATCTGTTGTATATGGAACTGCAGTTTATGGTCCTGGAGTTCCTGATCCCTCTTACTTGTACATTATGATAGGTCAGTTAATGGCCGCATCAATAATTATTATGTTCTTAGATGAATTAATTCAAAAAGGATGGGGACTAGGTAGTGGAATTAGTCTATTCATTATGGCTGGTGTTGCTCAGCAAATACTTTGGAGTCTGTTTAGCCCGTTGCCCGCAGGAGACGGTGGCGCAATTGGTATTATTACGTACATTGGTCAATCGATAATGAATGGTGATGTCTCTAACATACTATTCCGTTCGAATCAACTTCCTAGCGTTTTTGGATTATGTCTGACTGCTGGAATCTTGTTGATACTTGTATTTACACAGGGAATGAAAATTGAGATTCCTATTGTTTCTACAAAATATAGAGGTTTTTCAGCAGTTTATCCAATCAAAATGTTGTATACCTCAAACATTCCTGTTATCTTGGCATCAGCTCTTACAGCAAATGCCGTGTTTATCTTCCAAATGTTGTGGGCTAACATGAATCCGCGGAACAATAATTTCTTTATTAATTTTATAGCGCAGTTTGATCCAACAAGTCCTTCTACTCCTATAGGTGGCATCATTTACTATATTACTCCTCCACGGGGTCTTGATGTTGCAGCTTTGGATCCTATGAGAGCAGTAGGTTATGTTTTATTTATGATTGGAATTGTAGTTGTATTTGGTAGATTGTGGGTAGAGCTTGGGGGTTTATCTCCCAAAAGTGCAGCTCAGAATTTGCTTGATGCAGATGTACAAATTCCTGGATTTAGAAGGTCAAATAAACCCGTTGAGGCATTACTGAACAAGTACATTCCATCTGTCACCATCATTGGTTCTATGATTTTAGGTCTTTTGGCAGGCGTGTCTGATGTTCTTGGCGTATTTGGTTCTGGAATAGGAATTTTACTTATGGTGGACATTCTCATTAACTATTATACACAGTTAGTTAGAGAACAAGTAGAAGTCGTCATGCCGCGTTTGGGTGCTTTACTTGGTAGAAAATAGAAAAGTTATCATGGTAGGAATACCAGGTGTTGGAAAAACTACTCTACTTTCTAAAATAGTTGAAATGGTAAAAAATTGTGGCAAGAGTATTAATGTAATCAGTTTTGGAACTTTGATGTTTGAAGTTGCAAAAGAAAATGGTCTAAAAGATAGAGATGAGCTTAGAAAATTACCTGTAACAGAACAACAAAGATTGCAAAAAATTGCTGCTGAAAAAATTGCTGTACAAAATGAACATGTTGTAATTATAGATACTCATGCATTTATCATCTCCTCTGAGGGCTATTATCCTGGTTTACCAGAGCATGTATTAAAAATCATTAAACCAACAAATTTTGTTTCTGTTTCAGCCAAACCCGAAGAAATCTACAATAGACGAATGACAGATGATACAAGAAATAGAGACAAAATTACAATTGCTAATGTTAAAAAAGAATTAGATTTTCAATCAGGCATGATCTCTGCATGTTCGGTAATAACAGGTGCTCCTGTCAAGTATGTTCTTAACCGTGAGGGAAAGATTGATGAGGCAGCAGAGAAAGTAATCAAGGCAATAGGATTGTAAAAAATGGACTTAAACTCTATTCTACTTTTCATTGAATCGTTACCTCTACAATTTGATTTCCTTGGAACATTCCCCCTTCAATTTGATTTCTTTGGAGGTAACAGAGGTGCTCTTGGAAGTGATGACCCAATAGTAAAGGGAGTGATTCCAACATTATTTGCAGTGTCTGCATTTGGAATTGTATTAAACCTGTTCAATGCTGGGGTTAGAAAGAAGATGGTTGATCAGACAAAACTAAATCGCATCATGAAAGAAACACGAGGATGGCAAAAAGAAAGAATGGCTGCAATGAGAGCCAAAGATCAAGAAAAAATAAACGAGTTAGGGAAAAAATCTGCATACATGAACAAAATGTCAATGGAGATGATGCAGATGAATATGAGACCTATGATGATTACTTTTGTTCCATTAATTTTGATATTCTATCTTGTTTTGCCGCAACTATTTTCTTATACTGTAGCATTATCTCCAATTCCACTAAATGTGATTCCAGGAGATTTCTTCCATTTGACATGCACAGCTGCACAAGCAGCAGATCCTGAACATGTTTGCACTCAAGAAAATGCATTGTTTCTTTGGGCATGGTATTTTCTTTCCTCTATTGCATTTAGCGGCATTATTATGAAATTGACAAAAACAACAATGGGCACTTGACCAAATCTATTGTTATTTCTGGTCCTCCTGCAGTAGGCAAAACAACTGTTGCTAAAGGATTAGCAGAAGAATTCCAATTACAATATCTTAGTGGAGGTGATGTACTAAAAGAAATGGCAAAAGAACAAGGTTTTGATTCTGAAGGAGATGACTGGTGGGATACTGAAGATGGAATGAAATTTCTTAACCAACGTGAACAAAATTCAGAATTTGATAAAAAACTAGATGAAAAATTAACTGGACTCTTTAATCAAGGTGGAATGGTAATCACTAGTTACACTTTACCGTGGCTAATAAAAGATGGAATCAAAATTTGGTTAGAAGGTTCCCATAAAAGCAGTACTGTGAGAATGCAATCAAGAGACAACATGAGTTCTGAGGATGCATATAAAATTACAAAAAATCGATTTGATAAGAATAAGGCGTTATACAAAAAATTATACAATTTTGATTTTGGTGATGATAAATCAGTATTCGATTTGATAATTAATACTGACAATCTTACAGCTCAACAAGTAATAGATGTTGCAAAAGAAACTGTTAGAAAACTGCTATGACTTTAAAACAACTTGAGAATCTCATTGAAATTGATCAAGACATAACAGATGATGCTTATGGAACATATTATGATAAAAGATCCATTGAACAACTACTAAACTATGGAATTATTCTATTGGATAAACCCCCTGGTCCTACTAGTCATGAAACTGTAGCATGGACAAAACGTATTTTGAAACTTCCAAAGATTGGTCATAGTGGAACGCTTGATCCTCAAGTTTCAGGAGTTTTACCTTTGGGTCTTGGAGAGGCTACAAAAGCATTAGGAGTTTTACTTTTTGGTCCAAAAGAATATCATGCATTAGGACGAGTCCATTCACTTCCTTCAAAAGAAAAACTTGATGAAACAATTGATTTGTTTAGAGGGGAAATTTACCAAAAACCTCCACAACGTTCATCTGTTGTAAGACAAACAAGAACAAGAACTATCTATGAATTTGAAGTATTAGAAAGAAAAGAGAGATTACTTTTAACCCGGATTCTGTGTGAAGCAGGAACCTATATTCGAAAATTATATTATGATATAGGTGAGATCCTTGGTCCTGGTGCAACAAT
This sequence comes from Candidatus Nitrosopumilus sp., assembly GCA_046758125.1. GTDB lineage: Archaea > Thermoproteota > Nitrososphaeria > Nitrososphaerales > Nitrosopumilaceae > Nitrosopumilus. The sequence continues at coordinate 33,896 of JBHHZR010000012.1, read as the reverse complement.
GATTGAACTAAGACGAACTAGAGTTGATCAATTTCGAGAAACTGATGGTTTAGTAACATTACATGAACTTGCAGGTGCATTTGTATTATGGAAAGAGAAAAAAGATGATAGCAAATTAAAAAAAATGATCAAACCTGTTGAATATGCACTTAGTGAATTAAAATCAGTAGTAATTCGTGACTCTGCAGTAGATGCAATGTGTCATGGTGCACAACTTGCAATTCCTGGTGTTTTGAAAATTTCTCCAAATCTAAAGAAAGGTGATATTGTTGGAATTTATACTCAAAAAGGAGAAGCTGTTGCTTTGGCTGAATCAAATATGTCTGAAGTAGAGATTCGAGATGCTACAAAGGGATATGCGTTTGAAACAAAGAGGATCATTATGGCCCCAAATACATACCCGAAAAAATGGAGAACAAAACCAACTCCTCCAAAGGATTAAAAAATCAAGAAATTATTTTAAAAGAATTGTTCGCAAAAAATCTTGTAATCTTTGTTAGTATTGGCATTATTGCTGGACTTGTGTTTGGTGTTTATTTAATTGATGTAAAAAATACTCCTCAGCTAGTTTTTGTTGAAGGCCCCTCAATTTCTATAGTTACCGAAAAATTCGATTTTAAGAGAGGTGAGGATATAAAAATTAGAATTGTCAATTCTGGAACTGTGCCATTGATTTTTTCTGATGCCTCTTATGGACTTCAAATTACTGGATTATCTGGAATCTTAATGTATTCTCCAACTGCTACGCAAGTAATTTCAGAACTTAATCCTGGTGATGAAGTTGAGTTTTCATGGGATCAAATAAAAAATGATGGCAATACCGCATTAGAAGGTCTTTACAAAATATCTGCAAAAGGAGTGGACCCACAAGAGAACAAAGTTGAGAAATCAACTACTGTAACAATTTGGAAGTAGTTTTTCAATTTCCAAGTAACACAATATATAATCAAATCTTGCCGAATAATTTTGTCGCAAGACTTGTGCCGGGGTCGCCTAGCCTGGTAGGGCGCGCGCCTGGAAATAATTTACCATAAAGCGCGTTCTCGCAAGGGAACGGGAGTTCAAATCTCCCTCCCGGCGCCATTCAAAATCAATTAATGACCAGAATGCATATTCTTTATGATGAAAAAGTATGATGTGGCAATAATTGGGGGAGGAATTTTAGGCACCACTATTTCATACTGGTTATCTACACTTTATGATCTAAATGTATGTGTAATAGAAAAAGAAAGTGATGTAGCAAAACATACTAGTACCAGAAATACTGGTGTTGTTCATTCTCCTTTTTACTTAGATCCTAAAAAAAGAAAAATTTCAGCAGTGTCATCTTTGTTTTCCCATGATTTATGGGAAGATTTTGCAAAGAAAAAAGGCCTTCCCTGGTTTGAAGTTGGAACAATTGAAGTGGCATCTGACGAACAGCAACACAAAACTTTGGAAAAATACATGAAGTGGTCTGAACAAAATGGTATTCCTGAGAACCAAGTTGAATTGCTTGATTCAAAAGACCTTTTGAAAAAAGAATCTAACTTGTATGCATATTCTGGTCTTAATTGTTCAAGAGATGTCTCAACAGATTATGGGATTTTAACTAAAGAGTTACAAAAAGAATCTCAAAAAAATGGAACAGATTTTTTGTTCAATAAAGAAGTTTTGAATGTTAGTGATAATTCAGAGGCACAGATTACTTTCTCTGATAGTTCTACTTTAAATGCAAAATTTATGATAAATTGTTCGGGTGGCAACTCTTTAGATATGGCAAAAAAATGTAATCTTGCAACAGAATACGATGATCTTCATTTCCGAGGAGAATACTGGGTTGCTGATCAATCATATGCAGATTTAGTTAAGACAAATATCTACACAGTAGCAAGATTTTCTGAATTTCCATTCTTGGATCCTCATTGGATTAAAAGATCAAATGGGACAACTGAGATTGGACCAAATGCTGTGCCTGTAGCTACACCTGAAACCTATGAAGGATATGCAGGTGAATTAAACGCAGCAGTATCTAAAATTCGCGAAGTGTTTCTAGGAAATGTGAGACGTCTTCTAACTAATCGTAGTTTTCTATCCATGCTTTCAAAAGAATTTCTTAGCTCTGTATCAAAAACTGCAATGGTTCATCGTGTACAACAATTTATTCCACAAGTTCAGCCTGAATATTTTACCAAACATGGAACAGCTGGAATAAGAACACCTATTATTTCTCCCAAAGGCGAATTTGTTAAAGATATTTTGGAACTTACAGGTAAGAACTCTTTTCATATTGTGAATTATAATTCTCCTGGAGCTACTGGAGCTCCAGCATATTCTGCATTTCTTATAAAACAATTACAAGACAAAGGATTCCTAAACTCTTCTCAAAAACAAAAGGAATCCTTTTGGAATTTTGAAAAAATTATTGAATCATTTTAATTTTCATACTCTGTAATATTTTCTGATAGTAAAATCAAACAAATATCCCAAGGTGTAATGATTTGATCTTGATATAATGCGCTTGGATGCTCCATTTCATACATAATTTTTGAAATTTCTTGAATTGTCAAATCCTCTGAAATACTTGTAACTTCTTCAAGATTGAATTCACTTATTGACAAACCCATAAAATTTTCTGTCTCTTTTAAACACTTTAGTTCATCTGTAATTTTTTGAAGAATTATTCTGTCATTGATAAATTTATTTGAGTTTGCAAGAACCAGTCTTCTAGTGTTAATCTTTAACATCAAGTTGAGGACATCGCCTATGATATCTTTTTCATTAAACGTTATGAGTTCTTTTTTTGGAAGTTGCGAAACAGTAATTCCAGTTTTAACTTTCATTCCAACTTCAAGCATTTTTTTTGCTGATAACGATGAATAATCTGAAAACTCGTTAGGCACTGCAGCAAATGCCCTTCTGGTTTCCTTCCAGTAATTGATTACTTCTTTTAGTTTAGATTTTTCAGTAACAGTTGGAAATCTCTTTTCCATTACATCTTCTACTTTCGTATCATAGAACAAACTTGAATTTGGATTTTCTACAAGAGGAACAATGATGTCTTTTCCTCCTACAATTCCTATTGGTTTGTCATTTTCACGAACTACTACCGCATCAGTAAATGATTCTAATTGCTGAACTAACATTCCTGTTGCAACCCATGTGTCTGTCCCCTTTTCAATATTAACACAAAGTGATGATGTTAAAGAATCTCCAAATAATGATTCTACTGAAAGTTCTGATATTGGAATTGCACTCATCTACACATTAACTATAGCCTCCACAATAAATAAAATCAATTACTATTTTCAAATTTGAATGTCTTCAAATTAAGCTTAATATCCCATAAAAATTCAATTCAAATTATGTTACCTGATAAATGTTCAGTAATGGAAGAAGGAAAACAATGTGTAAATGCTCCTGAATTCATTGTATCAATTATTGCTGATAAGGACGAATACATGGTTGGTGTAACCTGTGAAAAACATAAACAAATTGTATCTGGAAAAATAGGAATTCTTCAAAATGAAGGGAAAGTACACGATGGCAAGATTAGTTTTTCCCCTGTAAAAGCCGTTGGAACTGACTGTATTCATGGCGATGAGGATGATTTTGTCCAAATTGACATGAATAGCTCTAAAAATTGAAATAATTTTAATTTCAAGAATTTGTGTTGCTTTTAGAATTATTATCTGATATTGTTCAAGTTAATGATGTTTTACTTGTTGTAAAAAATAATGGTGCAGTAAGTGAAGTTCGAAGTAATTCTTTAAACATTAAACAGAAAGAAAAATGGATTACTATTGGAGACAATGATGGTCCTGCGCATATGCATATTGATTCAGATTTGATAAAATCAGCAGAATTTGTACAGGAAGAAAAGCCTGACCGTACTAGCTTCAGTGTGAGATTTTTTAATGAAAATGGTGAACGTGTTTTAGCAGCATTTTTTACAAAAATGTATGATAAATCTAAAACGCTAATTTCTGAACGAAAAAAAGTTTATGATAAATTACAGCAAAAATATTCTCCTAAAATTCAATTTTAAAAAAACCTTGTCTGAAAAAGACAAGGAGAAAAAATATTATTCTAATTCTTTTTTCTTCTTCTCTTTTTCAGATTGGAGTTTAGCTAATTCTAATTCTTCATTTGTATGTTTGAATTTTTTCAATCTGGTATTAGTTTACAATTTAGATATAAAAACTGCACATTTCTTTGTTACGTGTTTTATGCGTGAAATCTAATATCCTACTGAATAGATCGGTTTTTTTCCATTCATCCCTAAATTCAAATTCTTCACAGTAATTTCCGCCATTTTAGCTCTTGTTTCTTTTGTTGAACTTCCTATGTGTGGTGCTAAAACAACGTTTTGAAATTTTGTCAATGGATGATTTTTACTAATTGGTTCTGCTTCAAAGACGTCTAATCCTACGCCTGCAATCATTTTTTTCTTTAATGCAGTAACAAGATCTTTCTCATTAACAATTTTTCCTCTTGATGTATTTAACAAAAATACTGATTTTTTCATTTTTCTAAAAATTTTCATATTAAACATATGTTCTGTTTCTTTTGTATGTGGAACGTGAATTGATATAATGTCACTTTGAGTGATTAGTTTTTCAAATGAGATGTATCTTACATTCAGTGTTTTTTCTTTTGTTTTAGAAACTCGTTTTCTGTTATGATAAATTAATTTCATGTCAAATGCCTTGGCTCTTTTAGCAAGAGCTCCTCCAATTCTACCTAGTCCTAAAATACCTAGTGTTTTCCCTTGAAGATCTGAACCTACATAATCATGTGCACCATAAATTACTTTCCATTTTCCCTCTCGGATAATTCTGTCTCCTTCTGAAACTCTTCTCAGCAAATCAAGTAACAATGCGAATGTTAGATCCGCGGTTGCATCTGTTAATACTTCTGGAGTATATCCCACACGAATTTTCTTTTTTTTGGCATATTCAGTATCAATATGATCAAAACCAACGCTATAGGTACTAATCACTTTTAGATTCTCAGCCAAATCTATTGTGTCTTTATTTATTTTATCATATGGAAAGCAGATTAATCCATCCACTTTTTTTATTTTTGATCGCAATTTTGATTGAGGGATAGGGATTTTTCCAGAATGAACTTGTATCTGATATCTTTTTTTTAATTCCTTTAATGCAAAGTCATGCAGTGTTCTAGTAAGAAATACTTTCTTCTTCATTGATTTGAGATTTATCTCAAACCATTTATACGATTTCTTTGTTAAATCATCATGTCTTCTGAAGTTGAAGAAGAAGAGTTTGCAATTTGTGTAGAATGTGGAAACTCTATCGAAAAGTGTGTTTGTGTTTGTCCATATTGCGGAGAACGTGATGAATGTAAATGTGCCTTATTTGATGCAGCAACTGGGGGTTGATTCAATTTTGGTAAAACAGATAATTATTATTCAAAAAAAAGGTGACTTGTTGTGAGTTCAGTTGATTTTTCATGGTTAATTGGAGGTCCACAAGGAAGTGGAGTTGAATCAGGAGCAAACATCTTTTCTCGTGTATGTGCTGAAATGGGCTATCAAGTATTTGGAAAAAGAGAATTTTATTCAAATATCAAGGGTGAACATAGCTACTTTGCAGTACGAATCTCTGATCAAAAAATCCATGCAAATGTTAATGATGTTACGTTAATGGTATCATTTGACGCTGAAACGATTTTTCGTCATTTTGATGAAGTGATTTCTGGTGGTGCTATAATTTATGATTCTGATTTAGAAGAAACAAAAACTGATGATGTACATACACTTGATACTCCATTCAAAAAAAGATTACACAAAGATTTAGAATTAAAAAATAAACCCTTTACCATTGCAGGAGTTTTAGAGATTGCAAAAGAGAAAGGAGTATCTATGTTTCCAGTATCCTTTAAATCAATTCTTTTGAAGCTTTCTGAAGAAACTGATAATCCTCGTCTAAAAGGATTAGTAAGAATGTTTAATGTGATTGGTGTTTCTTTATCTTTGGGATTAGTAAAGATGCCTCCTGATTCTCTACAAAAAACAATAGGAACAATTTTTTCAAAGAAACCAGAAATTGCAGAAATTAATCAACAAGCTGCAAATTATTCTTATAATTATGCAACTGCTAATTTTGAAAATTTCAATCATTTGTTATCTGGCACAGAAAAAGAACCTGAAACTCTTTTGGTTCAAGGATTTCAAGGAACAGCATTAGGAAAAATGGCGTGTGGTTGTAGATTCCAACCTTACTATCCGATAACTCCAGCTTCTGACGAATCAGTATTTTTAGAATCAAATGAAATTTTAGAAATAACAGAGGATAGACCTGGTTCTACTGCAGTCATTCAAACAGAAGACGAGATATGTGCAATAGGAATGACTATTGGTGGAGCGTTAACTGGAACACGTTCTGCTACATGTACTTCTGGTCCTGGATTTGCATTGATGACAGAAGCTTTGGGTTGGGCGGGAATTAACGAAGTCCCTATTGTAATAACTAATTATCAAAGGAGTGGACCATCAACTGGTCTTCCAACTAGACATGGTCAAGACGATTTACTTTTCTCAATATTTGCAGGACATGGTGAGTTTCCAAAAATTGTTTATGCATCTGGTGATATTGAAGAGAGTTTCTATGATACTGGTAATTGTTTTAACTATGCAGAAATTTTTCAAGTACCTGTAATTCACTTGATGGATAAATTTCTTGCAAGTTCAGTTATTACCTGTAAAAGATTTGATACTCAAAAGATTTCAATTGATAGAGGTAAACTCTTAGAAAAAGTTGATGACGGATATAGGAGATTTGAGTTTACTGGTGATGGAATATCTCCTCGCTCTAGATTAGGAATCGATAATGGAATATTTTGGAATACTGGTGATGAATCTGACGAAACTGGTCATATTTCAGAAGATCCAGTTTTGCGTGTAAATATGATGGATAAGAGAATGTCTCGTCTAGATTTAATCGTCAAAAAAATTCCTGAAATTGACCAAGCAATATCTTTTGGGGTGGAAGATTATACCATTATCTCTTGGGGTTCTGCAAAGGGTCCTATTCTTGATGCAATAGAAATGCTCAAAAAAGAAGGAATCTCAATTGGATTCATTCAATTAAAATTATTACATCCATTTCCTGCAAATTATGTGAGTTCCTTATTAAAAGATGCTAAGACAATAATTGATGTTGAGGCAAATCAATCAGGTCAATTAGGAAAAATATTCAAACAAAATGTTAAACGTGAAATTGATTACTTTATACTAAAATATACTGGAAGAGCAATGACTAGTACCGAAGTTTATGAATCACTTAAGAAAATTGTACAAAACAAAGCAAACAAACGAGAGGTTTTAATGCATGGCGCTTAAACTGGCTGACTACAAGACACAAGTACACAATGATTGGTGTCCTGGATGTGGAGACTTTGGTATTGTAAACGCCATCCAAATGGCACTAGCTGAAATGGGGGTTCAAAGAGATAAGACTGTAATATTTTCTGGAATTGGTTGTTCTGGAAAGACTTCTCATTTTATCAATACATATGGCGTTCATACATTACATGGACGAGTTTTAACATTTGCACAAGGTGCAAAGATTGCAAATCCTGAGATGACTGTAGTTGCAGTAGGTGGAGACGGTGATGGTTTAGGAATTGGTGCTGGTCATTTTGTTGCTGCTGGCAGAAGAAACGTAAACATGACATACATAATTTTTGATAATGGTGTTTATGGTTTAACAAAGGGACAAGCATCTCCTACTCTAAAACTTGGTGAACAGACAAAATCACTACCTTCTCCAAACACAAATTATAATGTCAACCCTATTGGATTAGCAGTTGCAAGTGGTTTTACATTTGTAGCACGTGGTTATTCTTATGATGTTAGACATCTCAAAGATTTGATAATTCAGGCAGTAAGACACAAGGGATTATCCTTCTTAGATGTTTTACAACCATGCCCTACTTACAATGACATCAATACTAGAGATTGGTATGCTGGAGTTGATTTAGCTGAAGAAGCACAAAAAAGGCATTCTCGAATATACAAATTAGAAGAGAGAGGTTATGATCCCGTAGTTCACTATGATTCAGAAGCAGAACTAAATGAGAAACTCACACAATCACTCATAAAATCACTTGAATGGGGAAATTCAATACCTACAGGAGTTTTTTACAAAAATGATATCATTACCCCATATACTGAACGATTACAAGATAAGATTCCTAACTATCTAGAAAACCCTCCTGCCAAACAAAACATCTCCAAAAATGGTCATTCAAATACTGATATTTCAAAAATATTAGATTCTTTACAAGTGTGATTTGTTATCACAAACCTAACAAGTTATAGGCAAGTTTTATTGAATAATATTTTGCATTTGAATATTAACGAGGCAAATAAAATATTTAGGAAATCCATTCTCAAAGGTTTCTTTGAACCCCAACTTGTAAATTTGGATTTTAAAAAATCATCCGTAAAACATCCTTCAATTAATGATGATGGATTGATGCAATCAGATTTACTTCACATATTTTTCGATATAGAAACAGGTTCTGATTATCCTGATGGTGATGAGTGGTTTATTGTAGAGATGTTATTTCCACATGATGTAAAACTTCCTGACAATCTAAAGGGAACTGATTATTTTACAACTCTTTCAGTTGATGAAGGAAAAACATTCTGGCATCATCGTGAACTTATTCGCTACAAATATGGAAAATCTAAGAAATTAGATGATGCTTTAGAATTTTTAGAATCAAAATACAAAGAACTGCACGAATTGTTAGAACCATTACAAAAAGATCTCAAGTAATCTCTTTCCAAGAATCCCCTCTAAAAGAATATTTTTTATTTTCAGATGATGCTGTGTTTAGACGCCATCTGATTGATTTTGAATCAAACTTGTATATGATCTCTGAAATTCCTGAAGGTAGTTTTTGTGGATCTAGATGGTGTGGCAATAATTCTAGAACAAAATCGATTTTTTCTATGGCATTATCAAACCATTGTTTGTCTTCAATATCAACAGTAAAAATAATTCGTGGATTTCCAGAAAAATTGATGTTAATTTTTAACGCATTTCCGCTACCTCTCCTTCTTTTCATTTCTTTGAAAACTGCTTTGACTTTTTCCCAACGTTTGAACTCAAACCACTGAAAAAATGCATCATTAAATGTAAGAGGAATCTCAACATCTAAGAAACTCACAAAATTCTCGTCTGATGGCTCAATTTCGTCTTGGATGATAGTAAAATGAGAATTTAAAAATCCATACAAAACTTCAATCTCCCATGGCGAAATCCCATAGTATCGTAATGTTGTCTTCAAGTTTTCTGACAATAATTTAAAATCTCAAAAATTGTAATTAAAGATTCAAACCCAATAATGGGTCAAATTCATCTTAAAATTAAAATTATATGGCAATATTGGTAATTTTGAATATGAAGAAAGAATATGTTGTAAGAAGTATTGATGCTGCACCTGATGGCGCTCCATACGTAGTAATCTCATTATCGTCAATTAAGGATCTTAAAGAAGGAACTCAGAATCCTCCATCACCATTTGGCAGTCCAAAGGTTATGGGGTTCTCAAACATGAATGATATGATGAAAGATCTAAACAAGATGCTTTCTGGAATGGGTGGAATGGGAATGCAATCAGGTATCACACAATTAAAACTTGAAATGCATGAATACAAAGAGATGGGATTGGCAGTAGGAGATAAAGTCTTTTTAGAATTAAGCAAGGCTGAATCTTTAGGTGTTTAAACTACCAAATAGTATCAAAAAATTTCCAACCATACAATGCACCGATTGTTCCAATCACAAATAACATTGGTTTCCATGCAAATACTGGAAGACTTGGTGTTGCAAGTTTAACTTTGTAGTTATCTACAATAGCATGAACATTTTTTTTGATTTTGTCATGCCAAATACTGTATTCTATTTGATATTTTTTTAGAATTTCTTCTACTTCATAAACAACTGGAGTTCTTTGTGAAAAAAGATGTTGTAGATAATCTCTTGAAACCTCAACTTCGGCATGAATTCCAATTAATCCTTTTTTTAGATCAACCATCCTAACATGCATCTCCCATGGTTTTTTTAATTTTAGATTTAATCCATTTCCAATTTGTCCTGGTTGCTTATGTTCAAATTTTACTTTGGTGAATCCTTCTTCTGTAAACATTTTCATTAATTCTTCAAAACTCTTCTTTACCACAACATGAAGCTGTTCAACTCCTTCTTGACTATCAACACTGATTTTGTGTCTTAATCCATCAAGAAATGAAACTGTCTTTGGATATGTAGTAAGATATTCCATATTTTGTCCACCAAAATACCTCTATTTAAAGCAGAACAAACCATAATCCTAATTACTCGAAGAATTTGTTAAACCTCTTACATAAACACATTGATCCGGAGATATAGCCATCTCTGAAGGATTGATTTTTCTATCTGTTAGTTTTGCACCAGAATTTCTAACTATTGCAAATGGTTTTGATTCTGCACCTTCTCCCATTTTGTGATTTGCTATGGTTGCAAGATTATCAACTACAGCTTGAAATGTGACTTTTAGTGGATTTCCATCAAGATCTTTTTTTGCTCTCATATCTAAAACAGGTTCAATTCCAGCACATGCAACAGCAATTCCTGAGGTTCCAATTCTTGCTGGCATTAATCGACTATCTACCAAAATTATTCCAACATGAATCAAAAATTTTAAGAAAATCTTTCTTCTAATTTGTTCTGCAACAAGATACGGATTTGTTGGATACAAAATTACATTTCCTTTTTTTACATTAGATTTGTCAATTCCGGCATTTGGTGCCATGATATTATCTGATGATGTAATAACAAATCCTCCAATTCCACCAAAAATTTTATCAGATTCCCTAATTACAATTTCAGCAATTTCAGGTTTTAATTGAAATTTTTTTGAAATTTCTGTTCCTTCATCTGAAACTTTGATTTTTCCCAAGTCAACAATTCTTCCTTGAGAATTTGAGATATATTTCGTTGAAATTACTAAAACATCTCCTTCTTGTAATTTTGTATGGTTTTTTTCTAATGTATCTAATAAGACCTTAAAAACATCAAATCTTTCTTCCATTCGCTCTGCTAAAAGCGGTAAAACGGTTAATTGCACAATATTCCAAGTATTCTTTTTCTTTTTTATTGTTCTGAAAAGCTTTTAATCTGTAGAACAAGCTTTTTCGATTATGAATATTGTTGAGAAGATTCTTGCACGTGCATCTGGAAAATCTAAGGTTTCTCCTGATGATGTAGTTTTTGCAAATGTTGACAAAGTAATGGTTCATGATGTTTCAGGACCAGGAGTTATCAAGGTCTTTGATAAGCTAAAAAAACAAGGAATTTCTGTTGATAAGTTATGGGATCCTGCCAAAGTCTGGGTTGCAGAAGATCATTTTGTTCCATCAGCAGAAAAAGTATCTGCAGAAAACATTGTAAAATTATCAAACTTTACAAAAAATTATGGAATTAAAAAGCACTTCAAGTATGGCATGGGACAATACGGTATCTGTCATACCTTATCTCATGAAGAAGCAATGGTAATGCCTGGTGATGTTTATGTTGGTGGTGATTCTCACACTAACACAACTGGTGCTTTGGGTGCATTTGCATGTGGATTAGGACATACTGATGTTGCTTATGTTTTATTGAATGGAAAGATTTGGTTTAAGGTTCCAGAAACTTTCTACTTTAAACTAAATGGAAAATTACCAGAACATGTTATGGCCAAAGATTTGATTCTTAAAATTATTGGTGATATAGGAACTGATGGTGGTGCATATAGAACTATGCAGTTTGGTGGAGATGGAATCGATGAAATGTCTGTAGAAAGTAGATTGACATTATGTAATATGACTACTGAAGCAGGAGCAAAAAATGGAATTGTTGAACCAGATCAAAAAGTAATTGATTATCTTACAAGTCGAGGTGCAACAAATGTAAATTTGATAAATGGTGATGATGACGCAGAATATTCTAAAGTATTTGAATATGAAAGCTCCGAGATGGAACCTACTATTGCAAAACCCTTCTCACCTGAAAATGTTTCAGTAGTACGAGAAGCACCATCAGTTGAATTAGACAAGTCATACATTGGTTCATGTACTGGTGCAAAATACGAAGATTTGGAAGCAGCAGCAAGAATTCTTAAAGGAAGAAAAGTAAAAATTCGAACTGAAATCTTACCTGCTGCAATCTCAATTTATCAACGTGCAATGGAAAACGGCCTGTTGAAAATTTTCTTAGATGCTGGTGTGACTGTTGGACCTCCTACATGTGGAGCATGTTGTGGTGCTCATATGGGTGTATTGGCAAAAGACGAAATCTGTATCAGTACAACCAATCGAAACTTCCCTGGAAGAATGGGGCATGTAGAATCTCAAACGTATCTTTCATCTCCTCTAGTTGCTGCAGCTTCGGCAGTTACTGGAAAAATTACTGATCCAAGGGATTTGCCATGAAAGGTAATGTCATAAAATACGCACAAGATAACATCGATACTGATGTCATCATACCTGGACAATATCTAAAAGTACATGATTATACTGAACTTGCAACTCATGCCATGGAAGGATTAGATCCTGATTTTCATTCTAAAGTAAAAGAAGGTGATTTTATTTTATCTGGACGTAATTTTGGATGTGGCTCATCTCGTGAACATGCCCCAATTGCTTTGTCTCATTCTGGAATAAAAGCTGTTCTTGCATTATCTTTTGCAAGAATTTTTTATCGAAATGCAGTAGACGGTGCATTTTTGTTACCAATTGAAATTGACGAAGATGCATATAATGGAATTTCTGAAGGAGATGAAATTGGCATTGACATTTCTATTAATGAAATAAAAAATATTACTAAAAATCAAACATACGCAATGAAACCATTTTCAGAAATTATTGGAAAGATTATTGCTGCAGGCGGTCTTTTCAAATACAAACCAGACCAAGATTAAAATGGGAAAAACACTTTTTGAAAAAATTTGGGATGCTCATGTTGTTGTTGAAAAACAAAATAGCCCTTCTTTGATTTACATCGATAGACACCTTGTACATGAAGTAACATCTCCTCAAGCATTTGATGGATTGCGAATGAATAATAGAAAAGTTAGACGCCCTGATCTTACTATTGCAACAATGGATCATAATGTTCCCACAAATGATAGATCACTTCCTATACTGGATCAAACTTCTGTAATTCAAATTCAAACATTGGAAAAAAACTGTCAAGATTTTGGAATTAAATTATTTGATATAAACAGTCCTAACCAAGGAATTGTTCATGTAATTGGCCCTCAATTGGGAATTACCTTGCCTGGTTCTACAATAGTATGTGGTGATAGTCACACATCAACTCATGGGGCTTTTGGAGCATTAGCTTTTGGAATTGGAACTAGCGAGGTTGAACATGTTCTGGCATCTCAAACTTTATGGTTAGAAAAGCCACGACCATTTGAAATAAGAATTGAAGGAAAAAGAGAGAATCCACATGCAGTCACTGCAAAGGACATAGTACTATCAATTATCAAAAATATTGGAACTGGAGGCGGTACAGGTATGGTTTTTGAGTATCGTGGTCAAGGTATCTCTGATCTTTCAATGGAGCAACGGATGACAATTTGTAATATGTCTATTGAGGCTGGAGCTAGAGCAGGTCTGATTGCACCTGATGAGAAGACATATGATTATCTTCGAGGTCGACAATATACTCCAAAAAATTATGAATCACTTGTAGATTACTGGAAAGAAAATCTAAAAACAGATAATGATGCAAAATTTGAAAAACAATTTACTTTGCATATTGATGATATTGCACCTCAAGTTAGTTGGGGTACAAATCCTGGCATGACTTGTGATGTTACTGAATCTATTCCATCCCCTGATGAATTTTCTAAAGGTGATCCTAATCAAAAGAAAGGTGCAGAAAAAGCACTTGATTATATGGATCTTAAACCGGGAACTTCAATTGAAGATATCAAAATTGACCGAGTGTTTATTGGTTCATGTACAAATGCAAGATTAGAAGATCTTATTGAAGCATCAAAAATTATCAAAGGACAAAAAATTTCGCCAAATGTTCGAGCTATGGTTGTTCCAGGATCTCAAATGGTAAAAAAACAAGCTGAAGAGATGGGTCTTGATAAAATTTTCATTGATGCAAATTTTGAATGGAGAGAGGCTGGTTGTAGCATGTGTTTGGGAATGAATCCTGATATCTTATCTCCTGGGGAAAGATGTGCCAGTACCTCAAACAGAAATTTTGAAGGAAGACAAGGAACTGGTGGACGAACTCATTTAGTAAGTCCTGTAATGGCAGCAGCTGCTGCAATTAAAGGACATTTTGTTGATGTAAGAAAAATGGATTTGAATTAGAATGGAGCCCTTCACAAAAGTAACTAGCATTGTAACTCCACTTGATAAGGTAAATGTAGACACTGATCAAATTGTTCCAAAACAATTCTTAAAATTAGTTCAAAAATCTGGCTTTGGAAAATTCTTATTCTATAATTGGAGATATGATGAAAATGAGAATTTGAAATCTGATTTTGTCTTAAATGATTCAAAATATGATACTTCTAAAATTTTAGTTACTGGAGACAATTTTGGTTGTGGTTCTAGCAGAGAACATGCTGTTTGGGCACTACAAGACTATGGTTTTTCTGTAGTTATTGCTCCTTCTTTTGCTGATATTTTCTTTAGTAACTGTCTCAAAAATGGAGTCTTACCAATTTCATTAGATGAAAAGATAGTTGAGACATTAAAACAAGAAGTAGACCCCATTGAAGTAGATTTGGAAAAACAAATTATCAAAACCCCTTCAGAAACAATATCCTTTGAGATAGATCCTCATAAGAAAAGAATTCTTTTAGAAGGGTTAGATGATATTGCACAAACTTTTCAATATGAAGATAGAATTTCTGAATTTGAAAAAGAATCTAAAATACCATCTGTTTTATGATCTTCTTTATGGTTTTTTCATTTCTATCTAAAACCATAGGTGATTCTACATCAATCCATTCTGTATCTTTTATGTCATAAGCACTGATTTTTCCTTCTTTTGATAGAGGCTGTAAAATATCAAATGAAAGATTAATCTCTTTTTGTTTCTGTTTTTTCTTTATTCGTTTAATGATGTCTTTTCCTAACATGTAGATGCCCAAACATTCTGATAACTGTAATTTCATGACTGGTTTTTCTTTAAATTCTTTTATAATTCCATCTTTTACTATGGCAAATCCAGTTTCCTCTTTTTTTTTAGTTCTAGTTGCAATGCATGCAGTACTATTTTTTCTTCTAAAAAATTCTCTCATCTCTTTTAGATCAATTGCACATAAGTTATCTACAAACCACAACAAAAATTCTGATTCGTCTTTGAGTTTTTTCTCAATATGTAATAGATCTCCTCCTGTTCCACTTTGTGAATCCTGAACAAATGTAATGTTTTTTTGATTCCCATAATAGTTTTTGATTTGTCCACCTAATCCATTAAAATCTGAAACTATGATTATCTCTTTTACAAAATTAAATGATCTTAGATATTTTACAACATAATCAATTAATGGCTTCCCATTAATTGGAGTCATTGCTTTTGGAAAAAATTCAGTGTATGGCTTACCTCTGGTTCCTTTGCCGCCTGCTAAAATTATAGCCTTCACAGTCTAACGGTATGATTTTTGTTTTCTTCTTCTTGCACCAGGTCCGCCAAATTTCTTTGGTTCTTTTCGTCTGGCATCTCCGCTTATCAAATACTTGTCAAAATCTGTGATTCGCTTTCTGAGATCTTCTCTTGTAGATTTTGGAAATGGATGATCTTTTGGATCTTTTTTTGATTTTGTCCATCCCGTAAGTGCTCTTGAGATTCCAGTTGCAACAGCACTGGCTTGTCCCATAAACCCCCCGCCTCTTACTCTAACTGAGATATCGATTTTATTTCTCAAGTCTCCTGTAATTTCTAATGGTGCTAAAATTACTTCACGAGCAGTTTCTTGTGGAATCATTTCTACTGGAACATTGTTAATTCTAATTTTACCTTGTCCCTTTGTAATGTAAACATGAGCACTAGATGTCTTTCTAGTTGCAAAATAAATTTCAGTTTTTGGTGTTGTCATTCAGTCCACCCTATTACTCTGCTCAATTCTCCCATCGTTGTATAATTTGATGCAGATTTTTTAATTTTTGCCTTTTCAAATTGTATTTTTTCAATTGATTTCAATTCTTTTGGAGAACCAATGTAAGTTCTAAGTTTCTTATGTGCTTCAACACCAGATGGTTTCTTTCCAAATGGCAACATTCCGCGAATCATTTTTGTAATAATTGTATCAGGTCTTCTTGGGTGGAATGGTCCGTGTTTTGGATTAAGAATACTTGAAATTTCTAAAAATTCTCTATATTCTTTGATAATATTAGATCTAGTTCCACTTAACATAATTTTTTCACAATTTACAAGTGAAACTCTATTTCCTTTTAACAATAATTTTGCTACATGTGATGATAATCTACCAGCAATATGATCAGTTGCATCAACTACAATTGGTCTATCAGTTCTAACAACTGTTTTTTGATCAGCCAAGTAGTACAACTCCTTTTCCAGTGGGATTTTGTTCAATCAGCTCTGAGTAACTGATTAGTTTTCCACCATTTTCTGTAATTTTGTTAGCAGCAGAATTTGAAATTGAAAATGAACACAATGTAATTTTGTGAGGAACATTGCCTGTACCAAGAACTTTTCCTGGAAATACTACTGTGTCGTTTTCTTTTGTTAATTGTCCAATTCTATTCAAGTTGATGTCTCTTCTTGCAATAGATGATTTTAGTGCATATTCTGCAAGTTTTGCCCAAATTGGAGCATCATTTTTAGCTGATGCTTTTTTTAGATCTTTGGCCATGCGAATAACTACTTGATTAGTCATGTGAATAATGCGGTTTAAAACCCAAATATAATGTCTATGCTTAGTTTATCATTCGATTTGGCTGATCATTTCTTTGAATTCGCCTAATCTGTTACTGACTTCATCTACCCCTGCAAGAATGATCTGTTCTGGATTTAGTGCTCCAGTTGATTCTATAGTCAGAATTCTTTCATCTTCTTTATCTGTTTCAGTAAGCATTGAGACATTTGCAGAATTCCATTTTGCATGTTCTGTTCCCCGTCCAAGTCTTGCATAGCATTCAACTTTTACTCTTTGACCTGGTGCTAGTTCCACGATTGGAATTTTATCTGAAATTGGTTTTATTGAATCATCTTCAGAGGATAAATCATTTGAAAGAATAGTTCTTGTGACATCTGAATCTCCAGAATCTAAAACTAACATAACTTTACAATTTGAACAACCAGATTCACTATGACAATCACATTTTGATGGTTCATTGAATCTAGACAGGTCTGTTTTTAATGGAATTAATCCTAATCTATGTGCCAATCCTTCATCTGGTAATACTGAAGAATTTTCAATAATGTCTACAGTATCAATTGCAAAGACCGGAACACCATTTAGACATACGCGTCTAAGTGCATTTGCATATTGTAATGGAACTCCTTTTATCTTTACGGATATTTTTTGATTATCTTTGTTAAGTACTTCTAGGGATGACAAATCTTGAACAAAATCTTCAAAGTCCACATAAATATCTAGCTAGTTTTACGTATAGATAAATACCAAATTATCATAAGTATTTTAGAAATGACTGATGTTACAGTGGCAAGATATTCCTTTGAAGGTGAAAAATTTGAGATTTTGGTAAAGCCTGATCCAGCATTAGAGTATAAACTTGGTAAGAAAAAGGATATTTCTGCAATTTTGGTTTCAGATGAAATCTATACTGATTCAGGAAAAGGCACAAAACCTCCAACTGAAAAATTGTTAAAGGCTTTCAAAACTGAAGACCAGACTGAGATTGCTCAGATAATTATGCAGAAAGGCGATTTGAATCTAACAACTGATCAAAGACGAAAAATGATTGAACAAAAGAAAAAACAGATTGTAGAGTATATAGCAAAAACATACGTTGATCCTAAAACTCACTTACCTCATCCTCCATTAAGAGTTGAGCAAGCTATGAAAGATGGTAGAGTTTCCGTTGATCCACAAAAAAGTGTGGATGAACAGGTAAAAGACATTGTTGAAAAATTGCGTTCAATAATTGCTTTGAAATCTGAAAATCTACAATTAGAGATTACAGTACCTGCACAATATGCATCTCAATCCTACTCTGTTCTAAAATCAGTAGGTTCTTTAAAAAAAGAAGAATGGCAAAATAATGGTTCTCTAAAAGCAATACTTGAAATACCCGCTGCAGCAAGGCCAAACGTGATTGATAGATTGGGTTCTATAACCAAAGGTTCTGCTACAGTTGAGGTAATGAATTAATGGAAAATAAGAGAAAATATGTTATCCCAGGCGATGTCGTTACTACCGGACCTTTCAGACCTGAACAAAATGTTATACTTGAAGGAAATAAAATAATCTCTACAACTATTGGAATTTCTGAAATTTATGATGATTCTGTTAAAGTAATTCCATTAACTGGAAAATACATCCCAAAAATTAATGACTTGGTAATTGGTAAAGTAATTTCTCATACATCACTATCATGGGAGTTAGATATCAATTCTTGTTATGTTGGATTCTTACCTGCACAAGATGTCTTTGGACGAGACTTTTCTGCTCATGCTGATGAACTTACTTCAAAATTAAAAGCAGGAGATCTTGTAGCTGCAAGAATTGCAAATTTTGATAGAACACGAGACCCTCTTGTAACAATTTCTGATAGAGATTTAGGGAAAATTGATTCAGGAGACTTAGTAAAAATATCTCCTAGTAAGGTTCCACGCCTGATTGGAAAAAGAGGTACGATGATCCAAACTATTGAGATGGCAACTAACGCTGCAATCACTATAGGTCAAAATGGATGGGTAGTAGTTTCTTGTGAATCTCCCGAGGGATTATTAAAGGCAAAAAAAGCCATTAAAATGGTTAATGAGCAAGCACATGTAGCAAATTTGACTGATCAAATTAAAGAAATGTTAGAATCAAAAGGTGAATCATAATGGGTGGAAGAGAAGCAACAATGGTCCTGTTGGACGAAAATGGAATTCGTTGTGACGGAAGAAAAGTCGACGAACCAAGACGAATCATGATTAGAGCTGGTGGATTAAAAAATGCAGATGGCTCAGCTTACATTGAATTTGGCGATAATAAAATTCTAGTTGGCGTATTTGGTCCAAGAGATGTTCATCCAAAACATATGTCTAATACTGATACAGGAATTTTACGAGTTAGATACCACATGGAACCATTCTCTGTTGGTGAAAGAAAAAATCCAGCTCCTTCAAGAAGAGAAATTGAAATTTCCAAAGTAATCAAAGAAGCATTAGAACCAGCAGTTATGTTAGAAAAGTTTCCAAGAACAGCTGTTGATGTTTTCATTGAGGTATTGCAAGCTGATGGTGGAACTAGATGTGCTGCACTTTCTGCAGCTTCTGTTGCATTAGCTGACGCTGGCATTCCAATGAGAGATTTAGTTGCTGCATGTGCTGCAGGTAAAGTTGCTGATACAGTAATTCTTGATGTTAACAATGAAGAAGATCAAGCAGGTCAAGCAGACATGCCAATTGGTTATATGCCAAATCTTGAAAAAATTACATTATTACAATTAGATGGTGTTTTAACTCCTGAAGAATTCAAAAAATGTGTACAAGTTGGAGTTGATGGATGTAAAATTGTTTATGATTTGCAAAAGAAAGCACTTAATGACAAATACTTTGGAAATGGGAGTGCATAGAAATGACATCATCTGTTATTGATGAATTAAAAAAAACACAAATCCTTGAATTATTAGAACAAGGAAAAAGAGTGGACGGTAGAGCCCTTGATGAACCACGAGAAATATCTGTTGAAACTAATGCAATTCCCAAAGCGAATGGTTCAGCAAGAGTTCGAATTGGTGATACTGAAGTTGTGTGTGGAGTAAAAATCCAACCAGATAGACCTTTTCCTGATATGGGTGACAAAGGTATCTTCATTTGTACTGCTGAACTTTTACCACTTTCACATCCTACTGTTGAAACTGGACCTCCAGGACCTGATGTTATTGAATTAGCTAGAGTCGTTGATAGAGGAATCAGAGAAAGTCACATGATTGACGTATCACAATTAGTCATTGAAAAAGATAAATCAGTTGTAGGTGTATTTGCCGATAACGTAGTTGTTGATTATGATGGCAATCTGTTTGATGCATGCTCATATGCTGCTACTGCAGCTTTGCTTTCATCAAAAACTCCAAAATGGAATATGGTTGATGATGTTCCAACACTTGTTGAAGACGAAGTGTCTTCAGTTCCAATCACAACAATTCCTGTTTCTGTAACTATGGGAAAGATTGGAGATCACATTATTGTTGATCCAAATGCGGATGAATGGGCTAGCATGGATGCACGAATTACAATAACGAGTGATTCTGATGGAAATATCTGTGCCTTGCAAAAAGGTGGAAATGATGGATTCTCACTAGAAGAAATTGTTCAATGTGGAGAAATTTCAGTCAGAATAGGCACAAAAATAAGAGAAAAATTAAAAGAAGCTGATAAGGAAAGTCAGTAAAATGGCAAAAGCAAAAAAATCTCTCAAAGGACTAGGTGCAAGATATGGAATTAAGATTAGAAAGCAGTATACAAAAATCCATCTGCAACTAAAAGAAAAGAGAACCTGTCCTGAATGTGGTTCACAAACGTTTGGCAGGGATGCTGTAGGAATTTGGTCTTGCAAAAAATGCAGCTATAAAGTAGCTGGAACAGCATATGACATTAAACTTTAGTGCAAAAATTATAATTGACGCTAAAGACAAGACAAAGGCAATTTATGATTCTGTAAATACTGACAACGAATTTTATCCCGAAAATCCTGTAAAAACTCAGATCAAACTTGATGACAAAATAACTATTTCCGTAGAATCACAACATTTACCTCACTTAAGAGCGAATCTTAACTCCACATTTAGACTAATTCAAGCAAGTTATGATTCGATAGAATCGGTAAAGATATAATGAAATAACCTTTTTGGTTAAACATGTCTTCTGGGCAAATGCCTCCATGGCTTCAAGAGCAACTGATGAAACTACAACAATCACAACAAAATCTCCAATCAATAATGACTCAAAAACAACATCTTGAAATTGAAAAGGCTGAAACCGAAAAAGCTCTTGAAGAATTAAAAAAAGTTATTGATAGTGATGCTGTGTTTAAACATGCAGGTACTGTCTTGATCAAATCAACAAAGCAAGAATTAATTGATGAATTAGAAGAAAAACAGGAGATGGCAAAAACACGTACAACAGTTCTTGAAAAACAAGAAACTCGTGTAAAAGAAACTCTCAAAGAACAAGAAGCAAAAATTACTGAATTGATGAAAAGTGGTTCGACAAGCACCTCCCACTCAGATGATAATCCTAGAAAATAATCTCTCACAAAGATTTCAAACAAAATATTAACAAATCTTTACAAGTATTATTGTGAAATTAGAAAATCTACGAATAATTGTAGATGAAAGAGAACGAAAAAGTGGAATTCCTGATCTGCTCAAATCAGTTGGATTGAATTTAGAAATGAAAACACTTCCAATCGGTGATTATATTGTTGCACCAGAAACTGTTGTTGAGAGAAAAAGTATTCGTGATTTGATGTCGTCTGTATTTGATGGGAGATTATTTGATCAGTGTAGTAGACTCAAAGAACATTTTGAGCATCCGATTGTCCTAATGGAAGGAAATGTTGATGAAATTGAAGAAATCACTGAGAATCCTTTGATTTTTTATGGTGCTATCTCAACTGTTGTTCTTGATTTTAAAATTCCAGTAATTCCTACTCCTAGTGCAACTCATACGGCTAAATTATTAGTGTCAATGTGTTCTAGAAAAGATTCTCCTAAAGGACCATACCTAAAGAAAATCAAAAAGTCTTCTGACTTGGAAAGACAACAACTTTCAGTTCTTTGCAGTTTACCAGGAATTGGGGAAAAATTTGCAGTTAGAATGCTTAAAAAATTCGGAACTCCATTGAAAGTTTTTACTGCAACAACTACTGAACTAGCAAAAGTTGAAGGGTTAGGAGAAGCACGAGCAAAAAAAATTAAAAAAATGTTAGATTCAAAGAGCAAATTTCTCAAAAAATCTAATCAAAAAACTCTGCATGATACATAGTGAATCATTCATTGAATGGAATAGAAGGTGATTCTCCTTTGAGTAATTTTCTTTTTAATGGTGTTCCGCACATTGGACACTCTTTTCCGCTATTATGGTTTGTCTTACATCCAGGACAATAATGAATCCATTTGCCTACATCTTCTATTCCTTTAGTCATGATTGGTGAAATTTTCAATCCTAGGTTCTTTGCTACATTTGAAATTGCAAAATCATCACTAATTATTTCTCCATTCATTTCAATGCATAAGGCAATGATTGAAATGTCTTGTTTTGATAACTGTAGGAAATCTCCTGTATCTTTTGCCGCCATTACTGCAGATTCTGTTGATCCCTTATCTGGTTCCCTAATCTTCAATCTGTTTGTTTCAAGTAAAGTTCCTAACGCATCATGGTTTTTCTTTATGTGTTTGATTTCGTCATAAACAAGAGATGTTGTGTAACAATCACTAGATGATCTAAATGGAACTCCTGCATAAAATGCACTAGCGTCTAAAATCCTAAAATCCAAGTTTACTCATCTGTCTTAGTCCTCGTTTTTTTAATCTTACAAAGACTGCTGGTTTTTTGTATTTTTTGATAATTATTGGTTCTTCATATCCTGCAGTTTTAACCACTTGTGCATCCATTACAATGCTACAATCATGAGAGGATATGATCTCAATCTTCTCATCAGGAACCACAATTGATTCTAATCTGTATACTGGTGCAACAGGAGTAATGATTAGAACATCCAAGCTTTCATGTAAAATTGGACCACCTAATGAAAATGAATGTCCCGTTGAACCGCTTGGTGTTGCAATAATTACTCCATCCATCTTTTGTTTTACTGTATCATTTTGAAATTTTATTTCAATTTCTGCAGTCTTAGTCAAGTTTGTTCTGCTAATCAAAATCTCATTTAGTGCTGGTGGAAATTCCTTTCCTCCACATGATGCTACAACTCTTGTTCTTTTATCTAAGAAGAATTTGTCTTTTAGAATTTGATTTATTGCATCATCAATTTCATCAATTGTTATCTCTGCTAAAATTCCCCTATTTCCTCCGACATTAATTGTTAAAATGGGAGTTTCATTTTCTAGATTTCTAAATACTCTTAGTGTTGTTCCATCTCCACCAAGAGTGATGACAAGGTCGAGTTTTATTTTTTTTAACTCTTCTAATGTTTCAACTTTTTTTGCCCCTTCAATTTCAATTGGAGATATTGTATAAACTGTTGATTTTTTTGCCAAAAGCTTTTTTGCAACATCTTTTGCAGCCTTCTCTGATTCTTTTGAACCTACTTTACTTACCACCGCAACTTTTTGGAGTTTCAAGCAGTAATTCTGAATGCTATTTACATAAAAATGATATTTTTGATGTCTATTGGAAAAACAATTAAGTATGCAAACAAATCCGTAAAATTCATGGATTACGCACATCCTGAAGTTTTAGTTGACACTGAATGGGTATCCCAAAACACTCCTAATGAAAACAGGAAATTAGTAGAAGTTGATTATGATCCAGTAAATGGATATCAAAAAGGTCACATTAATGGAGCCAGTCTTATCTGGTGGAAACGTGACATTAATGATCCAGTTACGAGAGATATCATTAACAAGAAACAATTTGAAGCGTTAATGTCAAAAAATGGAATTACTCCTGACACGGAAGTAATTCTTTATGGTGACTTTAACAATTGGTTTGCAG
The DNA here is from genome assembly GCA_046758125.1 of Candidatus Nitrosopumilus sp. Lineage (GTDB taxonomy): Archaea > Thermoproteota > Nitrososphaeria > Nitrososphaerales > Nitrosopumilaceae > Nitrosopumilus. The sequence continues at coordinate 10,011 of JBHHZR010000012.1, read as the reverse complement.
CATTTGTTTTCTGGGTTTTCAAATACTATGGACATGAAAATCTAAAGATTATGAATGGTGGAAGAAAAAAATGGGAATTAGAAAATAGAGATTATACTACTGAAGAACCCCAATTTCCATCAACAACATATCTTGCACTGCCTCCCGATGAGGGGTTGCGAGCTTACTTGTTTGATGTTAGCAGAGCATTAGGTAAAGAAGATACTGTTATGGTTGATGTAAGATCACCTGCTGAATTTACTGGTGAAATCACTGCTCCTCCAGAATATCCAATGGAGCATGCACAAAGAGGTGGACATATTCCAAGTGCGAACAACATTCCTTGGGCAACTGCAGTAAATGATGCAGATGGCACATTCAAAGCTGTTGAAGAGTTAAGACAAAATTATGAACCAAAAGGTGTTACCGCTGACAAGGATGTAATTTGTTATTGTAGAATTGGTGAAAGATCTTCTCACAGTTGGTTTGTTCTAAAATATCTACTTGGATACCCAAAGGTTCGAAACTATGATGGTTCTTGGACTGAATGGGGTAACATGATAGGAAACCCTGTGGAAAAATAAATTGCTTTTAGACCTTCCTGTTCTTAAGAAGGGTTCTTTCTATTTCATTAAAGATGGAAAGAAAGATCTTATCATGGAAGACAAAACTAAGAGAGGACTAACTGTAAAAGAAACATCCATTGATGAAAAACTAAATGTCAAAGCCGATAAGGGCATGATTCATGATATGGATGGAATTGGGCATTGGGTTCCAATTCGATGGTATTTTTCTAAGGATGAATATGATCTCTCCCAAGTTCTGGTTCATGCAGAAGCAATGGAAGAAAAGTATACTAAATTACGTGAACTTACTTGTCCTGATGACTGATAACCTTTTTAAATAAATTCCAGTTACAAAAATCAAATGTCTTTACTTTTAAAAGATCGAGTTTGGTCAATGGAGGCTCCAACTGCAAAACGTGGTGTTTATCCATTACATGGATTCAAACTTGGACTTTATAGACTTCCAATTAAACTCGAAGACCCTGCTGAATTAAAATCAATTCATGATGGTCTCAAAAAAGTATTTGAGATGGATATGTATGCTGATAGAATTTTTACAACATATCGCTGGAAAGAGCAAAACATGAAAGATTCAGATGCAAAAGGATACGAGGAAGTTGAATTATCTGTTACTGTAGAAATTGTTACTGGCGAAGTAGTTGATATCATCTATCAAATTTTTCCAATTGAAAAGTTTGGTGATCCAAACTGGGTTAAAGATTATCGAAAGAAAGCAGATCATTTTGCAAAAATGGTAATTGACACAATTTTGCGTAATACTATTCTAGCTGACAAGATGGTGTCTTACTTTGCAAAAACAGAAAAAATATCTGAAGTTGCAGCCATTCAAAAACTTGAAGAACTTACTCCACTAGCAAAAATTGTTCTTGGAGCAAAACCAAAACCAATTGAAGACGTAGCAGATGAAGACGAGGAGGATGATGGTGCAATTGAAATTCCAGATGGCGCTAAACCAGGGCCAATTGATGTTGATTACAAATCAAAATTAAAACAAACTAAATCATATGACGCACCTGAACACACAGTCAAAACTTGGGGAAGACGAGGTTCAAGCAATGCAATTATGGGTGTTTGGGGTGAATTTGTCTCAGTAGATTATGATATTTGTATAGCAGATGGTGGATGTATTGAAGCATGTCCTGTAGGTGTCTATGAATGGATGGATGCTCCTGGAAATCCTGCTTCAGAAAAGAAACCGTTAATGTCAAAAGAACCAGATTGTATCTTCTGTCTTGCCTGTGAAGGTGTTTGTCCTCCACAAGCAATCAAGATCTTTGAGCAAAAATAATCATCATTTATTGCAAGTATAAATAGCGAATAGTGATTCTCAGAAATTAGGGATGGCAGTCAATCCTTTCACTCAATTTGTATTTGATCTGTTTATTTTATCAGCTATCATAATTACTGCGTATACTTGCAATTTTTACTATCTGGCATTTCTTTCTCGAAAAAGAAACGATGTTTTGTCTACCACTGATCTAGGGACTCCATCAGTTACAATTCAACTTCCTATATACAATGAAAAGTATGTTGCAAAGAGACTTGTAGATTCAGTATGTAACTTGGATTATCCCAAAGAGAAAATGAGAATAATGGTGTTAGATGATTCTGATGATGATACTGTTGAATTACTTGGAAATGTAGTTGATGATTATAAGAAACAAGGATTTCAAATAGAACATGTAAGGCGTGGAACAAGAAAAGGGTACAAAGCTGGAGCGCTAAAATATGCTATGCAGACAACAGATACTGAACTTGTAGCCATCTTTGATGCTGATTTCATACCTCCTGAATGGTTTCTAAAACGAGCAATTCCTCATTTCTCCAAACCAAACATTGGTCTTATTCAATGTCGTTGGGGACATGTGAATGAAAACTATTCAGCAATTACTCAAGCACAAGCACTTAGTCTTGATTTCCATTTTCTTATTGAACAAAAGGCTAAAAGCAACTCTCATCTCTTTATGAATTTTAATGGTACTGCTGGAATCTGGAAACGTGATTGTATTGAAGATGCTGGGGGTTGGCATTCTGCTACCTTGGTTGAAGATCTTGATCTAAGTTACAGAGCACAAATGAAAGGATGGAAGTGTGTGTTCTTGCCAGATATTGTTGTTGATGCAGAATTGCCTGTCCAGATGAATGCAGCAAAAAGACAACAATTCCGTTGGGCAAAAGGCTCCATTCAATGTGCAGTAAAACTACTTTCAGATATTGTTATCAAACGTAAAGTAGCAATTGAAGCAAAGATTCAGGCATTCATACAACTAACTCGTCATATAGTTTATCCATTAATGTTGATACAATTTTTGGCATTACCAATTTTGTTAGCTGCCAATGTTAATCTCTATGTGATTAGCTTCATTCCTGCTCTAACCATTGCAACATATCTTGCAATGGGACCTGGTGCTTACATTATGATTATACAAAGTATGTACCATAAATCATGGAAATCAAAAGCTAAGATACTTCCTGCATTACTAGTCTACAATGCTGGTATGTCTGTCAATAACACAGTTGCAGTATTTGATGCAGTATTTGGAAAGAAGAATGAATTTCTTAGAACCCCCAAATATGGAATTATAACAAAGGAAGATGATTGGAGAAACAAGGCATATAATTTACCATTTACTCAAACTACACTTTTGGAAATATTCTTTGGCATATATGGAATATTGGGAATCTTTATTGCGATTTTCTCAAATAATCCTATCTTTGTGCCAATCATTGCACTTCAGGCTGTTGGTTTTTTCTTTATTGCCTACATGAGCCTATCTCATACGAGATTTAAAAGAAATAAATCAAGTAACCCACACGTAATGACTAAGAACGAGAAAATGGCAAATATTGTTTACAAACTTTCTATGGTTGGAATTATTGCAATTATTATTTTTGGGGGGTATATGGCAATAACTGGTTACAATTCTGATATCTATCCTCTTGATAGAATGAGAGGACATTTTGATGGAATAGTAGGTTCTTCTGATCCTGCTGCAATTCGTGCACATTTAGTGGCTATTCAAGCAGATTTGGATACCATAATTGAAAAAGTGCCTGAATCAACAAATGTTAGTGGAGAAATTGCTAAAAACCCTGTTTGGTTATTTCCTACTGAATCTACAAACTTCCTTAGAATACAAAGTGATGTCACCACCATGCTTGCAAGCATTGAAAAAATTTCTACTGTTCCAAAGGACAGCTCCGCATATCATACGGGAATGTTAGATATCAACGATAGATCCTTACTGTTAAGACAAAATATTATGGATGCAACTCCCTACATGTACGTTAGTGTTGCAAACATTGTATTTAGTACTATTTGGATTGTTGCAATCTTAGGAATTTTTGCAGCATTAAAAAGAAAGAAAGATCAACTCAAAGAAGCAGACGAACCAGGCATTTAGGAAATGTTTAGTTCCTTTCTAATTTCATCTACAGCTCTTATGCCGTAGATGTCTCTTATTTGCTGAATTCTTACAGCTTCTTTTAACATGTCTCTGCCAATCGCATTAGTTAAAATTGAATAGACATCACTAAATCGAATCTCCCATTTATCTGCACAATCTAAAATTTTACTTACTGCCCATTGTCTTACTTCATGTGGAAGTGGAATCTTTTCACCTGATTCAATTGAAATTCTATCAAACAGATTGACGATATCTGCTGTCTGTGATGCCATCTTTTCAAGATCTTTTGAATCTCCGTATTTTGATTCAGCATTCATTCTAATGTTTGATTGATATTCTGAAAGCTTTAGCAATGCCATCATCTCTTTTGATGAATCACTTGATGTCTTGTTAGTTACATTTTTGACTGATTGCATTTCCTCAAATAATTTTTCAGATTTTTTATGAAATTCAGACGTAGATGCATCTTGTCTTTTTAAAATATCTGAAACTGTTGCTACTTTTTGCTCAATACTATTTGTTTTATCAAACACATTTTGCTTGAAATTAGAAATATCCTCCTGAACTGATTTGAGTCCTTCTCCTACAAACGCAGTTGAATCTGCTCTTTTTGACAGTGATCCAATCTCAGTCTCAATTTTATCAATTTTTCCTGCAAGTTCATTGATGGACTCTAGGCTCAAATTATCCACCGAACCTGCATTTGAGGCTATGGTCTCAAATTGTTGTTTTAGACCATCAATGACTCCTCCTAATGAATCAATCTTTGAGGCTTTAGAAGAAATAGCATCAATTGTTACCTTAATTGCTTCTAATTCTGCATCTAGATTTGAAGAAGATACTCCTTCAGTAATTTTTCCAAGTTCTTGTTTTAGACTTTGAATTATCTGAGTTCCTGTCTCTAATTTTGCTGTCTTTCCTGAAATCTCTTCTATGTTATTCTTTAGTTTGTCCATTTCAGAACCAATTTCTAAAAATGAATCTGTCTTACCGGAAACTTTTCTGAGATCATCTCGTACTTCATCAATTCTCTGAGCAATTTTAATAATCATTTGAGAATTGTTTTTAATTGAACTCATGCTATCTTCTACTTGTTTAGAAATTTCTTGAGATTTTGATTCTTTTTGCAAATCAGAAATTCTGGTAATTTCCTCTTGTAGTTTGGCAGTCTGGTTATTGATTTTATTAACTAGATTAGATTGTGTCCTTACTTGATTTAATCCTGAGTATAGCTTTTGTGTATCGTCTTCTATGATGTTGATTTGTTTTGATTGTTTTTGAATATGTTCAAATGTTGATGTTAGCGCATCTATCATCCCTTTCATTGATACTAGTACTTTTTGATTTTCACCAAAAATTTTTGACATTACTTTAATCTCTTTTTGTAATGCTTTGTTAGAATCTGAAACTGATGCTACCTTTTTGAGTAATGTTGATGGACTTGGTTCTTTTTTTGTAACTTTTTTAGCAACTTTTTTTGTTTGTTTTGAAGTTTTTTTCTTTGTTGATTTGATAGCCATATCAATGGATAAAAAATTTGACGATAAAAAAGTTAGGTCTAAAATAAAAAATGTAAAGAGTTACTTGTTTACAACTTCTGGTTCGTGAAGTAATTCATGAAAGGTTTTTTCAGCCAAACCATTTGCTGTTTCAATAAATCCTCTTGTACAATACTCACATTGAATCATGTAGTACGGTACCATACCGTACTATTAATAATCAGGTAATTACGACGTAACCAATTATGCAGTCAGATACCCCAGGTCATATCTCCACATTTTATTCAGCTGACCTAATCATCACTCTGCATTTGGATTATGATTTCTGAGAATAAAGAGGTTAAACATTTTAGAACATTGAGCCTGTTTTCAATTATTCATTATTTTCTTGATTTTATTTCTGAATTTTTAATGCGCAATCATTTTTAAACAAATTTGTTAAATGATAACATGCAAAACATTCTGCTTCAATTAGATTCAAGTGGAATTCATAGCTCTCTTAACAATACTGTTAGCAGTCTAATTGAACAGATTACTCCTGAACTCCCTCATACAAGTTTTGTTACTGATTTAGCATTCATCATGATCATTGGTGCTGTAGTTACACTTGCATTTTTTAAAATTAAACAACCTTTGATTATTGGTTATCTTTTTGCAGGAATGTTGATTGGCCCACTTTCTCCATTTTGGTCTTGGGTATTGCCTGAAGGAGGTCCACCTACTGATGTTTTAGAAGGTGTGGGAATTTTATCTGATATTTCAGCATTGAATCTTTTTGCTGAAATTGGAGTCATATTACTTCTTTTTGTAATTGGAATAGAATTTCCATATGCAAAAATTAAAAGTATTGGACGTGTAGCGATTGGAATTGGAACTATAGGATTGTTTTCAACATTAGGTGCCATATTCTACACTGCTAGCGCACTTGGAATGGGATTTATGGATTCATTGTTTATTGCAGCTGCATTATCTGTTTCAAGTACTGCAATCATTGTAAAAATTTTAGAAGAGATGGGAAGAATCAAAAAGGAATCTTCTATACTTGTTCTTGGTATTTTAATCGTAGAAGATGTAATTGCTGTTATTCTTATCTCTTCATTACAATCTATTGCCCTTGTTGGAACTGTATCTGTAGAATCTATTGTTGTTGTTGTATTAGTTGCAGCTGCTCTTATTGTTGGAACCTTTACTGTTGGAACTCGGGTCATTCCTCCATTGATTGATAAAGTTGCAGCTGCAGAACATCGTGAAATTTTGTTACTAAGCGTTCTTGGTGTGTGCTTTGGATATGCGTTATTTGCAAACATTGTGGGATTGTCAGTTGCAATTGGTGCATTTTTAGCTGGTGTGCTTGTAGCTGAATCAAAATCGGCCGAAGTCGCAAAATTACTTTCAAGTCCAATTAAAGACATGTTTGTTGCTATATTCTTTATCTCAGTTGGTGCACTAATGGATATTTCCCAACTTGAAAATTATATTTTTGTAGCAATTGCTTTGATTGCAGTTGCTACAGGCATGAAGTTTGGAGGTAATATGATTGGAAATATCATCTTCAGGCAAAAACGTGGTAAATCATTTCGTTCTGCGTTTACTTTAGCTGCGCCTAGAGGGGAATTCTCAATTGTTATTGTAAAGGCTGGTGTAGATATTGGTGCAGTTAGTTCTTTCTTGTTCCCTCTAATTGGTATAATTTCTATAATTACTGCATTTATTTCTCCATTTTTGGTAAAAGCTGGAGATAAAATAATTCCTGCACTAGAAGAAAAAGAAAATGTCTGATGAATTAAAGAGATTGTTGGAACAAGCCCATGATGGCATCACTACTTTTGATTTTGATGGCAAAGAAACACCTTGTATAATTATTGAAGAGAAAAAGTATGATGAGATGCTTTCTAAAGTTGTTAGACAATCATTATCAATTAATACTGATCTAAATATCCTGCAAGATGGATTAGGAAATGTTTTCGTTGAAGTCGTTTTAACATTTTCCAAAGGAAACATTGTTGAAAAATTTCTTATCAATGCAAAAACAGACCTTATCTTTTTTGAAACTCTTGCAGAGACATCAATGCTTGCATTATCTTCTCCCAAATCTCATTATGGGAAAGATAATGTGTTTATGATTCAACTGCCTCGTCCAGAAAAAGCACACGATGCGCTAGACATAATTCAGCATGCATTGATACCTAAAAATCAAAGATAAATGGTGCAGTTACCGGGATTTGAACCCGGGTCACGAACTTGGCAAGCTCGAATATTAACCAAACTGTACTATAACTGCAACAATCCTAGAGGATGAATTTGGATATTAAACTGTTTTTAACTATTTCAACTAAGATACATCATGGATGAAATTCTTCTAAAGAAAATAGAACAAAAAATTCAAGACACTATTTCAAACAGGGATGAAATTAAACAATTGATTCAATTTCTTTCAAACATAGAAGATTCGAAATCATTTGCTTTAGGAATTGTAATAGGTAGAATTTACAATGCGTTTTACTATCAATCCAAACGAATTCTTAATCGAGAACCCACAAAAGAAGAGTTTGAAGAGTTTTTAGAATTTCTTAAAAAGAAGAAACCTGATTTAGAAAATTTATGGTGATGGCTTGTTCCATTCCATCACTTTGATTAATGGTGTACCTGGCAATTTTACACATGCTCCTTTGAGAGCTTTCTTTGCTGCTTCTAGATGTTCGTTTCCATTAACGTATAATTCCATAATGCATTGACCTTGAACTATTCTTGCACCCAAACTGGTGGCTTTACCCCATGATCTTCTCATTCCTTCTGAAATTCTATCTGCTCCCGCGGTCGCAATCTGTTTGTTTTCTCTTAACATGTTGTGTGGGTAAATTCGAAGTCTAGAATAATATCCTGTTTCTCCAGTTGTTTTCTCTAATGTCTTGTTAGCTGCCAATCTTGTTGATTCAATTGCCATGTGTCTAAGCTGAATCTTCTCATTAAGACAAAGCTGAACACAGTACTGGTATGTTCCTCTTTTACCACCTTGAAATTTTGCAATTTTTATTTGTGGTTTACCTTTGATGTATTGTTTCCTAGTAAACACTTGTCCATTGCCTTGTCTGTAATTGGCACCATGCATGATATCCTCAAACCAGAATGCCCATATTTTAACGGTTAGCCAGAATTTGTTCGTACCCTCCAATGCTTATATGGAAATCCTTTGACTCTCTCTTCATCATGGAAGAAACTCCTCTAGTCAAAGGAATAATGATTGCAGATCAAGCTTACATCTCAGATAAGAACATGATTCACGAACTCGAACAAAAGGGATATGGAGAAATTGAAAAAGAGAAATTATTCTTGAAACAATTTGAAACTCTTTTTTTGCTATACACAAAAAGATTAATTCTCAAGAAAGGCAAAAAACAAATTGATTTTGACTATTTGATGAATCTGTGTCAAAAAAAAGATCCCGAAATTCTTACTAGATTTTTAATTTATAGAGATCTTCGAAATCGTGGTTATGTTGTAAAAGATGGATTTGGTTTTGGTTCAGATTTTAGAGTTTATGAAAGAGGAGATTATGAAAAAAAGGGTGCCAAATTTCTCATATTTGGTCTAAATGAAGGACAACAAGAAAAGATGGGAAATTTACAAAAAAAGATTGAAGATATTACTCAAATGGGAAAAGAACCAATTATTGCAGTTATTGAACGTCGTGGAGAAGTAATTTACTATAAAATTAATAAAATGAATTTTTATAAAAACAAAACTAGATTAGAAGAATCATTTCAGCTTTAATCTCGCATTACCCATTCAGGTGAATACTTTAAAAGATTGTTTTCTGTAGCAAACATAAAATCATACACTTCAACATATTTTGTTTTGTTATCCCATAGTTCTTCGAAATCCTTTGTCTTTCTTTCAACTCTTGATTTATCATTCCATGATGTAAAGACATCTACTGATTCAAAATCTCTTGTTTGAGTGGAAAATGATTCTCTAGATGTCCCAGTAAATGCAACTGCTTGATCATGTTCATCTCTAAATATTCCGATTCTCTCTGAAAATGAATCTGCTATTTGCTCTGAATTTGGAATTGCAATTTTTAATTCCATCTGCCCTTTGTCTACAATGTTTTTGAGTTTTTGAATTTTCGTGTCTTTGATTAGTTTTCCTTCAAACGATTTCGTATATTTTTCCGAAAAAAGTTTTGTAAACAGGTTTAGATCTGCAGTTCGAAACCTATGACCAGTAATCATTCTTAGTTTTGCTTTTCCTCCAGCAAAATTGTCAAATGCCATGGATATTGTGGCTAGTGTTTGAATTGATAAAAAATCAACACATCTATCATATTCAATACAATTACTTAGGCAAGGAAAGAAAAATTCGGCGACAATATCATTTCTATCTGAACGATATTCTTCTTCAAGTTCAATTTCTCTTAAACCCAACAATAATTTATCATGATTTTGTTATTTAAAGAAACAATCCTGAAATTTTTTTGAATCTAAAGTGCTCCCATCGGGTTTTGTCAAATCGGTTAAACACTCCCTCTACTTTTCTTTA
>JBHHZR010000011.1:0-48449 GCA_046758125.1 Candidatus Nitrosopumilus sp. | reverse complement strand
GTAAATTTAAAACAACAAGCTGATTCTCAATTAAGATTATGATATTTATTTTAACGTTCAATATGAGTAAAATTATTAAAAATCATCAATGATAGATAAAACATCCTATTCAAAAATTTTCTTAAATAAAAGAACTATTCCATGGCACGTATTGATTGGCATAGGTCTTGTACTGTGGTATATGTTTGAATAAATTAAGATAAACTCGCTTGGATAGATTTGCAATCTTGCATCTTCTTTGCAAGATTTGCCTTGCAACTCAAATCATCAAATGAATTTTGTTTTGATTCGATCTGCCTATTTTTAATAAAACATGTCTAGTCACAGAATTGGACTAATCAAATCTGATACATTATGTTAAATCCAATAACTAGACTAATCTTTGGTATGTATTCAAGGAAATTATGATTAATTTATCTAAAGCTAACTTTGTTGCAGTACACTAAATTATACTCTGATTCTTATGATTGTCCTTGTCAAAAGAATACTCCAATATGACAAAACGTCAAAAAATGTTTTATTTTATTAGATTTTCAGGGCTAGGGCTTGTTGTAGGAGTTGCATATATTGATCCAGGGAATTGGGGTACTGACATTGCAGCAGGATCCCAATTTGGCTATTCTTTGTTGTGGGTAATAGTAATGAGTAATGTTATTGGGATGTTCATGCAATATCTTTCTTCAAAACTTGGAATAATCACAGGGTTTAGTTTAGCAGAGAATTGTAGAGAAAACTTTTCAAAATTCAAATCTTTTTCTCTTTGGATAACTGCAGAATTTGCAGCAATTGCAACAGATCTTGCAGAAGTGGTTGGAGCAGCAATTGCCTTTAACTTGTTATTTGGAATTCCTCTGATTTATGGGGCTATAATCACAGGATTAGACACACTCCTTATACTTGGACTTGAGCGGATGGGAATTAGAAAAGTCGAATCAGTAATAATTGGGATGATGGTGCTTATTGCCAGTATTTACTTTGTTGAGATTTATCTTGCAGGTCCAGATTGGTCTCAAATTGCATATCATGCCGTAGTTCCAGAAATAAAAGAGGGAGGTATTGTGATTGCTGTTGGGATTTTAGGTGCAACAGTAATGCCTCATGCAATTTTTTTGCATTCTGCAATGATGCAAAGCCGAAAAGGAATGTATCAAATTTTAAGATCCCCTAAAAGAGTCATAAAATTTTCAATGATTGACACGATACTTGCGTTAAGTATTGCAGGTTTGATCAACGGTGCAATTCTCATAATGTCTGCTGCAACATTCCATCAAAATAATATTATAATCGAATCAATCGAAGATGCATATCACACTCTTTCTCCATTATTAGGTAATGTATCTAGCACTGCATTTGGGATAGCTCTGCTTGCATCAGGATTGGCATCTTCTGTAGTGGCCACCCTTTCAGGTCAGATTATTTTTGAGGGATTTACAAAATTTAAAGCAAAATTATGGAAAAGGCGCATTATGATTAGATCAATTACCATCATTCCAGCAGTAATTGCTATTTATTACGGAACAAGTACTTTGGATATTCTAGTTATCAGTCAAGTTATTCTCAGCTTACAACTTCCATTTACCATAATTCCACTAGTATATTTTACAAGCAAAGAAAAAATCATGGGAAAAGAGTATGCAAATAGAACACATACAAAAATATTGGCAATTATTGGTGTTTCAATTATAGTGATAATGAATATTTTACTTTTGAATTATATGTTTAGTTGAGTTTATTCTAAATGTATAAAAAATAAAGAAACGGGGTAGGCATCAAATTAATTTAACAAGAACAGTCATCATACAGTTATTCTAAAATATTGAATGAATCACTTCGTAAAGTTTTGAAGTAAACATCATTCAACTTGAATCTCTCAGATTAACATGTCGAACTGGAATTGTCACTTTGGTTCAAAACTCATTGAAACTAATCTATTAAGACTCGAACCTGCAATCATAACATTGTTCCAATAATCCTTAGTACTCAATGACTATACAGTAAGTCGGGGAGGAGTAATAAACTAATTTGTGTGTGCCGGGGGCGAGTTTCGAACTCGCGACCTCCAGATTATGAGTATTGCCTTAGTTGGAGAACCGCTAGAGTTTACCAATTGAACTGGCACTCTAACCAGGCTGAGCTACCCCGGCATAGTATATGCGTGAAAATTTGGGAAATTAAATGCTACGTATGGGAATTTTTCTAATTTTTAGAAATTTCAGACCAATCAACTTTCTCTTTTTGAACCCACAAGAATTTTTTCTGTAAAGCAGACGTGTAAAGTTTTTCCCATTCAGCACCCATCTCATCAGTCCATGCCTTAACAACACGTGGATCAATGTAGTTTCTAAGTGATGTCCCAAGATTATAGTCTCTTGTCCTCTCAGACAAATCAATTTGTAATTTTAGTTTCTCTGCTCTTTCTTTGTGTTTTGACTTTTTGTTCTTAATTTGGTCATTCAAAGTCTTGATTCTTTTGGTTTTGGTCTTCTTTTGAGCATCTGTTTTTGGTTCAGAACTCTCAACTTTCTTCAAAGTTTCCTGAGTTTTCTCCCAAGGTTTGTCTTTTTCAATTTTTTTGAGTGTGTCTTTTTTCTTCTGTAATGCATGCTCAAAGGTTTTAGGAATAGTTCTTTTATGGTTACACATTATTGCAGCCTCAAGGTTTGCAAGTTTTGCATGATATAATTTTTCATTTGGTGATTTATTTTTCACACCGCTGTGCTCTTTAAGATAATTTTTGACTTTGGTTGTTGCCAAATATGTTCTGAATACTTTGGCAGTTAATCCTTTAACAATTCCTGAAAAATATGCATTAACATGTCTTGATGTAATATCGTGAAAAATATCCTCTTTTGGTTTTTTCTTTTCAATTAATTTCTTGAGATTTTCTTGAAATTGTTTATCATCACCTATTGCCTTTACTGTTTCTTGCCATCTGACACTATCTTTTCCAAGAAAGTCAAACTCTATTGCATCTGACGTAATCTTGATGTGCTCTTTTCTTAAAGTTGTAGCACCTACAGTATCTGCTTCTTCAGGATCCTTTTCGTCTCCAACCCTCATTGCAGTTCTGTAAATCAAGTAACATGCAGTAGCAACATTTCTCTTTTTAGGATCTTTCATGTCTTTGATCATTGCTTTTTTGATTTTTTCAATCTCATTTGCAAGCTTGACCGCCTTTTCGTACTTTTCCTTATCTCTGCCTTGTTTTAGATCAGAACTATCTGCAAGCCATACGTACTTTCTTTTTTGAGTAAGAAAGTCCATCCAGCTTGCTAACCACATGGAATCTTTATCATGAATAATCTTACCCCATTTTCCTTCAGGAACTTTGGCTTCTTTGCCAAGGTTTAGTGTAATGTCTTTTGGAGTAACTCGTGGTTTCCATCTTCCTCGAAGTGGATGCTCACCTCTTCCAATGAAAATTCCTGGGGGTTCTGCCATATAGTTTCCAACTTCAACTTCTTTTCCATCCATGACGGCAATTCCGTATTTTGCTTTGAGCTTTTCTCGTAGTTCTTTTCTCTTCTTTGCCTGCTCTTTCTTTTCCTCTTTTGTCATCATCTCTTTGAGGTCTTTTTCTTTGTCAACTATTTTGTAAGCATTAGAAAAATCGATATCTTCATATGAAATTTTTTTGAATTTTGAATTCAGAGTTTTTGCAAAATCTGCTGTAAAGTTTTTCTGAAAAACTTTGTCTTGGGCATATGGGGTGTCTTTCTTTTTTGCCCACTGGTAAATCATCTCTTCTTGATTAAGATCGAGGGAAACGGGCTCTCCTTTGATCTTTATCTTAATTCCTTGAGCCTCATAGGCAGGAGGAAATAATATTCCGTTATGTTGTAGGGTTTTCCATTTTGTCATTTTCTTCACTTTAAAATTGCGGACTTTGACAAAAACTGGATTCTATGTGTATATCAATTTAACGTACGAGTACGATGTCAGCTAGGAAATAGCTCCTTGCTCATGTATTTCTCAAATTCTAGGTCTGTTTTCATCTTTTTTGCTTCCATGAACATGGCAGCATCCGTCCCAACAATGTATCGTGGTAACATTTCATCATCATGGATTGCTTTGATTATTACTTGGGCAACTTGGGATGGCTCTGTTCCCATCTGTACCATCATCTTCAACCCTGCATGAATGTGATCAGTTAGTTCATTGTATTTTGGATCCGTCTTTGAATCTGGAATTTTCATTGATTCAAAAAAGTTTGTTTTTATCACTCCTGGTTCAATTAGAGTCGTTTTAATTCCAAACTGTCCAAGCTCATATCTTAAACATTCTCCAAGTCCTTCTAGTGCAAACTTTGAACTGATATATGCAGGAGATCCAGGCAATCCCATTCTTCCAGCAACAGAACTGATGTTTACGATGATTCCTGACTTTTGTTTTCTCATAATTGGTGCAACCTCTTGAATGATTCTTACAATGCTGAAGAAATTAGTCTCAAACTGTTTTCTAAAATCATCAACTGATACATCTTCTGTGCATCCAAACTGTCCATATCCTGCGTTGTTTACTAAAACATCCAACCTTCCTCCATCTTCAACTACTTTTTTGATTGCAGAAACAATTGATTCTTCATTATCAACATCTAGTTCTATAACATCGATTGAAAGATCTTCTTTTTTTGCTTCTTCTTCTAACTTTGATGATTTTTTAGTATCTCTCATACTTGCAAAGATTCGATAACCATCTCGTGCAAGTGCTAATGCAGTCTTTAATCCAATTCCTGATGAGCTACCAGTTACCAGAGCAACTTTATCCATGGTTGTCCTAGATTTTTGTTATATTTATCCCATGTTGATTTGTTATACTAGTGGTTTGTCTCCTTCAGTAGGATCAACTAACTCTGTTTTCTCACCGTCGTTGATTCTCTCAAGTATTTCCAATGCAGAATACTTGTGCAAGTATTCGTTGTTATTTCCACACCTGTATGAGAACGTGCACCTTGGACATCCTGATTCGTTTTGACAGGGACACTCCTTTACAATGTACATGCTTCTCTCAAGTGCTTTTTCAAATCTATCGTAGAGGGCCTTACTGGCACCACTCCCTCCAATCGCACCATCGTAGATGAAAATCAAGCCTGATGTACCAAGCGAAATCCCTCCCAAATCCTGAGATACTCCGCCCGTTATCATGTTGCTTCCCTCAATTACAACATGTTCTGTTGCATGATATCCACTGGCTTCGGCATAATCTTCATCTTCTGAGGTATCAATTGTTTTGAGAGGTCTTGGTGCATGAAAAACAATTCCTTTCGTGATAAAATCATATTCTAACGGAATATCAAGCAGAACTTTTTTTCCCTGAGTTACCTCTTGTCCAAGTTCTATGTTGACATAACCATAAACTTTCTTTTGAATGTGTAATTTACAAAACGCAACTTCAATCCCATTTGCTTCTCTTTTCTCAAAAACTGTCTCAATTGTTGGCCACTCTTCTGTAAGTGCTTTTGTATAGTATGGATAGTCTCTTGGAATTTTCTCTAGCTTTGCATAATTTTTTTCTGGATAATCAAACTCTTTTACTTTGTAACGAATACCTGCCAAAAAGTAGATTGCATCTTTATGTAATTCTTCTAGTGCAATAGGTAAAATCCTGTCTCCAACTTTTTTGTTATTTAAGAAAATATCAATAGAGTTTCCTATTCCTCTAATGCTATATTCATTTAGCATAGAATTAATTTTATCCACATTTGGAATGATTCTGTTGTTAAAGACTTTGAGATTCTCCTTGATTATGTGTTGCTCTATTACTTCTTGATGTTCTTTTAGTTCATGTTTTGAAATTGGTTTGTCACATGCCATAGCTAAGACTTGGAATTCTTCTACAAACGGATTCTTTGGATCAATGTATGTTTTTTCTATATCTTCGAAATAATCATCTGGGTGATTTTTGTAGTACTGTGAAATAGGATCATTGCCTAATGCTAAAAATGCATATCCTCTCTGTCCTTTTCTTGCAGCTCTTCCAATTCTTTGAATCAGTCTGTTTACAGGAATAGTAGATGATATCACACAATCGACATTGCCAACATCTATGCCCAATTCAAGTGTGGGTGTACATGAAATCGCCTGTAAATTATCTTCTTTGAATTGTCTTTCAACTGATGCCCTGTAGTTTGCCATTAAACCTGCCCTATGAACCTTGATGTTGATTCTTTGTTTTTTTGCTTGTATTGCTAAAAGTTCTGAGTTTAGATGGGAATTGTTAAACACCATTGTTTTGTGATTCTTTTCAGTCAATTTCTTTGTAAGCTCTACCATCAATGCTCTTTGAGTTCGAAGAGATGGAAACAACATTGCAAAATCTGTTTGACCTTTTTTTCCATAACCGTGAATAATTTGCATTATTTCACCAAACAACTGCTGACAGAACTCTTTTGCATCTTCAAGTGTAGCTGACGCTGCAACAAATTGTAATTTGTTATTACAAATTCTCTTAAGTCTCTTTATGATATAATGAACATTTGAGCCAAAAATCCCTGAATACACATGTGCTTCATCTACTACAAGAATCCTAGCTGAAGTGAGTATGGATGAAAACTTTGTTTGATGCCAAAGATGATAGTGCAAAACATCAAAATTTGTAACTAGAATATTTGGAGGATTCTCAATAATGTCTCTTCTTTCTACTAATTTTGTATCTCCATCAAAAACTCTGATATCAATTCCAATCTTTTCTGCGAATTTTTGAATTTTTGGAAATTGATCACGTGATAGTGCTTTTGTAGGATATGCAAAAATTGCAAAAACACTTCCAGCATTACCGTCTTTTTTAATTCTCTGAATAATTGGAATCAAAAATGCTTCTGTCTTTCCTGATGCTGTAGGAGCTTCTATTACAACATTTTCTCCAAATGTAATTTCTTGAATTACATCTTCTTGAAATTTGTAAAAGTTTTCTATCTTTAGTTCTTTGAGATGCTCAATAATGGATTCGTCTAGTCCTAAATCTTCTACTTTACAGCCCATTTTAGGCTCAGGATTCTTCAAAATCTTGTATTGTGAAACATAGTCTTTTTTTGAAAACAAAATTTCCTCTGTAATCTTATCAGGTTTATTTCTACCAATCATTTCTTTGATTTCATTTTCTGCTCTGATGATTCCCTCGTCTTTTAGTCCTTCCGAGAGCCCTTTTTCTGTGACTAGTCCTTGATCATATCTTGACAGAAATTCCAAAAACACTTCATCAGGATTTTTTGAGAATTCTAAGAGATCCTCGATGCCACAATTTCCACAAGAAACATGCATATTTTTGTTGAATGTTTTTTGAATCTCTATCTTTGATTTACATTTTGGACACGAAAATTTCAAGATCTACTTGATGAATAATGATTAGTGATTTATTGTTAATCGATAGATTTTACCCATGACATTATTAAGCTAGAAATTAACCTTGAATTTAAAAATGAAAAAAATTGAAATTAACAAAATTTACAATCTTAATTGTATTGAAGGAATGAATTCAATTCCTAAAAACAAAATAGATCTTGTTATTACCGATCCTCCTTTTGCCATAAACTTTAAGGCAAAAAAAGCAAATTACAACAGAACTTCATCTAGAGTTTTAGCTGGTTATAATGAAATTAAACCCGAGGATTACTATGATTTTACCTTTGCATGGATGAGTGAGGTTTTTCGAATTCTAAAGGATTCTGGAAGCATGTATGTTTTTTCAGGATGGAATAATCTCAAAGATATTTTACGTGCATTAGATGATGTTGGTTTTATGACAGTAAACCACATTATTTGGAAATATCAGTTTGGTGTTGTAACTAAAAAGAAATTTGTCACATCTCATTATCATTGCCTCTATGTTTGTAAAGATGACAAGAAACGAAAATTTCATCCGTTTTCTAGATTCAAAAAAGATGAGAAAACAAAAGATGGAAGAAGTTTACATTACAAAGACAAAGAAGATGTTTGGGATATCAAAAGAGAATATTGGACTGGTGATGAAAAAACACCAACAAAGCTTCCTTCAGAAATCATTCAAAAAATATTAGAATATTCTAGTGATAAGAAAGATATCATACTTGATCCGTTTCTTGGTTCCGGACAAGTTGCAGTTATCAGTAAATCTCTCAACCGAAGATTTTTAGGATTTGAAATTGTTCCTGATTATTACAAATTTGCCAAAAAACGACTTGATAAAGACTTGTACAGAATAAAAAAATCAAAATAATCTATATGTTCTCAGGATCATCGATTTTTTTTTGACCAATTTTTGCAGAGATAATTTTTCGGAGCTCATCATCTGTTTTGTCTTCTACTTTAACTCCGATTGATTTTGCAATAATTTCTAGCTTTTTTCTTTCTGTTTCAACAGGTCCAGTAATTTTTGGTGGTTCATCTGTTACTTCTTTCATATGATTTTGAATGTCATTTTTTGCTTTGTTGTATTCATTTACTGCTTTTCCAAGTTTTCGTGCAGCACCTGGAAGCTTTCCAGTTCCCAAAATCAAAACTAAGGCAACAAAAATTATGATTATCCATTCACTTCCAGCTACATTCAATGAATAATCTATCATAGCCTATTATTCTCTAAATTAAAATTAAACGTAATGTCCACATTTGTGCCTAAACAATCAATTTCATCATTGAATATCAAAAATGAGAAGTATTAGTTGATTTAAATAAATTCAAAATCATTTATTATTATGAAAAAAATTGAGGCGATTGTTCCACCTGGAACAAAAGATGCTGTAGTTAATGCAATCAAAAAAGTTGGTGTTGGAGGCATTACTGTTCATCAAGTCCAAGGTCAAGGTGCACAAGATCCTCCCCTAGTTGGACAGTATTTTAGTAGAGATCTGATCATTTGTGTTGTTGATGATCCTAAACTAGATGAAATCCTAGATGCAATTGCAAATGTTGCTTGCACTGGATCCAAGGGTGATGGTAAAGTCTTTGTCACACCAGTAGAAGATGCATTTGATATCTGCACTAAACAACGTGGAACCACATCTATCTAAGAACTCTTTGTGGCTCTAGTTTCTTTCTAGAAATTATTGCTAAAAATGCTACTCCTATTCCTATTACACAAAATACCAAGTATGGTGTTTGTTCCCCAAATGATTGTGATATGGGGCCTCCAATAGTTGGTCCTATCGCCCATCCAAATCCAAAAACTGTTTCATAAGCACCAATAATCTTGCCTGAAATTCCTTTCCGAGTTTTACTCAAAACTATCTCTAATGTTAATGGGAAGAATATACTAAATCCAAATCCCATCAAAACTATTGCAATTCCAAAGATTATGATTGAATCTGCAACAACAGAAATTGCCAATCCTATTGAAACTGCAATTGTTGCAGCAATCAAAGTATGACTTGTTTTTCTTGAGAGTTTACCAGCTAACGCAAGAGAAACCACCCGTGAGATACCAAAAACAAAATACAATAAAAGAATATCCGTATCTGACATTCCACTGTCATTTAGAAACGCGGGATAAATTGTAAGAATTATTCCAAAAGATGATGTACAGAAAATCAACAAAATTATTACTTCGGGAAATTTTTTCATCTCTTTAATTGATGAAAAAGAGAAACGTTCATGATGATTTTTTATGCTTTTTCTTGAGACTAAAAGTGATGTAATTATTGCAGTGGCCAGAATAAATGCAGTAATTTGGAATAGAATTCTATATGTGATATCGAGATTTTCAAGAAATGCCGTTCCTAATAATGGTCCTACCATAAAGCCAATTACAAAAAACATCGTAAACCAAGAGATATTTCTGACTCTGTCTTTTTCCGAACTGTGATTGGAGATAATTGATTCGCATGGTGGCCAAAAAAATGCATGCGCTATTCCAGTCATTATTCTAAATCCCATGATCTCTGGGACAGATTGTGCTACTGATAGAAGGTAGATAGATGTAGAATTAATCGCAGTTCCTAAAACAAGCAAATAACCATTGTTGAATCTATCAAGCAAAATCCCTACAAAAAGTGGGATGAACATGTAAGGAAGAAAACTTGTTAATCCAATTAATCCCAGATCAGAATATGTTGCACCAATGATGTTCTTTGCAAATAGCGGGAGAATCGGTCCGTGCAATCCATATGAAATTCCTATGATTAAACCAGTAATGTTGACTAGTATCAGAGCTTTGTTCATTTGTATGCGGCAACCATTATTGCCCCACCCATAAGATCTTTCTCAAATTCCACTCTAGAAAATTTTTCTAGTAACAATTCTTCAAGCTTTTTGTTTTGAGGCCATCTCTTGTATGTACCATACAATGTCCCAAATTTCAATCCAAGTCTACCTCCTGCAAAAAATGCAAGAATAGGAAGAATACATCTTAGATAAAATGAAACACCTGCTCTGATGAATGCTTCATCTGGTTTTCCTAAATCAACAATGACAAATCTGCCTTCTTTTTTCAATACTCTGTGAATTTCAGAAATTGCAGTTCTCAAATTTATTGCATCTCTCAATGAATATCCACACAAAACTGCATCAAACTCTTCATCTCTAAATGGAATGTGTTCAAATACTCCATTTGCCATATCTGGTGATTTTTCAAAATGTTCTCCTGTGTTCTTGAGCATTGGAACAAGAGGATCATAAAGTGTAATTGAAATTTTGCCATCAGTTAGTTTTGATGCAGTCTTTGACATGTTTCCAAAACCAGAACCTGCATCTAGAATTTTATTTCCAGGAAACACTCTTTGTGAAATTCCCCGGTTTCTATGTTCAACATCTTTGCCTAGTGAAATTATAGAATTTACTTTGTCATAAACAGGAATAATATCTCGAAGTACTTCCATTACCTCGCTCCAATAACTCCCTAAACCACTCATAATCTATTGTCTCTGTATACCTGTTTGAATAGTTTTCAAATCTAAAACTTGTATTATGGAGCAAACTTTGATGCATTTTGAGAATATTTTTCTAAATCAGATTCAGAAACCTTCTCGAAAATTTTTGCTTCAGATGCAATCTTTGCCATTTTGATATGATTGACTCCATTTTTTTGTTCAGCTTTTAGATTAATAGCTGCGATAGCTAAAGATGCAGCATCATCTAAGCTCATATCTAAGTTGTAATGTTTTTCCAAAAATGCATTTACATCATCAGAACCTGCTCCAATTGCAATTGCTGTATATTGCAGATAAGTTCCACTAGGATCAGTTACATAAATTGATTCTCCTTTTTGATCAACACCTGCAATTATCAAGGCAACTCCATTTGGTCGTACTCCTGAATATTGTGTAAACTGATGAGATTGATCTGCTAAATGTTTGGCAACTGTTGCAACCTCTACAGATTCATCATATGTCATTTTATTTCCTTGTGAAAAGAATCTTGCACTATCTACTTGAACACGTGCATCTGGAATGTAACCTGCTGCAGCAACTCCGATATGATGATCTACTTGGAAAATTTTTTGTGTAATATTTGTAGTTTGTAATGTTCTGGGTTTTTCTTCAACTGCCATGATCACGCCTTCTTTACTAAGGAGTCCAAGTGCTAAAGTCCCCCTTTTTACAGTTTCAATTGCGTATTCTACTTGGTATATTCTGCCATCTGGAGAATACATGGTAGGAGTCATATCATAACCACGTGATGCCATCATGTCATCACGAGTTCACTCTCAGTCAATTTAAGGGTAATTGTCTTGCCTAAATGTGGATAAGATCTGGAAATAGGGTTTTAAGCAAAATTAACTAATTATTTTTAGAGACATGGCAAACCAACTCCTAGAATTCAAGGAAATCATTAGATCAAAACAAGTTTCCGAACAAAGAAAACCAGATAAACAGACTAGAAAGTTACTTCTTTACTTGTTTACAAGCACTAGGGGTGGATTTACCCGATTACGCATTATTATTAATTTGCTTGAAAAGCCATACAATACACATCAACTAGCAAAAGAACTTGATCTTGATTACAAAGCAGTTCAACATCATATGAAAGTACTTGAGAAAAATAATATGGTATCAAAAATTGGTGAAAAATATGGCGCAATTTTCCACCTTTCAAACTTCCTTGAAATTAACATTAATGCACTAGATGAAGCAATTGATAAACTAGATAGAAAGCTAAACCACAAAAAAGTCTACATATGAACAGATTTTTCCGATCTGAAATTTTTCATTAAACTTAAATTAATGGGTCTTTTGGAAAAAATACCCTTGGTAAAGAACGATCCTTTTGCAAATGCAACAAAACAAGTAAACGATGCATGTGATGTTCTTGGAATTAAAGACAAGGGAATTCGTGAATATTTAGCAATACCAAATAGAATTTTGAGAATCAAGATTCCTGTAAAAATGGATAATGGAAACATTAGAGTCTTTATGGGTTTTAGAAGTCAACACAATAATGACAGAGGTCCATACAAAGGAGGAATTCGTTACTTTAACCCCGAAGGTGGAGTTGAATACATGGAACGTGAAGTCATGGCACTCTCATCTTGGATGACATGGAAATGTGCGATTGTTGATATCCCATTGGGTGGAGGAAAAGGTGGAATCTATGTTAATCCAAAAACTGAGAAACTTAGTGATGGTGAATTAGAAAGATTAACCAGAGGATTTGCATACAAAATTTCTGAAGTAATAGGACCACAAAAAGATGTTCCAGCTCCTGATGTTTATACTACTGGAAGAGAAATGACACAAATTATGGATACATTTAGCAAACTAAATGGTAACAAATATTCTCCAGGAGTAATTACTGGAAAACCAATTTCAATGGGAGGTTCACTTGCAAGAAATGTTGCAACTGGACTAGGAGCAGCATATACAGTTAGAGAAGCTGCAAAAACAATCAAACTAAATCTAAAAGGTGCAAAAGTTGTTTTACAAGGATTTGGAAATGCATCAACATTTGCAGGTGAATATCTTGAAAAGATGGGTGCTAAAGTTATTGCAGTTAGTGACTCTAAAGGTTCTATTTCAATTCCAAAAGGTGCTAAGACTAGCAAAATCTTAGAACATAAACAAAAGAAAGGTTCTGTTGTTGGTTTTCCTGGAAGCAAAAAAATCTCAACTGAAGAATTACTTACTACTAAATGTGATATTCTAGTTCCTGGTGCACTAGAGAATCAAATTACTGCAAAAATTGCAAATAAGTTACAGTGTAAGATTATTGCAGAAGCTGCAAACGGTCCAACATTACCAGAAGCAGATCCAATTATCTATAAGAAGAAAATTTTGGTTATTCCAGATATTTTGGCAAACTCTGGCGGTGTCTGCATCTCATACCTAGAATGGGTACAAAACAACATGGGATACTATTGGACGTTTGATGAAGTTGCAAATAAGATGGAAAAAAATATCACCAAAGGATTCAAAGATGCTTATGCTCTATCTAAGAAACATAAAATTGACATGAGAAAGGCAACGATGGCTTTAGCAGTTGAAAGAGTAGTAGAAGCATTTAATCAAAAAGGAATCTGGCCATAAACTTAGACTAGATACGATTCGTAACAAACTAGTTGTTCAATAAACATTATTTTTCCTTTTGTTATTTCTCTAAGTTTTCTTTTGAAAGAAAGATCCACTTTAGTTCTTCTTTGTAACAACTGAATTGTTTTACCAGTGATATATCTTCCTTTTTTGTCTCTATCAAAAAGTATTATGATGTTTTTATATTTTGCAATCGAATCAGTAAATCTTACAATTCCTCTAAATTTATGAAATTCTAAAACTTTACCAGCGTAACCAAGTTTCTTTAATGCAGCAGAATCTCTTTTTCCTTCAACTACTACGATACTATCTCTCATAGAGTTTAATTGAAAAACAAAATTTTTTAATTCAATAATTTCTTGTTCAGAAACTAACACGTTATTTTACTTATTTTAACATATTAAGCGGTTTTGCTCAAAGAAAATAATGTCTAGTGTTTTACTTGTCCAAAATACGAGAATTGAAGGTTCGGGCTACTTGGGTAAACTCCTCAAAAATGATGGATTTAAAATTACATCAGTTAATGCAAAACACGAACAACTTCCTAACAAAGAATTTTCTCTAGTAGTGATTTTAGGTGCGCCAGAAAGTGCAAATGATGATCTTCCCTATCTTCAAGCAGAACAAGAACTTATCAAAAAATGTGTTGAAAAAAATATTCCAGTTTTAGGAATTTGCTTAGGTTCTCAACTTATTGCAAAAACTTTTGGTGGAAAAGTG
Organism: Candidatus Nitrosopumilus sp.; assembly: GCA_046758125.1. Lineage (GTDB taxonomy): Archaea > Thermoproteota > Nitrososphaeria > Nitrososphaerales > Nitrosopumilaceae > Nitrosopumilus. The sequence continues at coordinate 34,297 of JBHHZR010000011.1, read as the reverse complement.
TATGGTGGACCTAAAAAAGAAATTGGATTTTACAATGATTTGAAAATTTCTAATGATTCTCAACTTTTCTCGGGATTTCAAAATCCTTTTACTGTCTTTCATTGGCATGGTGATACATTTGATTTGCCTGAAGGTGCAATTGGATTAGCCTCCTCTGAACATTATCCAAATCAAGCATTCCAATACAAAAGTGCAGTTGGATTACAATTTCATATGGAGATAAATGAAGAGATGGTAAATCTTTGGCTTGATAACACTAAAGAAAAACTAGAAAAAATTCCTTACATTGACCCACAAAAAATTCGCTCAGAAATACCTGAAAATATTTCAATTGTAAAATCAAATATGAAGAATTTTTACAATAATTTTAAATCATCATTTCATCTTTGACCAAAGTTTAATATACTGAGTTTTGATTCGATCGATCGGTTATGGTTGCAGTTAAGAAAATTTTTGATGAAATTATTAACACCGACCACAAAGTTATCACAGAAGAATCATCAAAAGCTATTCTCAAAAGTTATGGCGTTAAAGTCCCACCTTATGCACTAGCAACTTCTGCTGATGAAGCAGCAAAACAAGCAAAGAAAATTGGTTTTCCACTTGTAATGAAAGTAGTGTCTCCACAAATCTTACACAAAACTGATGTTGGTGGAGTTAAAGTTGGAATTGATAATGTTAATGATGTAAAAAAGACATTCAATGATATGTATGGCAGACTTTCTAAAAAGAAAGGAGTTGACGTTAAAGGAATTCTTCTTGAAAAGATGGTTCCAAAAGGTGTTGAACTAATTGTTGGTATTCAAAATGATTCTCAATTTGGACCAGTTATTATGGTTGGTTTAGGTGGAATCATGACAGAGGTTATGAAGGATGTCGCATTTAGAATGCTTCCAATAACAACTTCTGATGCAAAATCAATGTTAAGCGAACTCAAAGGTTCAAAATTACTAAAAGGTTTCAGAGGAAGTGACCCAATTGATCTTAACATGGCAGCAAAAATGTTAGTTGATATTGGAAAATTAGGCGTAGATAATGCCGATTACATTAACAGCATTGACTTTAATCCTGTAGTAGTTTATCCAAAATCCCACTTCGTAGTGGACGCAAAAATTATTCTAAACAAGGAAATTATGAAAAACTCAATCTCAAAAGCTAAACCCAACAAAGACAACATGGAGACATTCTTTACTCCAAAATCTGTTGCGCTAGTTGGTGCATCAGCAAGTAAAGGAAAGATTGGAAACTCTATCTTAGACAGTCTGGTAAATTATGATTTCAAAGGAAAAGTTTACCCCATTAATCCAAAGGCTGATAAAATCTTTGGACAAAAATGTTATCCATCAGTTTCAGCAATTCCAGGTAAAGTTGATCTTGTTGTAATTTCAGTTGATTTGTCTATGACTCCTCCAGTCTTAGAAGATTGTGCAAAGAAAGGAGTGCACAGTGTTGTTATTGTATCTGGTGGAGGAAAAGAACTTGGTGGAGAAAGAGCAGCATATGAAGCTGAAGTAGCAAGATTATCTAAAAAACACAAAATCAGAATTATTGGTCCTAACTGTATTGGAATGTTCAATGCTGCTAATCGTCTTGATTGTGCATTCCAAGGACAAGAAAGAATGGTACGTTCAAAATTAGGAAATGTTGCATTTTTCTCACAAAGTGGAACCATGGGAATTAGTATGTTAGAAAGTGCTGATGTATTTGGTTTATCCAAAATGATTAGTTTTGGTAATCGTTCTGATGTTGATGAAGCAGATATGATATGGTATGCTGCAAATGATCCTCAAACTAAAGTAATTGGATTATATGTTGAAGGCTTTGGAGATGGAAGAAAATTCATCAATACTGCTAAACGTGTAATGAAAGAGACAAAGAAGCCAATTGTTATTTGGAAGAGTGGGAGAACTGCTGCAGGTGCAAAACAAGCCGCATCACATACAGGTTCACTTGGAGGCTCAAATGCAATCATTATGGGTGCATTCAAACAAGCAGGAATTATTTCAGTTGATAGTTATCAAGAACTAGCTGGAGTCTTAAAGGCACTAGCATGGCAACCTCCTGCAAAGGGTAATCGTGTTGCTATGACTAGTAATGGCGCTGGTCCAATGATTGGTGGAATTGATCATTTAGAAAGATTAGGTCTTACAATAGGAAAGTTGTCGCCACAACTTCTCAAAAAAATGAAGGCTCGTTTTCCACCAACTGTTCCTATTCATAATGGTAATCCAGCAGATGTAGGTGGTGGTGCAACTGCAGATGATTATAGATTTGTCATTCAACAATTCATGGATGAAAAAAATATTGATATCGCAATGCCATGGTTTGTCTTCCAAGATGATCCACTTGAAGAAATAATTGTTGATTATCTAGCTGATTTCCAAAAGAAAAGAAAGAAACCCCTTTTAGTTGGCTGTAATGGTGGTCCATATACTGAAAAAATGGCAAAATTGGTTGAGAAACATAATGTCCCAGTTTACCAAGATCTTCGAACTTGGGTTGAAGCAGCAGCTGCATTAACTCAATTGGGTAAACTACGCGGAAAATAGAGAACATTTAATTCAAGCATAACTTGGCAAATTATCATGTCACTAGTTACCACATCTACTTCTGATGGCATTTGTACTGTTAAAATTAACAGACCTGACAAACTCAATGCTATGAACACTGATGTTGCAAAAGAACTAATCAAAACTTTTGAGGCATTAAACCATGATGACAATGTCAAAGTTATCATTTTGACTGGTGAAGGAGACAAGGCATTTTCTGCTGGTGCAGATATTGAATACATGTCAAAAATCTCTGCAGATGAATCAGTTGAATATGCAAAAACTGGTCAACTTGTTACTGCAACTGTTGAATTGGTAAGACAACCAACTATTGCGGCTGTTAATGGTTTTGCTTTAGGTGGAGGTTGTGAGCTTGCAATGTCTTGTGATATTAGAATTGCAGCAGACACTGCAAAACTTGGTCAGCCAGAAGTAACAATTGGTATTCCTCCTGGTTGGGGTGGAACACAAAGATTGATGAGAATTGTGGGAATTGCAAAAGCAAAAGAACTTGTTTACACAGGTAAAATGGTTAAAGCAGATGAAGCAAAAGAGATTGGTCTTGTAAATCAAGTCGTTCCTCTTGCATCATTACAAGAAGAATCTTTGAAAATGGCACAACAAATTGCTGGAAACTCTACAATGGGTGTTCAGATGTCTAAAGTTGCAATCAACAAGGGAAGAAACGCTGACCTTGATACTGGTCTTGCAGTAGAACTTCTTGCTTGGAGAAATTGCTTTACTCATACTGACAGAGAAGAACGTATGACTGCATTTGTTAACAAGTCCAAGAAATAGCTATTTCCTATTTTCTTCTTATTTTATTCAAAACAAAAATTGATGGAGAGTTTTTCTACCTAACTGTTATTACTCCTACTCTCCATGGATGGAATGTACAGTGATAGTTGTAAACACCAGCTTCCTCAAACATATGTTCAAATCTATCTCCTGTGTTGAGTGGTGGACTGTTAAAAACATCCGTTACTTTTCCGAATTCATCTTGACTCTGAACATTATGTGGAACAAAATCATCATTTACCCATGTTACTGTTGTTCCTACTGGAGTCTCTAGATTCAATGGAAAGTAAAATCCACCGCTTGATAATTCAGAGTTTCCATTAGGAATTATCACTGATGCTTCTATCATAACGGGGTCTTTTTCTGGAGCATCTATAACTAAGACGTCATTTTCGATCAAAAATTTTATGGTATTTAGAAATTCTGCTTCTGAAATAGTTCCTTGGCCATACCATAACGCATTGCTTTTTACCCACTCTGGAACGGTTTGTGCATCTGCAATACTTGATGAAACCAAAACTAACAATATTACCGATGCAATAGATGGAAGAACAATTTTTTTTGATATGTTTTCCATGTTTCTTTATAGTTTACCCAAATTTATCCAACTAGTACACATTGTCTTGCACTGTATACTGCTTCATTATATCTAATTTTCACGAACTTTACGTATGCAAGAATTGATTCAAACTCAAAAAATAATGGATGATGAAAGAAAGCAGGTTATTTTAGAAATACTTGCAGACAAATACTGTAAAAAAATCCTCCATAATACTCTAGAAAAACCAAAATCAGCAATGGAGATATCTGGTGAAAAAAAGATTCCTATTAGTACTGTGTATAGGAGATTACAAACTCTATATGACGCAAAATTATTAGCAATTTCTGGTTCTATCAATCAAGACGGGAAAAAATACTTCTTATACAAAAGTAGGGTAAAGTCAATTTCTCTCAAATGTGATTTGGAAGAAACAACCATCGAAATAGTTCCAAATTCTTCACGAACTTAACCATGAGTTAATATTTGCTGGAATTGAAATTGCAATGACAGAAAACTTGGTTTCAGCAAAAACACATACTCCAAAAAAAGATGCAACTAGAAGCATAACATATAGACTTCCTGAAAAGCTTGTTTCTGCATTAGAAACTGAATCTACACAAAAAAGTATCTCTCAAAATGTTTTGGTTAAACAAATTCTAGAAAAATATGTTCAGTGGGATCGATTCTCTAGTAAAATTGGAATGATACCAGTTCCAAAATCAATTGTAGAATCATTAGGAGTTGAGCTTGATAGAAAAGATGTTGATGAAATCATCTCATTGATATTTCCAATGATTAAAGACACTGTCTTGTTTATCAAAGGAGGATTTGATTTGAAACGATGTATTGAAACACTAGAAGATTACATGCGAGCATCTGGTATGAATTCTGATCATAGAGTTGATGGTGATATGCACATCTTTTTAATTCAACATGAATTGGGAATAAAATGGTCTACTTTTACTGAACAGCTATTAACTCAAATTTTTCATAGCTTTCTGCCTGATCTGGAACTCAATTTTCAAACAACTGAATCTACTGTAATCTTATCCACTCCTCTAGGTTCTGATTTTGACGAACATGATTTTCATGATCGTCTTGAATGAATTTTTCAAACAATACTCAAAACTTTGATTTGACAAAACTATTGATTTCTTGAATTCCTAGTGTGTTGGGTGGGAAAAGCTTATTATAATTTGAGCCAGCTTTTTCGTTTATAATGGCAACTGAACAAACACAAAAGGTGATTACTGTTACTGCAAAAGCAGCAGAAAAAATCAAAGAATTCATGAAAGAAGAAGCAGAAGCCCCAGAATTCCTTAGAGTATATGTTCAAGGTGGCGGTTGTTCTGGTCTATCTTATGGAATGGGCTTTGAAAAAGCAGCAGAAGAAGATGACGTCGTCATGGAAGAAAATGGAGTTAAACTCTTAGTTGACAGCTACAGCATTGATCATCTACAGGGTGCAAACGTTGACTATATTGAAAGCCTAATGGGCTCTGGATTTAAAATTAATAATCCAAATGTTACAAAATCCTGTTCCTGTGGTCACTCATTTAGCACTGAAGAATAAACTACATCATTATTTTTCATTTTTAGATTTTCTCTAGTGTATGCTGTATGTGTCTATTTTTTTGAAAGATTTCATATCTTTAGTCCAAAATTTTGCGATACCCTCATATATCGATAACAGAAATTGAAATTATGATAATTAAGGAGATGAATTTAGTATGTCCAGTAAATCAGGAATTGTCAAATATCACGTTAAACTTTCCTATGAAGTTGATGGGCTCGTTGAAAGAGCAGACATAATTGGCGCAATCTTTGGTCAAACAGAAGGTCTGTTAGGACCAGAGATGAATCTAAATGAGCTGCAACGAGTTTCTAAAGTAGGACGTATTGAAGTTAACGCAAAATCTACAGCTAATACTACATCTGGTGATGCTTTAATTCCAATGAGTACTGATATTGATACTTGTGCATTGATTGCTGCTGGAATTGAAAGCATCGACAAGGTCGGTCCATTTGATTGTCATTTTAAACTAGATGCAATTGATGATGTAAGAGCCGCAAAGAAAGATGACATTGTAAGACGTGCAAAAGAAATCAAGCAAAAATGGGCAACAAAAACTGTTAGTGAAGGAGAAAGCATGTTAAATGATGTTCATCAAGGCGATACCGGAAAACTATCTACATATGGTCCTTCAAAACTAACTTGCAGTTCTGGCCTCTTTGATTCTAATTGGGTAATTCTAGTTGAAGGAAGAGCAGATGTCATTAATCTTCTAAGAGCCGGATATGATAATGCACTTGCAATTGAAGGTGCAAAAATTGATGAATCTATCAAAGAGCTATGTAATTCCAAGGATACTGTAGTTGCATTTCTTGATGGTGATAGGGCAGGCGGATTCATTCTCAAAGAACTCAAATCTGTTGTTCAATTAGACTATGAACTACAAGCAGATCCTGATGTTGAAGTAGAAGAATTAACTCCACAAAGAATTGATGAGATACTAAAGCCTGTGTCTGAAGAAATTAAAGGTGGAAAACCTGCACCATCATTAAAAAGTGAAGATGATAAACCACTTGCAGATATGGCATCAAATATTTTCCCTAATCTTAACGAAACACTTGAAGCAGTTGCATTAGACAGTGATCAAAAAGAAGTTTTCAAAGTTCCAATCAGTGAAGTTGTTAGTAAACTGTCAACACAATCAGGAATCAAATATCTTCTATTGGATGGAATTATCACTCAAAGACTTTTAGAAGGTGCCAAAAATGCGGGCATTGAATGTGTTATTGGTCATAGGGTAGCAAAATTATCTGATTCTGATGGAATGACGCTTAAAACATTTAGTGATTTGGGCGTAGCATAGGATCCTAGATGACTGAACTAAAGATTCAGCATATCCTAACTCTAACTTATCTTCTATCAAAAGGTGCAAAATACAACTATGTCACTATCACTACTTCATCACTTGGAAAGAACATCAAAAAATCACAACAAGCTGCATCAAAACATCTGCTTGAACTAGAACAAAATCAATTCATTGAAAGAATTATTCATGGAAGAAACATTTCTGTAAAAATTACTCCGAAAGGATTTTCTGAAATGGTAAAACTCTCAGCAATCTTACAAAAAAGTCTTGATTCTTCTCCTTCTACAATTGAGCTAAAAGGAACTTTGATTTCTGGAATGGGTGAAGGGGCATACTATATGGGATTAAAAGGATACACAAAACAATTCAAATCAAAAATTGGATATATTCCATTTCCAGGAACACTCAATGTTAGATTAGATCAAAAAATTCATCAAGAAGCAATTAAACAATTTGAAACTTTACAAGGTGTTAAAATCAATAGCTTTTCAGATGGCAAGAGAACATATGGATGGGTAAAATGCTTTTCAGCCAAACTAAATAACTCCATTAACTGTGAATTAATTATACTTGAGAGAACTCATCACGATGATTCTATCATAGAATTAATCTCAAAAGTCTGTCTAAGAAAAACAGCTAAACTAAAAGATGGTTCAAAAATTTTAATTAAAATTCCAATAAATTCCTAAATTCCGTGAATAGATTTCCCGTACTCTTTTTGAATTTTAGAGCTAGAGCTTTCAGGAATTGGTGATTGTAATCTCGCAACTTCTGCATCGAGATTGATTCTCTTACATCCATCAGTAATGAATTTCTCTTGATGCACTTGATCATAACCTAATGCAATAATTTGTGGTCTTACACGATTAACTGTCTTGAAAATATCATCTTCTTGTCCAATTAGACAAAGATCAACCATGGATAGTGAATTTACTAATTCTTGTCTTTGTTGTTGCGTGTGTAACGGTTTTCTTTTCTTCATCTTGACAGCCGTATTGTCTGTTGCAACTACTACTACTAGTACATCCCCTAGTGCTTTTGCTGCACTTAGTGTGTATATGTGACCTGGATGAATTATATCAAAAACTCCTCCAGCAAGAACAACATGTAATGAATTTCTTCCAATTTCAGTAAGTGTAATCCTATCCTCATTTACAAGCTGGTTTTTTATCAATTCATCTATCTTTGAGTTAATTTCATCTTCCGAAAGAAGACTTTTTTCTTTAATTAATTCCAATGGTGATTTGCCCTCAATTTGACATACATACATGGCAGAAAGAATTTCCTTTTCAATTAATTCCAATGTAATCTCTTTTTCCAAACCCCCTCTTTAATTCATCGCTAAAAATCACATCTTTGGGTCAAGGCCTTTTGCTAATCTCAATGCATCTACAAGGCCATCTGCATATCCAATACTCAAAATTGCCACCTCATCTTGACCATCTTCTAGGAATTTTTCTGCATCTTGTATGTACAATTTAGCATTATCTAAAATTATTTGGAATTCTTTTTGATCTTTATAGTATGGTTCCACTTCTTCAAGTGCTTCTCTGACCATTGGAACATACTTGTCTATCATTTGAATTGAAATCTTCATTGTTTTTTCAGAATTATCATGTGGTTCATCAATACATTTTCCTAGCATCTTCAACGCATCTGATTCAGTAAAATGTAGTCTACCTGGAATGATTACTGTATGTGGTGGCTTTCCAAAATCTTTTCTCTTCAAACTAGATGCTTTACCTGAGATGATTGTTTGATCTTTGAATCCAATTCTTGAAGCAACTATGGCATATGTAGATGGATTAATGACTTTTCTTCTTTGTCCTTTTTCAGTTTCTAATAATCCATTTAGTGCATCATTAGGTTCCAAGAAAAAATTCTTGTCTTGGTTATACTCTAAGAGTAATACAGTATGGTTTCCTTCAACGATGTTTTTGTAAATTACATAGTATGGTGTTGTTAGCGATTTCATTTCATTCATAATTGTTGCAATTCTTCCAACTTTGTAAAAATGTAAACCACATTCACCTATCATTGAAGTAAGTGATGAGGAAGCATGAATAGAATATGTTTTTATTTTTTCTTCAATTGCTCTTGTCCTTAATTCAATGTGTGTCGTTGCAATGTATGGATCTCCATATGAGAGCAATGCTACTTTTTTCTTCTTTGCATTTTGTAAAATCTCATTTCCATCTTCTACTAGCCATCTCTTCGCAAGTTTGAATTCTCCTTTTGTCACATTTTTGATTTTTGCTAAATCTGATTTTCCAATTGGACTAGTAAATTGTTCAAGATATACAACATCTGCTTTTGCTAAAACTTCTAATGCCTCATTAGGAATTGATTTGAACCCAGAAATTCCTAAACCTACAAACCAAAGCATTACTGATTCTTTCTGTCATGAAGTCTTTTTAAGTGGTGTAATGTTTTCTTGAGAATTTCTATTCCTCTTAGATACTCTTCAATTGAAACTTTCTCATCAATTGTGTGAGCTTCGTGTGGATCTCCTGGACCATATGTTACAACTGGAATTCCCCATTGATTTCCAAGTACGTTCATGTCCCCCGTACCTGTTTTTCTAATCAGAGTTGGTCTTGAATGTTCGATTTCCATTACTCCAAGAGTAAATGCCCTTACTAATGGTGAATTATGAGGTGCCTCAAAAGGTTCTGTCTCATCTAAAATTGAATAAAATGCTTCAACTTCTCGCTTTTCAGCAATTTCCTTAACTAATGTTGCAATTTTTTGTTCAATAGACTTGCAATTCATATCTACTGGAATTCTAATGTCAAATGTCGCCTCACACTCTTTTGGAGTTACATTGTGGCTAATTCCACCTTTAATTTCAGTTAAAGTTGCAGTCAATAACATTCCTTTAGTCCTGTCTTCTTGATTTTCTTCTAGCTTGTCTTTGAGTTCTTTTGCAAACACCATTGCTTCTTGAATTGCATTCTTTGAAAGCCATGGTGCACTTGCATGAGAGCTGTCTTCAACATTTACTCTGAGATTAATTGCTAACCTTCCTTTGTATGCAATTGTCACTTGTTTGATTCCACTTGGCTCTCCAAATATTGCATAATCGATATCCATCTCCTTTTTTACTAGATTCTTAATTCCAGTTGCATTTCCTTCTTCATCTACTGCTCCAACAAAAATTACTGTTCCATTGTTGTTTTGAATTGAAGATGCAGCAAATAACATTGCCATTAAAGGTGCCTTTGCATCTGAAGCTCCACGTCCATAAAGTGAATCCCCTTCTTTTCTAACTTTGACTTTTCCTGGAACAACATCCATGTGTCCACATAACATGATTTTTGGTGAACCAGATCCTTTCTTTGCAATTATGTTGCCTACTTCATCAATTTGAATATCTTCAAATCCCAAGTCATCACATTTGTCAGCTAAGAAATCAGCCATTGGTTTTTCACTAAGAGATGGCGTGTAAAGTCTAAGTGCCTTCTCGAGCATCTTTACTGAAAATCTTGGTGTTACTGTAAAATGAGTGTCCAATTCTTACTTGTCTATCTTTAGTGCATAATCAAGCATTAAGGAAGGTATGTCTACTTCGCATACTCTAACTGTATTCTTGTATTCTGTTGTATTATTAACCTCATGAACAACTAATCCTTTATCCTCACTTTCCATCAAATCTACACCTACTATATCTCCCTGAACTGCATTTTTTGCCTTTATACACATTTCTTCCATTTCTTGTGTGACTGTGCATGGCTCTGCAACCCCTCCAAGTGCCATGTTTGTTTTCCAATTACTTGACTTTCTGTAAATTGCTGCAACTATCTTGTCTCCTACCATGATAGCTCTGATGTCTCTTGGTGGTCTTTTTACAAATTCTTCAAGATAATGAATTTGATATATTGGATACATGTTTTCTCTGCTTTCAATAATTCCTTCCGCTGCATCTTTGTCATTTAGTTTTGAAATTAGTCTACCCCAACTACCTACAGTTGGTTTGATAACTTTAGGAAATCCTTGTGTGTCTAGTGATTGCAAAGCTGCATCTTTTGAAAATGCAACTGTCGCATTAGGTGTTGGTACTCCAAATTTCTTTAATAACATATGTGTGAATAATTTATTTCCTGCAAAAACACCTGTGTTAAGACAATTAATTACTTTGACTCCAAGTCCTTCTAAAGCTGCAGTTGAATGCAAGTTTCTATAGTAACTTACACATCTCTGAATAACTACTCCATAATCTTCTGGGTTTGCTTCTAAATCTAATGCTAGTTTCTTACAATCAACCATCTGAACATTGATGTTGTTTTTTTTACCTGCTTCTAGTAGAGCTTTTTCTTCCCAACGGATGGTATCGTAAAGAATAGTAACGTCAGGATTCACTGTCCCCAATCCTCGCCAACCGTTTGGGCAGGCTTTAGATCGAAACCGTCTGAACCTTTTGCTAATTCAAAACTTGCGCCACATTCCGGACATGTTACAATCTCTCCTTCAAGTGCATCACTTGGTATGGAAATATCTGCATCACATTCTTCACATTTTGACATATTTTCTCCTCACCTCTCTACTCTATTTATCACTAATTATCTTTTTTTCGAGTCTGTCTTCAAGTGGGATTTCGATAAGATCGCCCATTCTAAGACCTTTCAATCCAGCAGCAACTGCTTTTGCATGTTCATCATCTTTCTCTAGGCCTAACAGTGACATAAGATACGCAGCTCCTGTTTTTCCTGCTAATTCCCCAAAGACAATTCTCCTTCTATTTCCCACTGATCTTGGTGGAATAGGCTCATAAGCTGCAGGATTTCTGAGAATTGCTGCAAGGTGTGTTCCTGCTTTGTGTTTGTATGCAGACGAACCTACAATTGGTTTTGAATCATATGGGATAATTGATGTGTACTCTTCAATTAATCTAGATAAATCAAGTAACATGTCTAATCTGAAATCGTTTGATGATTTGTAAAGATAAGTAAGTGCTACTGCAACTTCTGCAAGAGGTGGAATTCCTGTTCTCTCTCCAATTCCATCAATAGTAGTGTGAATTTGATCAACTCCTGCTTCACATGCTGAAAATGCATTTGCTACTGCAAATCCTATGTCATTATGTACATGTGCATCTAATGGAACATCTACTATCCCTCGAACTTTCTTTACAAAGTTGTACATTCCAATTGGACGTAAAATTCCTACTGTGTCAGGAAGACTGATTCTATCAACCCCAGCTTCTTCAATTGCCTTGCAAACTTTGAGTAAAAATTCTGGTTCTGCTCTACTTCCATCTTCCACTGTAAATCTAACTTTAAGACCATGTGATTTTGCATACTCTACAGTTTCTACTGCTCTTTCAAGTGCTTCATCTCTTGAAATTCGTAATTTGTCTTTTAGATGTACATCTGAAATTCCTAAATATGCTGCACACCATTTTGCATCACAATCTAATGAAACATCAATGTCTGATTTGAGTGCACGTCCATGAGAAACAATGTCTGCCTTTAATCCTTGTTTAATTATTGTCTTGGTTGCTTCTTTATGATCATTTGAAACAACTGGTGAGATTTCAATTTGATCTACTCCAAAATAATCTAACATCCATGCAATCTGAATTCTTTGTTTGTTTGTAAATGAAACACCTGGGTGTTGTTCTCCTTCCCTTAGAGTGCTATCTAATACTCTAATCTTCTTTGGATTTTTATCAAATGCATTGTAGATGTTTGCATAGTGATTCGGATCTTTCATTGCAAAAACCGTTGACCTAAATTGAGGATATAAACATATTCGTACTAGGTTCGTCGAAAATAACTAATCTTGATCCTAATTTAGTTTGAATTCAGAATAATCACACGAAACTCGTTTTTAGATGATTTTTCTCAAAATGATTACAGTATTTGTGTCTACAACACCTGGAATCTTTCTTAATGCATCAATACTGCTATTGATTTCTGCAATATTTGATGCACTCATTATTGTTGTAATGTCGTACTGACCTGTAATCTCATAAACTGTTTTTACTCCATCAAGTTTTGCAAGTTTTAGAGAAACTTTAGATGTGTCTGTTGCGGAATCTACAGAAACTAAAACAATTGCACTAGTTGCATTTTCTTCCCCAAGCTCTAGGGTAAATTTCTTGATGGTTCCTCCATCTACTAAATTTTTTACGCGTCTTCTTACCGCTGATTCAGAAAGCTTTAATCTTTTTCCAATATCCACAAACGATTCTCTAGAGTTTTCTTTGAGATGCTCAATAATTTTTTCGTCTACTTTATCCTTGTACATTACGTTTTTGCTCCTCTTCTGTTAGTATAGAATCTAGAGCATGTAAAACTTTTGTTATGTCATCTTCAGATATTACCAAAGGAGGAAGAATTCTTAGTATGTTTCTTCCAGAATACAACATTAAAACTCCTTCTCTTATCAATCCCATTAAAATATCTCTTACTTCAAATTTCATCTCTATTCCTATCATTAATCCTTTTCCACGAATTTCTCTAATCATAGTATGTTTTTCTTTTAGTTTTTCTAACCCTTCTCTGAAAATTTTTCCCATTTTTTGAGAATTTTCAATTAAACCATCTTCTGTTAGTGCTTTAAGAGCTGCAATTCCTGCTGCACAAGAAATTGGATTGCCGCCAAACGTAGAAGAATGTTCTCCTTTACTCATTGCAGCTAAAATGTCTGGTCTTACAAGAGTTGCCCCCATTGGAACTCCTCCTGCAATTCCTTTTGCAAGACACAAAATATCTGGAACAGTATCCCAATGTTCGCAAGCCCATAATCGTCCAGTTCTGCCTAAACCAGCTTGTATTTCGTCAAAAATTAACAGAATTCCTTTCTCATCACAAAGCTTTCTTACTTCTTGCAAAAATCCATCAGGTGCAACAATAATTCCACTTTCACCTTGAATTGGTTCTAAAATTACAAATGCAGTATCATCATCAATTACTGAGCGAAGTGATTCAATATCTCCAAATGATGCAAAAGAAACTTTTTCAACTAATGGTTGGAATGCTTTTCTATATTTTGGATTAAATGTTAATGATAACGCACCAAAAGATTTTCCGTGGTAAGATCCTTTCATTGCAACCATTCCTTTTTTCCCGGTAAACTTTCTTGCAAACTTTATTGCAGCTTCAATTGCTTCTGCTCCACTATTGTTTAGATGAACTTGTGTTAGTCCTTTGGGGGCCAATCCGATTAGTATTTTCAAAAACTCTTCTCTTGTTTTGTTGTATAAAGAACTGTGAACAGTAATGATTTTGTCAACTTGTTCTTTTATTGCATTGTTGACTCTTTGATTTTGATATCCTACTAGCGCAACACCATATCCTCCCATACAGTCGATGTATTCTTTTCCATCAACATCCCATATATGAGATCCTTTACCTTTTTCAATTGTAACTGGAAATCTCTGATAGAGGTTTCCCATAAATTCATCTTCACTCATGTTCAATCACCGTACAATTATCATGTGCAATTGCAGAAGATATTGGATTTTCTCTCTGACCATTTGCAATTAATGCTTGTTTAACTCCCATATCCAAAGCTTCTGTTGATGCCAAAATCTTCTTCTCCATACCTGGTCCTATCTTTGGTCTAATCTCTTTTGCTTCTGCTAATGTTAATTTGGAAACAAGTTTGTCATCCATTAATAATCCATCTACATTTGTTATGAATAACACCTTGTCGCTTCCAACTTTGCCTGCAACATATGCTGCAGCTCTATCTCCATCTACGTTGAGAAATTCTGACTCTTCGCTGATTGCTATGGGGGAAATTACAGGCGTAAGCCCCTGCTCTAAGAGTGATTTTATGAATCCTGCATTCACTTTTTTGATTTTTCCAGTGTACCCTCCATCAATTGCTTGTTTTCTACCCTTTTCGTTAACTATGAGAAGCTTCTTTTTTCTGTCAGCTTCTATGATTTTAGCATCAACTCCTGAAAGACCAATTGCATTTATTCCATTTTTTTGAAGCATTTGAACAATTGTTTTGTTGATTCTTCCAGACATTACCATTGTAAAAATTTCTGCAGTTTCTTTGTCAGTGTATCTGCTTTTGATTCCACTTGGTGATGTCACAAACTTTGGTTCTTTTCCAAGCTGTTCACAAACTTTTGTAACTTCTTTTCCGCCCCCATGAACTAAAATCAATCCTTCTGATTCTGAAATTTTTTTAATATCTGCAATCGTAGATGGATGTAAATCATCTACAACACTTCCACCAATTTTGATTGTGATCATTTCTACACGGGAGTTAATGGTGTGTATCTTAGTCCATCCATTTCATCAAAACCACACATAACATTCATGTTTTGAATGGCAGAACCTGCTGCACCTTTCATCAAGTTATCTGATGCAGATAATGCAATTAATCTATGATTGTCTTCGTCTAAATCAAATCCAATATCACAAAAGTTTGAACCTACCAAGAACTTTGGATCTGGGAATTTGTATAATCCTTTCTTGTCTCGAATTAGTCTAACAAATTTCTCCTCACCATACGTTTGACGATATAATTTCCACAGTTCTTTTTCTTCCATATCTTTTTGCATGAATGTATGGTTTGTACATAAAATTCCCCTAACAACATCAACTGCATGTGGACTCATTGAAACGTGAATCTTCTTTCCTGCAATCTCGCTAAGTTCTTGCTCAATCTCACCCGTATGTCTGTGTTTTGCTGGTTTGTATGGTCTAATTACACCTGCTCTCATTGCATGTGCAGTTCCTGAACCAGAGCCTGCACCAGAAGAACCAATCTTAGAATCAACTATGATGTGTTCAATATCAATAATATTTTCACGAATTAATGGTGCAAGAGCTAGCATTGATGTTACTGCCATACATCCTGGACATGAAACAAGCTGTGCTTTTCTGATATCCTCTCTATGTAATTCAGGAACTCCAAAAACTGATTTTGACAAATAATCAGGATGTGGATGCTCCCAACCATACCATTTATCGTAATCTTTTTGATCATGTAATCTGTAATCTGCACTCAAATCAATTATTTTGACACCTCTATCATATAGTGCCTTTACAATTTCAGTTGCAGTACCATGTGGTACTGCTGTGAAAACTAGATCACATTTGTCAGTTAATTTATCATAATCTAATTCCGAGAAAGTAAGATCAGTAAATCCTTTCAAACTTGGTTGTACTCTATGTAAATATTCTCCAACATGTTGTCTTGATGTAACCATAGTGATCTCAACATCTGGATGGTTTACGAGAAGACGAAGTGTTTCTCCACCTACATAGCCTGATGCCCCTACTACACCTACTTTCATGATAAACCTCTTCGTAAAGGAGTATAATTTATTTCCTAATGTAGTTTAGAGTAAATTCTACCATTTCTTTTGGGATGTTTCTTTTTGCAACTCTTGTCAATCCTTTGAATTCTACGGTATTATTGACTTCGTGTATTACTAAGCCATTTTCATCATCTTCCATCATGTCTATTCCTAAAATTCCTCCGCCCATGGCTTTTGATGCTTTTGCAGTCATATCCTCCATCTCATTTGTGATTTCGCAAAGTTCTGGGTTTGCTCCAAGTGCAATGTTTGTCTTAAAACCACCTGATGATTTTCTATACATAGCTGCAACAGGCTCATCCCCAATCGTAATTACTCTGATATCTCTTGGTGGTCTCTTGATTAATTCCTGTAAATAGTAAATTCTGTCATGTGGACTATCTGTAATATCTCTTACTTCAATAACTGCATCCATGGTATCTTTGTCTTTAATTGGCATTACTCCTCTCCCCCAACTTCCAATCACTGGTTTGATTACTAGAGGATATCCAACTTTTTCCACATTCTCTGAAGCACTTTGACTTGAAAATGAAAAGTATGTTTTTGGTGTTGGAATATTATTTTTTTTTAAAAGCAAAGTCATGAACATTTTATTTCCACAAATACTTGCAACATCAAATTTGTTTAAAACTGGAACATCCATAAACTCAAGAGTTGCAGTAAAGTAAAGTCCTCTAAAATAACTTACACATCTTTCTAGAACAACATCGCCCAAGTCAAAATCTTCTTTTTTGCTATCTGTGTTTACTTGAGTGGTCTTTGCATCTAACATCACTGTATCATGTCCAAGATCTGATGCTTCCTTTTGGAGCATCTTTTCTTCCGTTCTTAAACGATCAAACACGATACAGACTTTTGACATTACTCTCCCCAGTCTTCGCCTACGCTTTCTGCTTGCTTAAGCTCTACATTTGATCCGTCTTTTTTTGCGATTTCAAAGTCAGCACCACAATCAGGACAGGAGACTATTTCTCCAACTGAGGCATCGTCTGGAATGTTTAATGTTGCGTCACATTCTGGGCAGTTCATGTTTTTGTTGACCTTTTCTTTTGTAATTTATTAGCTTCTGTTGATTGCATTCCCCACAATTCTACAAATCCTTTAGCTAATCTTTGATCAAATGTAGATTTTGTTCCATAAGTGGCAATATTGTGACTGTACAAGGAATTCGTGGATTTTCGTCCAACAACCCTTAGACTTCCCTTGTAGAGTTTGAGTTTCACAGTCCCTGATACTGGCTTTTGAGATGCCTCAATGAATCCATCAAGATCTGTTTTGAGGGGATCCTGCCAAAGCCCTGAATATACCAAGTACGCCCATTCATCATCAATTAGGGATTTGAACTTGTTTTCATGTTTTGTGTGAACCATCTTTTCCAAATCAGTATGTGCTTCAATTAGACAAGTAGCAGCTGGAGTTTCGTACACTTCACGAGATTTTATTCCAACAACTCTGTCCTCGATATGATCAACTATTCCAACCCCCGCAGCACCTGCTTTTTTGTTAATGTATTCAATTAGTTTTTGAGATTCCATTGTTTTTCCATCAACTCCAACTGGAATCCCTTTTTCAAATTTGATTTCCAAATATGTTGCCTTGTCCGGTAGGTTTTTTGTTTTAACCCAAATGAATGCATCACTAGGTGGTTCATTATATGGATTCTCTAAAACTCCTCCTTCTATTGCACGTCCCCACAAGTTTTGATCAATGCTAAATTTTTTTGCAACAGTATCGATTTGAATTCCATGCTTCTTTGCAAACTTTAATTCTGTAACCCTATCCAAGTTTTTATCTCGAATTGGAGCTATGATTGGAAGATTAGAACCTGAACGTAATGTAATGTCAAATCTCACTTGATCATTTCCTTTGCCTGAACATCCATGTGCAAGTGATGTTACTTTTTCTTTCTTTGCAATCTCTAACACTTTTTCTGCAATTAGTGGTCTTGCAAGTGCTGTTGCAAGGCAATATTTTTTCTGATAAAGTGCATTTGCTTTAATTGATGGAAATATGTACTCTTTAACAAATTCTTTTCGCGCATCAATGTTATAGTGTTTTTTTACTCCAAGTTTTTTTGCTTTATCTGCAATTTTTTTATTGTCATCTTCTTGTCCAACATCTACCGTAACTGTAATGACATCCATGTCATGTTCTTCTTGTAAGTATTTTACAACAACTGAAGTATCAAGTCCTCCAGAAAATGCAAGAATTCCTTTTTGAGTCATAAAACATCTTTTTCGTTGTATTTTGGAATTTATCTTTTGTGATAGGCTGGAATTCAATTTTTTTGAAAAAAATTTTCTGACTAGCTTGAGCTAAAATTCGATGATTATTTAACCACCAAATATAACGCTGTTTTATGAAAACTGTTACGGCTATTTCGGCAGGAATTGCTGGAATTGTCTTGTTGTCTGTACTGGGAATTATTCTTAATGCTAGTGATACTGCGTATGAAAATAAAATTCGTATTGCTTATTTTCCAAATATCGGACATGCAATTCCTATTGTGGGAATCGAGAAAGGATTCTTTAAAGAAAAAATTGGAGAGCAAACAAAAATTGAAACTAGAGTTTTTGATAGTGGGCCCCAAGCAATAGAGTCTCTGTTTGCAAGTTCTGTTGATCTTGCATATGTAGGACCTGGTCCCGCAATTAATGGATTTTTGAATTCAGAACATAACAATGTAAAGATTCTTGCAGGTGCAGCAAGTGGTGGTGCAAGTTTTATAGTTCATCCAAACTCTGAAATAAATTCATCTTCAGACTTTGCAGGAAAAAAAATTGCAACTCCTCAAATTGGTAATACCCAAGACGTATCACTACGAAACTATCTTTCTGAAAATGGATTAAAACCCGCTGAAAAAGGCGGTTCTGTTATTATTTACAATATTTCAAATCCTGATATCTATACGCTCTTTGTAAAAGGAGATATTGATGGTGCATGGGTTGCAGAACCTTGGGCTACAATTTTAGAAACAGAACTTGATGGAAAAAGACTATTCCATGAAGAAGATCTTTGGCCTGATAAAGAATTTGCATCTGTTTTATTAATTGGAAATGTAGATTACATCAAAAAAAATCCACAAATAGTTTCTGATTTTCTTGTATCTCATCACGAAACTGTAAATTGGATAAATGAACATCCTAAAGAGACACGAATTGTTTTTAATAATTTTCTAAATTCTTACTTGGGACAATCATTATCTGATGAAGTTGTTGATATTGCATTATCTAATATTATTATAACTGCAGATCCTCTTCCAAGCTCAGTTGTATCCTTTGCTCAAAAAGCTGATTCACTTGGATATCTTGGAAGAAATGGATATGATTTGTCTGGAATTTTTTACTACTTTGATACAAATTCCATAGAGGAGACTAGAACTTAGATGACCAAACTAGAAGCAAAAAATATTGTAAAATATTTTGCCCATAACTCACATAAACTCAAGGCACTTGGAGGTGTTGATCTCAAAGTTGAGGCTGGTGACTTTGTATGTTTAGTAGGGCCTTCAGGATGTGGAAAATCTACTTTTTTACGCATAGTTGCAGGGTTGGAGAAACCTGACGAAGGTCAAATTCTGTTTGATGGTCATCCAGTTTCTGAGACTGGTCCTGAGAGAATTATGGTATTTCAAGAAGGTGCGTTGTTTCCATGGCTTAAGGTTCAAGATAATGTAGAATTTGGATTAAAGATGGCTGGTATTCCAAAAGAAGAAAGAGCTAAGATATCAAGTAGATATCTAGATATGATGCAGCTAACAAAATTTGCAGATTCGTATACTTATCAACTTTCTACTGGAATGAAACAGCGTGTAGCTATAGCTCGTGCACTTGTGATGGATCCTGATGTGTTATTGATGGATGAACCATTTGCAGCACTTGATGCTCAAACTCGTGACTTGTTGTTAGTTGAGATGCAGCTAATTTGGGAGAAAACAAAGAAGACAATTTTATTTGTAACTCACAATGTTGCAGAAGCTGCAGTACTTGGAACTAAGGTAGCTGTTTTTAGCAACCGTCCATCAATAATTAAAAAAGAAGTGGATAATAATTTTCCACGACCTAGAGTCACTGAGGATGAATCATTGCTAAAATTTCAACAAGACATTTTAACAGAACTTAGACCAGAGGTAAAGAAAAGTAAAGAGTGATAGTTGTGGCAAAAAATTTCACCCCTCATAGAATTGTGTTTTACATTGGAATCATTATAGTTTGGCAAATTATTTCCATGGTGGGAGTTTGGCCTGATAATATTTTTCCATCTCCCTATGAAGTAGCTGAAGACTTGGCATATGGTGCAGCTGATGGTAGTCTGTTTTATGGAATTGCAACTAGCATGTGGAGACTAGCTATTGGCTTAGCAATTGCTATTGCTGGTGGTATAGTACTTGGAATTTTCATGGCAAGAGTTGAAGTTGTAAATCAAACTGTAGGTTCTTTGGTTTTAGGATTGCAATCAATTCCCTCAATTGCATGGGTTCCACTTGCAATACTTTGGTTTGGATTAACAGATAGTGGAATTATTTTTGTTACGGCAATTGGAGCAATCTTTGCAGTTACAATTAACACCTACACTGGAGTCAAAAATATAGATCCTCACTTTATTGAGGCTGCAAGAAATATGGGTGCTAAAGGCAGTCAGTTAGTTTCTGCAGTATTGATTCCAGCAGCATTTCCATACATGATTTCTGGATTCAAGCAAGGCTGGGCATTTGCATGGAGAGGAGTAATTGGTGCTGAACTACTATTTTCCTTCCTAGGATTAGGATTCTTGCTAAATGCTGGACGTTCTCTAAATGATGTCTCTCAAGTAATTGCAATAATGCTTGTGATAATGGGAATTGGTCTTGCAGTAGATGGTATTGTCTTCAAGAAACTAGAAAACAAAGTAATGTCTAGATGGGGATTGCGATAATATTTTTTCAGCATTTCATTTTTTAATTCTTAATGACACAACAAATGCACAAACAATGATAGCTATTGCAAAGTACATCACTCCAACATAATCATACACAAATGCAATACTTCCTGCAATTACAGGACCAACTACAGTTGCAATTGATAAAGTGGAGCTAAAGATTCCCGTAGATGTAGAACGTGGATTGTTCTCCATTAGATGAAAGTTTCCGCCAATAAACAAAAATGCCCAGGTAGCACCTACAAGTGACATAAACGGCATTGCCATCCACCAATCTGTAATCACTGATAACCCAACAAATACAAATGCTGTACATCCAATTCCAATTTTAAATTTAGTAACATTTGATAAATTGATTTTGCTTGCCATCAAGTTCATCAAGATAAATGCAGTTAACGTGTTTGCAACATATACAATTGAAATATGGTACAGTTCTCCTCCAAGTCTTTCCATAATCATTATTGGAAGAATTGTCCATACGGCTGCTGCACCAATATGTCGTAAAAGTAATGATAAGAACAAAAATTTATTTCTTGAAATAATTCTTTTTGTTGTTCCAGGTTCTAGCTCTTTTTCTTGCGGTGGATTTGGAAGTCTTAATGTAAATAACAATCCAATGATAAATGATGCAGCACTAATTATAAAAATTAATTTCAAATCATTTGCAAATCCAGCTGCTGCAATTCCTGCAAGCCATCCTAATGCATGAAATGAGATTATGGTTGCTGCCTTCTTTTTCTCGTGGTTTAATTCATATGCATATGCAATCATCGCAGGAATCATTATTCCACTTGCAATTCCAGCCCCTATTCTTGCAAGAAACAACAGGGTAATGTCATCTGCAAAATAATGTAATCCAAAGGTTGCAGCACATCCAATAAAGCCAATTCTGATGAATTTGAGTCTAGTTCCTTTCTTGTCTGAGTGTCTTCCAAAGTATATTTCAGATAGAATCTGTGCAAAACTAAATGAGGCTACAACGAGGCCAATCTCAAAGACAGACTCTGTAACGCCCTTTGCAATAATGGGCATGAACACAAAGACAATTGAGATTCCAGCATGCTGAAAAAATGTTGCACTACGAACCAAATTATTTACTTGAAGTCTTTGCATAAATGTACATTAGATTGCTTTTCACCTAATTTCAACATACGTATTATAACACAAATGACTGTGGATTTTTCTGAAAAGAGTTAAACTCTTCTAAAGTATTTTGAAATCAAATTGGCACAAAAAGAACCGTTCTTGGATGCACTACAAAACAGAATTTTACTTTTTGATGGTGCAATGGGAACTGAGATTCAAAAGTATAATCCAAAACCAGAAGACTTTCCAAACAACCAAGATGGTTTTAATGATGGTTTAGTATTGACACATCCTGAATGGATTAAACAGATTCATAGAAATTATTTAGATGCAGGAGCTGATTGCATTGAAACAAATTCTTTTGGTTCAAACAAAATAAAGCTAGATGAATATGGTTTTGGTGATCAAACAGTAGAGTTTAACAAAAAGATTGCACAACTAGCATCTGAAGTTTGTGCAGAATATTCTGATAGATCAAGATATGTAATTGGCTCAATGGGACCCTCAGGTTTTCTTCCAAGTTCAAATGATCCTGATTTAGGACAAAAACCACTTGATGAAATACGAGAAGCATTTGAATTACAAGCAGAAGGATTGATCCTTGGTGGGGTGGACGCATTACTTATTGAGACAAGTCAAGATATCTTGGAAGTAAAATTAGTAATTGAAGCTTGTCAAAATGCCAAAGAAAAGACTGGAAAGAATATTCCTATCATTGCAAATACAACCTTGGATCAATATGGTAAGATGTTACTTGGAACAAACATTCAGGCTGCATACACAACCGTATCTGATATGGGAATTGATGTTTTTGGATTGAATTGCTCAACTGGACCAATTGAGATGATTCCAAGTGTAAGATGGCTTGATGAGCAAAATGATCATCATCTCTTGGTAGTTCCAAATGCTGGTATGCCTGAAAATGAAGGAGGTCAGGCAGTTTACAAAATGACTCCAAATAAGATGAGTACTGCCTTAGGTGATTTTCTTAATCAATACAAAAAAGTTAGAATAATTGGAGGATGTTGTGGAACAAATCCTGAACACATCAAAGCACTAAGAAAAGTAATTGACGAAAAAGCTAACTCTCTCAAGGGTTAAGTTTTTAGAAAAACTGGTGTGATTTATCATATTGACTGTTCCTAGAGTGAGTTCTGCACTAAAAGCAGTAGATCTCAAGCAACTTCCAGCTCCTCTAATTATTGGAGAGAGAATTAACACACAAGGTTCTCGTAAAGCAAAACAGCTTGTACTTGATGATGATTATGATGGTCTAGTTGATTTAGGTAGAATTCAAGTAGAAGATGGTGCTCATTGTCTTGATGTATGTGTTGCAACTACTGAACGCTCTGATGAAAAAGATTTCATGTTAAATCTTGTAAAAAGATTGAGCTTGGAGATTGATGCTCCTCTTGTAATAGATTCAACTGATCCTGAAGTTATTGAAGCAGCAGTTAAACAAATTCCTGGAAGACCAATAATTAATTCAATTAATCTCGAAGGTAATGGAAGTAGATTTGAAAAACTAGCTCCATTAATGGCAAAGTATGGATTACCTGCAATCGCACTGTGTATTGGCCCTAATGGAATGGCAAAAACTCCACAACAAAAAGTAGAGACAGCTGAGCTACTTTATGAAACTGGAAAAAAATATGGATTAAAAATTGAACAATTCATCTTTGATGTTCTTACTTTTACTTTAGCAACAGGAGAGGATGAATTTCTTAATGCTGGAAAAAACACACTTGAAGGAATTCGACTTGTTAAAGAAAAGTTCCCAAATTCATTTACTACATTAGGTCTTAGCAACATCAGCTTTGGTTTAATCCCATACGCAAGAAAAATTCTCAATTCAGTATTTTTGTATCATGCAGTAAAAGCTGGACTTGATACTGCAATAGTTAATGCCAAGGATATTATTCCTTATGGAGAAATTGATAAGAAAGAAAAAAAACTTGCAGAAGACTTGATCTTTAATACTCATCCAAACGCATTATCTGAGTTAATATCATATTTTGAAAAGGCTGGTCCACAAAGTAATGCTACTGAGAAAAAAGTAGATGTGGATCCTTCTTGGCCTCCTGGAAAACGTGCTAACTTTAGGATTGTAAATAGACTCAAAGATGGAATTCAAAATGATGTAGTGTCAGCAATTGCTGAAAAACTTGGTAATAACAAAATCATAAAAGACAATGATGGATTTTTGTCTTTGGATGCTACTCAAGAAATTACCCATGATGATGCAATTAGAACACTAAATGAAGATCTGCTTCCTGCAATGAAGGAAGTTGGTGATAAATTTGGTGCTGGAGAATTAATCTTACCCTTTGTTCTCAAATCTGCAGAATGCATGAAAGCTGCAGTTAGTGAACTTGAAAAATATTTACTCAAAGAAGAGGGTTCAACTAAAGGTAAACTTGTTTTAGGAACAGTTTACGGTGATGTTCATGATATTGGAAAGAATCTTGTAAAGACAATCTTTCAAAATAACGGTTACACAGTATATGATTTAGGAAAACAAGTTCCTTTACAGAAATTTATAGAAAAAATTGATGAAGTTAAACCTGACGCAATAGGTTTGTCTGCATTGTTGGTTTCAACTTCAAAACAAATGCAGTTTTTCGTAGAACATGCAAGAAAAAACAAGATGACTATTCCTATTCTTTGTGGTGGCGCTGCAATTAACAGTAATTACATTAACAGAATTGCAAAAGAAGATGGAATTTATGAATCTGGAGTATTTTACTGCAATACAATGTTCGAAGGACTCAAAACAATGGATACTTTGATTTCAGATGACAAGCCAAAACTTTTAGCTCAATGGAAAGAAAAGTTAGAAAATTGGAAAGACAAAACGATTCCATCTGTAGGTTCTGATAACCTTCCAAAGAGTAACATAAGATCAGTTCAGGCACCAGTCCCCAAAATCATTGGAGAACCAATTCGCTTAAGAGCAGACCAAATCAAGATGGATGAGGTTTGGCAACTAATCGACAAAAAATCACTGTTCAAATTATCTTGGGGTCTTAGAGGAAAAGCAGCTTCTCAATCAGAAGTTGATCAAGAACAATTGCTAAATCAATGGAAGATTCGAATAATTAGAGAAAAACTTTTCGAACCTGAAATTGTCTATGGGTACTTTAGATGTCATAACAAAGATGGAAAATTACTAGTTGAAAACCCTGAAGGTGCTGATTTAGAATTTGATTTTCCACGCTCTACAAAACCTGAACATCTATGTCTAACTGATTATTTTGGAGAAGACGATATTGTTGCATTTCAAGCAGTAACAGTAGGCAACAAAGTAGCAGATACAATTGAGCAATGGAATAATGAAGACAAGTACACTGACGCATACTATCTTCACGGATTAGCAGTTGAAATTGCAGAAGCTTTAGCTTCTTGGATTAATGAGAAGATAAAATCTGAATTAGGTTTGGAGAATGGTGGATTGCGATATAGTTGGGGATTTCCAAGTTGCCCTGATGTATTTCAACATCATCTTGTGTGGAAACTTTTGAAAGCAGAAGAATCTGGAATGATATTGACTGAATCTGGCCAAATTATTCCTGAACAATCTACTGCTGCAATAGTTGTTCATCATCCAAAAGCACAATACTTTGTACTTTAACCTAATTTTTCTAGAAATTCATTTACTCCATTAAAATCACTTGGTGATGTAATCAAAACATCTCCTGTAATTTCATGTGCCTTTTTTACAAATTCTTCAAACTCTTGACTGTATGATGATAAATCTAAATTCAAAAATTTTGCAGATTTTTCATTTTTCTCAGATGGAAACAAGATGATTGGAATTACTGAAAATCCTTTAAGCTTTTGCGAAAGATTTTGAACTTGTTCTAGATTTTGAACTACTTGTGTCATGAATCCTTTGGGATTTGCCTCTAATTTTTTTCTAATTTTGGAAAAATCTGGTTTGTTAGAAATTGAAAGATACAAATCAATCTTTGAATCTATGCTTTGTTTTTTTAATCTCTTTACTGTTGTACTTGAAATTTGGCCAGAATCTGAAATTCCATTTTGTGATGGATCTCCCATTAATACTAAAATTCCTGAAAACCCAATAGAGATACAATTTTCTACAAACTCTGAAATCTCTTTTTCATTTTTGTCTCTAACTCTTAAGCTAACCGTAATTGGTAAGTCTGGAATTTCTTCCTTGATTTTCTTTCCAACTTCAATAGGTGAGACTCTTTTAAATCCTAATACATTTTCGGTAAGATGAATTGCATCACATTTTTTTGAAATTATTTTTATTTTGTTGATAAATTTTGCAATTGATTCATCTGTATCTACATCAGATAAAATTTTAGGTGGATTAGCTTCATATCTGATTGTCATGATGTCATTTTTTCAATCCTTGGTTAAAACCTTTGAATACCAAAACCAAGGAGGAATAGTGGGAAAGAAACAAGATGTTTTTAGATGATTTAAAGTCACGACTTTCAAGCCCCATTAATCCTGATCTAAAAACTGATGAAAATTACCGATTGGCATCAGTACTTGTAATAATTTATGGTAAAGAACCAATTGTAGTAATGACTGAAAAACCTAAACACATGAAATTTCATGCAGGTGAAATTTCATTTCCTGGTGGTAAATTAGATAATGATGATTCTGATCTTTTACAAACAGCATTACGTGAAACAAGTGAGGAAATTGGATTAAACATCACCAAAAATCAGATAATTGGTCAACTAGAACCTGTTATTACTTTGAATTCTGGTTTTTTGATCTTACCGTTTATCTCAATTGTCGATAAGATTCCCCCTCTAGCAGCAAATGCTGAAGTTGAAAAAATTTTTCATATACCATTAGAATCTTTTTTAAAAACCATGGCACCTGATCCAGATCCTTCTCACAACATTATTCAAGAGATGTATACTTTTGATTATCAAAATCAGATTGTGTGGGGGGCCTCTGCAAGAATTCTCAAACAGATACAAAATATCCTTGAATCCTGAGATTCATTTAAAATCAGCTTCATGTATTTAAGAGCTCTCAATGAACAAATCATGCCAAATTTTTGCGCCGAAATTGGGCAAGATTTTAGCGGTTTTCAAAAACTGAAATTATTTTCTATATGTTTGAAATAATTACAACTGGAAAAAAGCCTTCTTAATTTTAGTCACAAAGGTCATGGGTTCAAACCGGATGGTATCAGGTCCCACAGTGGGTGCGAAACCCGTAGAACTCGCTTACACTTATTATCAGAAATTTACTATGGGATTCGAACCTCCATCAATACAATTTTTTAAAAAAATCGTTTTGTAAATCCACGATTTATACAATAACATATCAACATTATACATCAAAACGTTCTAAAAATGAAAATTTAGGATGGAGTCCATCCTTTTGGCATTGAGCCTTTTGTACTTGGAGTCTGACTGGATTTAGTCTGTGTTTGAGCCTTTCTTTTTGCAACTAATTCTTCAGCTGCTCTTTGAAGTTCAGCTTGTTCTTTTACTTCTTTTTGTAATCTCTGAAGATAATCTTGTTCGTATTCGGCTAAAATTTCACTCCTAGACTTTTGTATTGTAGCATACTGTGTGGTCTGTGGTGGGGGTGTTTGCATTTGGGGTGGTTCCTGAGGTGGAGGCGGTTGTGTTGCTTGCGTACTTTCAGCAAGAGTCTGAGCTGTCTGAGTTTCAATTGTATCAGATATTTCTGTTAATCTTTTTTCCAAATTTGCTATTTTATCTTCCAAATCAGCCGTTGTGGTTGATTTTCTGACCATTGTATACAAAGTATCGCTGCATTACTTATGTATGATCCATTCAGTGGCAATGATTACCAAAGACTTTTTCTATATGAAATTGATACATTATCTGGAAGTTAGTGCTCCTCATTGGTTTCATTGTACAACCAAAGGACTGTCAAACAGAATGCATGGATCGCCAGTACTAACTTCCATTAAAATTATGAATCTTCCTAGGTTTGTGTTTTGCATAAAAGCATTCTATTTTTCTTAGTACAATATCCAAATCCAGTTAAATTATTACAATTATTTATGCTTCTTTTTGACCAGTGGTAATATCATATGATTCTTCAACAGATGAAACAAAGATTTTTCCATCGCCTTTTGAGCCAGTTTTTGCAACATCGAGTACAGCTGCAACAACAGCCTCTACTTTTGAATCATCAACTATGGTAGTTATTGTATCTGTTCGATTGTATTCGGCTACATATCTTGCAGTTCCTCTGGCGCCTCCAACCATTGGTCTTTCTCCAGATCCTTTTCCCCTAGTCTCTGCTATTGTCACTCCTCCAGCTCCTGCCTTTATTATGGCATCAACTACAGAGCCACGGCGCATATTTGGAATCATTATATCTAGTCTTTTCATTGTTTCTGGTTAAGCTGATGACTATAAAAAAAATTCTGCCTGTATCAAATAGGATCATTTGCTAAAATCATACCTTTTTTTGGAAAATATTATTAAAAGCAAATACTTTGTTAGATAGATGACAGGACAAAAAATAATTTCAATAGACGATCAAAACCATACTTTCAATTTCGATGTAAACCAAACAGGAATTCATAAGTTTAAACTAAACGCTGTGGACGCCTCTAGCAAAAACTATGTTACGATAGTTCTCAAAGTTCTAACTGGAGAAATGGTAACTCAAATTATTCCTAATCCACTCCATTCTTCAGCAATAGCATTCCTTATCTTCTCAAACATATTTGGTGGACTTCTGTGGGGTTATTCATTAGGTTCGTATTTTGAACGTCGATAGGCCGATCATGATTGGATTAAAAAGGAATAGAAAATCTTCTTTTGTAAGGTCTAAAATTAAAAAACATAGACTAATTTGGAAAAACTCACCTCTAGTATTGAATTATCAAAAATAAAAATTGAATAGGAATATTGAATACATGTAAACATCCTCCACGTATCGTCTGTGGTTGGCTGACTCCTGCGCTTACATGGCTTGTCAAGCCTTCATATTGAATGGAGCGTTCTTAGCTGCAGTATTGGTGAGCGCCAAGCTCTGATAGATGTTTGCAGCATTTCCAGCCGACCAAAAAGAGGAGGTGAGAATTTAAAGAACATAGCAGTTGATATTGGAAAGAAAAAATGCGCCGTATGCATAACAGATGAATACGGAACGATCCTAGAGGAGACAATCTTTGAGAACACCCTCAAAGCCGCATCATTGTTTGCAGAGGAGGTACTGCAAAGATATCAAAAATGCCAGGCAGTATGCGAATCAACTGGCAATCTCTGGATAAAAATTCACGACACGTTTGAGAGATACGGCATCGCCGTAAAACTTGCCAATCCACTCAAAACTAGGGCAATAGCGGAAGCCACAGTAAAAACCGACAAGCTTGACGCAAGAACACTGGCACACCTTCTAAGATCTGGCATGGTCAGCGAGTGCTACATTGCGTCAGTACACATCAGAAGTAACAGGCTGCTTCTAAGACACAGGACGAGCCTTGTACAGGACAGAACAAGGGTGGTAAATAGGATACACAGTCTTCTTGACAAATATGACTTGCAATATGAGGGTGGGAGAATTTTTAATTTGAGAGGAATGTCGTGGCTAAAAAATCAGAATCTTGGAGATGCCAACGACTATACCATGCTGCAACAATGCACAAGAAACATCGAGTACATCAACAACGAGATACACGCCATTGAAAAGAAGATAGCGCAAGAAGCTGCCAAAAACGAGTCTGTCAGAATTCTGATGAGCATGACAGGAGTGGATTATTTTGCTGCAATGCTGATATCATCAGAGATTGGTGACATTGCCAGGTTTGCGACACCCAGAAAGCTGGTATCATGGTCTGGCCTGTGCCCGACGGTTCACCAGTCAGGAGACTCGTTGTATCATGGAAGGATGAAAAAAGATGCAAACAAGAGGGTAAAATGGGTAATGATCCAGGCTGCAAATGTTGCAGTAAGATGTGATGAGAGGATGAAATCGTTCTATGTGAGGATTTGCAAAAGGCACGGACATGCAGTTGCGCTAACGCATGTGGCAAACAAGATGATGACCATAATGTGGCACATGCTTACAACAAAGACGCAATACATGCAGCAAAACACAAAACTGTATCAGAAAAAGCTTAAGAAGATAGACAGGATATCAAGTCATTAGGCTGGAAATAGCAGTAGAGAAAAACTGCAGACGGATGTTTACATAGATGTAAACGTCCCAATCGTTTTATTATAATCGCTTTTCCATTATTTCGCCGTCTTTGCCACGGCTAAGGAAAATTCTAGACGTACAAGTCGGTTCAATGGCTTTATCATTCCTCTGATATGTTTGTTTTGTTCCTTCTTGTATATTTGCGCCAACATACGACTCTGGTTAAAAGTTAGCACGTTATCGCCTTTCTCTGCAAATTTGAAGAACATTTCTTCCATTCGCATGAATATGGCCGGTATTGATTCAGTTTTGAAATATTTTTCGTTGTTTGATTTGTTCCAACAATCTTTGTGATACTCTTGTCTCCATCGATTACATCGTCTCCGGTTGACATCACTTTATCATTGCAATTCTTGACAAACGCCTAATCCATAGATGAGATAAGTTTGTTTGAATGACTCATGGGAAGCAACACATACATCTCAGCTCCCCTGCCTGGACCTTCAGACTTTGCAAAGATCTTGCCTCCGTGCGTTTCTATAATTCCTTTGCATATTGACAACCCAAGTCCCACACCCATCTGTTCTCTTGTGTTTGATGTATCTGCTTGATAGAATTTTCCAAAGATCTTGTCTACTTTCTCTTTTCTGATTCCGATTCCGTCGTCTTTTATTACGATTTGTGCATTATTTCCTTTACGAAACAATCCCACATGGATTTTTCCACTGTCGCCCTGTTTGAATTTGACTGAGTTTGTAATCAGATTAGTTATAACCTGCTTTAGTCTAGCCTTGTCACAAAGACAGATAATGTCTGGATCAAGATCATCATGTATGGTTACACAAGAATCTTCTGCAAATGGTTTTGATTCATACAATGCTTCTGAAATAACTTCCTTCATATCATGGAATTTCTTATGTAACTTGAAATTTCCCGATTCCAGTTTTTGTGCATCCAAAAGGTCAGACACTAATGAATGAAGAAAGTTTATGTTACTATTAATTACATTTAAGGTTCGTTTTTGTTTTTCATTTAATCTGCCAAACTTTTCTGCCATTAATAGATCCGTATATCCTTTGATTGGAACCAAGGGAGTCTTTAGTTCATGACTAATCATTGACATAAACTCGTCTTTTTGTTTGGATAGTTTTTTTATTTTTAGATACTGTTTGATTAACTCTCTTTCCTTTTTTTCACTCTCGTTTCTTATCTTCCAAATTTCTGTGATATCTCGAATTATGGTGTTGCTTCCAACAACCATGCCATTTTTATCGTAAAGATTGTTTGTAGTTAATAGTACAGGAAACTCGCTGCCATCTTTTCTTTTAAACCACATCTCCCTGTTTTTGACAACGCCGTTTTTTTTCCAAGTATCAAAAGAGTCTCTTATGTCCGACATGCTTTTGAATGCAATATGCTCAAATATGCTCATTCCAATTGCCTGGTCTTTGGAGTACCCGAGTTTGTTTGCATACGTAGAGTTGCATGCCAAGATGATTCCTTGTGTGTTGATGGTTCTTAGCATGTCAGGAGAGTCGTCATAAAGCCTCTTGTACAGCTCTTCTAGTTTGATTGATGCCATCATTTTTTGCATCATTTTCTCAACATTGTTAGATGATATCATAGTTTACAGGTTACCTCCTCTGTCAACCCAAATGTATACAACTGTTCCAGTGCATCTTTCATGCATGGCGAAATATACGGATAAGAGTCTCCCATGGATGGTGCCATCAGGTCCTCAGGTGCTGTGGAATGGCCTAGTCCCAGTGCATGGCCAAACTCATGTCGGACTAATTTTGCAAACTGGTCGTCGTCTTTGTTTTCAATATCATAAAGTATTATTGTAGATTGCAGTATCCTGTTGCCATCCAGTCTGTTTATGGTGTATCCGTCATATCCGTCCTTGTTTGGATATGATACTGGTTTGATTATTATGTCGCCAAGTACCTGGTCTGAAACCATTATGTTAAATTTTGAAGGAATGGTTATTGGTGTATTGCTTTTTGATTGAATGTCTTGTATTACGCCCTTCCATCCAATAAAATAAGTGGATTTTTGACCCTCAGTACCCTTGTGCAAAACAGAATCATCTACTTTAATAGAATCAGTCGATAGTATTGTGTCTTTGATGATATTGATCTTTTTTTCTGATAATCCTTCGTAGTTTAGAATGGTAACATCCATTATTTTGGAATTAGATACTCTCCAAAAGTATGGCGCATCAATAGTATCTCCTCTCAGACTGTCTACTACAACCAGATCATTTACCGGTTCTGATAACTGGAACTTTTCATACGACATGTATTGAGTCAGATTTTCTTGAATGGTGGGCAAAAATGCAATTATTGCAAATCCTATGATACCGGCCAAGGCAATTACTTTGATTTGTTGCATTTTTACGGATTTTCTCATAGAATGTTCTTGGGAAAATACCTGCGATAATCTGTCTTGTAAAATCTTGTTTTGATTGTATAGTATTTGATTGTGGAGTTGGTGATTACTTTGTTGGGTGTTTCTTATGTTGCGCTCAAAGCCAAGCTCTGATTCTACCTTAGTTGACTTTGCCTCTGCAAGTTTGCAAATGTTTCTGGTCTGTTTGATTTCTTTTTTTAGAAAATCAACTGTGAGTCTGTACTCGATTAATTTTCTTTCATACCTTTGAAGAATATCTTGAGATTTTTCTTTTTCTTGAATTGCATCTTTTATCTTTGATTCCTGTATGCGTCTCTCGGTATTTGCAATTGATACATCATGCTCTAATTGTCTAATTCTGGATTCGAGCTGCTTGTAGTAGTCATCTTCTCTTTGCATACTTAAACATGATAATACAAATATTTAATAAATTTCCAAAATTATATAAACATGTATTAATTTACCTTTTTATGGCTAATAAATTTCATTTATATTCAACTATTTCTGAATATTTATCAAATCTAGGAGTTTGATAAACAAAACAATCGTAGATTATTGCAAGATAAAAAGATCATCTAAATTTTATATTGAGATTTACCAAAATTCGAAAATATTTGTCGTCTAGTTACAGAATTAAACATTAGAAATTCTGTTTTTGATTAATGTATTCATTATCTGAAAACCTTGGAAGATGAGATTACCAAATACAAATCTGATAAATACCTTGGAAAAATCCGATGTAATGCATTTGATCAAGACGGAAATCAGTGTAAAAATATTGCACAACAAATGATAGAATACTTTGGTGATCCTTCTCAAATTAAACTACAAAATGCACCACAATCAACATTTCCAGCTTTTTGCAACAGGCACGCAAAAATGATAGAAACCTCTGGCATAAAATACAGAAAATTAGGATAAAAATGGAAGAAATTAACAATATCAAACTAGAAAAATTAGTGGAACAATACGTCAAACCAAAGAAATTATCATTTAAAAATTTACAAAAGATAAGTGAATTAGTAGAAAGATGTGAAAAATATATTCAGAAATTAGAAAAAGAAGTTCAACATTATAGAAGTCAAGAACGACCGGGTTCAATAGTATCTTTTTTGAATAAATCTTAGGATTTCCATAATACCTAGCTTTGAACTTTGTCCATTCCTTGCATTTTTTTCCATCTTCTTTTACAGCTAAACAAACAGGAGCCACCTGTAACGGTTAATCTTTGTAAAAACCATATTGGGTCACTTGAGAATTATTAGGAAATAGATCAGAAGAGGCAGATTGATATTGTTGTTTTTCTAATGATGTGTTTGAGATGTAAATTTTTTATTTATTTTGCAATTCTGCTAACTCTGGAAGAGCCAATGCAAAGTGTACGTGAACACAACACTCTTCTTCATCAACGTCGCACCAGAATTTGTTATCACGATAGATTACCTCTACAAGTCTTTGCAGCTTTTCATCTCGTATGATAACGCTGTTTCCACTAACTGTAATCTTGCTAAGAAATGGAGCATAGCTTTTCAAAAAGTCGTCTTTTTCTAGCGCCATCAGTAATTTGTCGCTGACCCACTGCGTCAGACTCTTGTCTGTTTTTTCTTTCTTGTAGATTTTGGCAACACGATCATAGATCTCAGAAGTTATTGTGAGATTATGTCTTTTTGGCTGAACCAATATGTAGTAAAGTGTAGGACATGAT
>JBHHZR010000010.1:0-49272 GCA_046758125.1 Candidatus Nitrosopumilus sp. | reverse complement strand
CTGTATCATCTGATCTACAAAATGGTCAAGAATCGATGGTTTCTACACGGCCAAGTATTACATATATTCATAAAAAATCAATTTCTTTTATGAGTGAACGAATTACAGTTATGTTAGATCAGGAAACAATAACAAAACTCAGAGAACTACAAGCAAAAAAAATCAAAGAAAACAAGAAATCTGTTAGCTTTTCTAAAGTGATCAATGAAGTTTTACAAAAATCTCTGAAAAAATGAGTTATTTAATAAATTGAAAGTAAGAGATGTATTTTAAAATATTTCAAATCTTTTTTTGAATGTAACAAAGAATTTAATGACATATTCAAGAAAAAGAATCTGCAAATTATTAATATAGAAAGAGAATAAAATAATTTCATGGAACATTGTGATCTTCTTACAGAAATTTTAAAGATTGAACATACTCGATTTGTAGGTATGTATGACATGAATTTTGAGAAAATTACAGACGGTTATCAAGCTGACATCATACCCTATCTAAGTAGAGAAGAGATGCAAGATTCAGTGCGATACGATATTAGACGATGGGAAACTTACAAGATGTTTCAAAGTCAGTTAGGAGTTGCAAAGTACGCTATGGTAAATTTTGAAAATGCTATACTATTGACATTTTCTTTGAAAAATAATGAATATTTACGAGTTTCAATCGACTCTGATGTGGATTATAAAGCATTGATTGAAAAAATTCAAAATACATTAATCAAAGAGAACTTTGTAAATTAAAAATTATGGCATTTCTGAGTAATCCAAGTTTCAGTTAGCCATATTTGTAATGAATTCCCTTTTCTCCACGTGGATGATGCCATTCAGTTTTTTGTGAACAAGTTCCACAATCCAGGCATCCTTCATACTGTAAAATTATTTTATCATTTTCTTCAGCATAACATTTTCCAGGACACAAGGTGCACATCTTATTCATAAATTCATTATCAGTGTCTAGCAGTTTAATATGAGTAAGATAGTCATCATTATAATTTAATTTTGAAATACGATCTCCAATAGAAGGGATATTTGGAGAGTATGATGAGGAAATAGTTTGGCCCATTCTTTCAGCTAGTTGTATTGGAATTTTTACGTATGTGTCTTCAGTTTCAATAATTGGCAAAAGTTTGTCATATCCAAGAATATTTGCAAATTTTATTATCATACCTCTAAATGTACTACTTGACATCATTTTTAAAATTGGACCATAACGTGAACCAATAATATCTTTTGGAATATCTTTTACAGCATCAAAAAATATTTTCAAATAATCTTTATCGATTTGTTTCATATCCGTTGTGTATGGACTTTGATCTATTAATTGTGTATAATATTTACCCATTGAATTTTCCGAAAAATCATTTCTATCAATAGCTCTTGCAACAGCATTAGCTGCTCTTACCCCGTCATCAATTCCTACATTTAATCCCTCAATTTTAGGCCCAATGAAAATTCCTCTACCTGCCGCATCGCCAACAAACAAAATATTTCTGAAAAATGGTTTTTCCATTCTACCTCTCTTACCATCTGGAATCAGTTTTGCCCCATATTCAGATTCTACATAATTGATTCCAAAATCAATATCATATTTTTGGATCATTTGTTCTTCCGTATTCTCTAATTGCAGTTTTGCATTATCAGGATCATCACATGTTGAAGTAAGATAATTTCCTCTGAATACATTCCAATTTTTGATTAGTTTTGCAATATCAAAACGTGTTTTAAGCTGTTCTTCTTGTGGTAAATTTTTATCGATCTCTTTTGTTATAGGAACCTTATCTTTGATTATCTCACTTATCATAGGATTTTTTAAAAGAGAATCAATTAACGTATATGGTTCAACTGGATTATTTAACAAAGAATCCAAATGATAGACAGCACCAATTGATAGTGTATCATGATTGGTGTAAAGAAAACCTCCTCCAATATGATTTAGTGTAACATCACCAGCAAAAAGATGAGCTACTCCCTCATCAGAACTTACAGAAAATCTTTCGTTGATTATTTTTTCAGGTAGTTTGACAATAATTTTTACTCCCTGATACAACTGTGATGTGGTAAATTTTGTTCTAGCTCTTACCATTTCTGCTATTTCAGAGTTTACACCATCGGCAGCAATTATTGCCTTGACTTCAAATTCATCTAATTCATCAGTTTGTATTATTGTTCTTCCCTTGTCATTCCATGTGATTGATTTAACATGAACACCAGGAATAATTCCACCTCCAAATTTTTGTGATTTTTCAGAGGATTGTTTGGCAAACCAAGAATTGAGTTTTGTCATAAGAACTGAATAAGCAAAATTAGTTTGATAATCATGGGCTGAAGTTAAGTCCATAGAATAAATTTTATCTTTAGATGTAGAATGGAGGATATATTTTGTAATTTTTCTTTCTACTGGTGCGTCATTTAAGAAATTTTCATAAAGATCATCAACATTGGTTACTTGGGATTTTTTTGGTTTTTTTGAATAAAGAATTCCACCGGATATATTTTTAGAACCAATTTTGCTACCTGCCTCTAATAGAATTGTTTGTTTTCCAAGATTTGACAGTTGTTTTAAAGCAGCTAATCCAGAAGAACCCCCACCAATAATTGCTACGTCATACTGTTCCATTCTATTTTACCTCTATTGTTGGTAATTGTTTTTTGAGCTCATCCATCAATAAAGGAATCACATCTTCCATCCTACCTTTGAGAAGAATATCTGATGCATCTTTAATTGGAGCATTCTCATCAGCATTTATTGAAATAACAAATTGTGAATCTTCCATTCCAGACAAATGTTGCATTGCACCACTAATTCCACAAGCAATGTACAACATAGGGCTGATTTTTTGTCCACTAGTCCCAATAACTCTAGCTGGAATCATATAAGTTGATGTAACTGATGGACTAGCCGAAAAAACATTTTTCGAGATAGGTAGGGATATACCTATCTGGGCATCAAGTTGTTTGGCAA
The DNA here is from genome assembly GCA_046758125.1 of Candidatus Nitrosopumilus sp. Lineage (GTDB taxonomy): Archaea > Thermoproteota > Nitrososphaeria > Nitrososphaerales > Nitrosopumilaceae > Nitrosopumilus. The sequence goes on along the minus strand of JBHHZR010000010.1, from coordinate 46,311 downwards.
ATTCCTCAATTAGCCTGATGTTTCTTTCTGGAGATTCTTGAATTCCTCGTCCAAATCCTACAACAGCCTTGTAATTATCAAAATCAACCTCACTTTCAACAAATTTCTGACTTAGAATTTTGATTTTAAGATCATCTTCATCTATTTTTGGTTCGAAATCTATCACATTTCCCTTTCTCTGTGAATTTGGTTTTAGTGGTTCAAATGCACCTGGAATAATATTACAGGCTTGTGGAGAGTATTCACGTTGTGGGAATTTTTCATTTGTATTGTCAAGACAAAGAATGGTAGTCCATAAAAATCCAGAAAAATCTACTCGATACATTTCTAGGGTTTTTTTGTACATAACTTTTTTACCACCTGTTTTTACTGGATGACTGATTTCTAGATCTGAGATTACAAGTTTGTTAACATCTGATGCTAGACCTGAATCTAGTTCTGCCAAGACAGTTGATGATAAATGACGTCCTATTCCATCTGCTGCAAAAAACATGTATCGTGGTCTTTGATATTCTGATGCATAAGAAGGCTCAATTTTAGTAGCTGTTTTTCTGTCTAAACATATTTGACAAATTGTTTTGGTATGGATTTTGTTTATAAGCGCATGCAATGCAGGATGATCTGCTATTACTACAGTATCAGCTCCATGTTCAATTAATGTTTTTGATAAATCCTTTATGTTGTGTCCTAAAACTATTGCAACTACTTTTTCATTTGAAGCATACCTAGTGTTATAGTCATCAAATAACCTTCTTGCTTCTCCTAACATTTCAAGACTTACTGGAAGTAGTTTCCCATCAATGTGTTCTATAACGACAAAAACATGACGATAAGGTTCAGTCATTTAATCACCATTGCAGAAAATGCTTCTTTAATTGCAGTGACGGTTTTACGTATATGCTCAGGATTTGAACCATCTAAAATTTTGGCACTTCTTGTAGCTTTTCCTTTTGGTACACGTTGTACATTATACACTATTGTTGGTGAACCAATTAATCCAACAAGAGTTTCATCTGCACCAAGTTCTTCACGTGTAAAAGTCTGTAGATAATCACTATAATGTTGTGCTCGTTCATGAGCTTCTCTTTTATATTTTTCAGCAGTTAATCTCAAGGAAACAGTATCAAAGTAATATTTGTAAGAGGGATCAATTGCGATAAATACTGGTAAAGGCGCTTCTACTTCCTGTATAATTTCTGGCACACCACGTAAATTCACCAAGCGTTTTGCTGTGACAGTTCTTTTTTCTAAATTAACATCATAACTAATAACATTGCCAAGAAATGTGAGTCCCAACTTCCACGCTATTTGCGGGCCAACTTGACCGGTTTCACCATCTGTTGCTCTGTGACCTGAAAAAACAATATCCATTTTTCCATTCATTTTTTCAACTCCCTTTTTTAGAACTTCTGCAGTACCAATAGTGTCGGCTCCCGCAAATTTGTGATCACTGTATAATTGAAGAACATCAGCATCACAAGTTTCCATGGCAATTTGTAATGCATTATTGGCTGCATGACCACTCATAGTGCCAATAGAAATTTTTGCGCCATATTTGACCTTGGCATAAAATGCTGCTTGAGCTGCTATTTTACTATGTGGACCAAGTGTATTTTTTGTTTTTTTTCTGTCTAACGTGCCATCAGCATTATAACTAATATTTCCCTCTGACAAATCAGGTTCAAGTTTTACAACTACTGCTAAATTAAGGGCAGACATATTACAGCTGCAAAAATGAGTATTATTAAAGATGAATTAACATTGTTAATGTTTCAAACAGATCTACATTAGAAGATGAATCCATTTTTTGTCCTGATTTTTTTTAGATTTTTTTAAAATATGACGATTTCATAATAATGATAATTTTGTACATATCCTAAAATGAGTTTTTATTTGCATTGTTAGGTCAGATAATCTTTGAAATTCTTTTTTCTGTATATCTACATCCAAATTTAGCTCCAAAATGGTTGAAACGAATCCTACACATGATTCATCTATAAATAAGGCTCAATCAGTCAAATTATGCATAGATTTTAGGTCTTTTTTGAATGGCTCAAGTTTTTTAGGAATTTCTATTTTGATTGAATCTTTTAATGATAAATTCTGAGATTTTTTCTCATTCCACACTTTGGAATTAAATTCAGTAATTTCTTTTGTAATGTCGCTTTGATTTTGAATATTTTCATCTTCAACTCTTTTTTGTTTATGAATACTTTCTTGTGAATACAAAACTCTCCAAAGGTGTTCAGTGATAAATGGAGTTATTGGCGCTAATAATTTTAGAATTGTTGATAATGTTTTGTGTAGAGTAAAAATTGCACCATCTCTTTCTTCATCTGTAAAATCAATTCCATAGGCTCTAGCTTTTACCATTTCAATATAGTGAGCAGCAAAGACATTCCATGTAAATTCTCTAATTACAATTGCTGGAATGAAAAAGTTGTATTCATCATATCCTTTGTTGCATTCTTTTATCAGATTATCTAATTCCGATAATATCCATTTGTCAGATGCACAAAGTGTTCCTGACTCAATTACTGGAAAACTAGATAGGAATCTTGATACATTCCACAACTTACTAAGAAATTTCTTAGTTGACTCAATTTTTTGCTCATTACATCTAAAGTCATACCCATGATTGATCTCACTTGCACTCCAAAATCTAAAAGTATCAGCACCCAATTTCTCAATAACTGGCAAAGGATCTATTGCATTTCCTTTACTCTTACTCATTTTCATTCCTTTTTCATCAAGACCATATCCCATTATCCATGCCTCAGACCATGGTTTTTGTCCTGTAAGTTGTTCACATCTTAGAAGTGTATAGTATAACCAAGTTCTGACAATGTCTTTAGCTTGTGGTCTAATTGATGCAGGATATACTTTGTTGAAAAATTCCTCATCTTTATTATACTTGCTAATGAAAAGTGGAGATACGCTAGAATCCATCCATGTATCAAAGGTTCTTTCTTCGCCAACAAATTCAGTAGAATCACATTTTGTACAATTACTAATTGGACATTTCTCATTCCAAGGTCTATAGTACTTTCCAGGCTCAGGAATGTGTGGTTCTGTGCAGTTTTTGCAATACCAAATTGGGATTTCAGTACCATAGTATCTTCTTCGTGAGATTGGCCAATCAATATTGATAGATTCTAGCCAATTCATTAGAATCTGCTTATGCATACTAGGATGAAATGTAATTTCTTGTCCAAGATTTTTTATTTTTTCAACTGATTCTTTTTGTTTTAGGTAATATTCTTCCATTGGAATAATTTCAATTGGATTTTTACTTCGCTCTGAAACTGGAGTTCTATGAACAATGTCTTCAATTTTTTCTACAAATCCTTTAGCCTCTAAGTCTTCAATAATTTTTGCTCTTGCTTGTTTTGGTTTTAATCCGGTATATTCTCCTGCAACTTCTGTCATTCTTCCATCTAATCCAATTGCAACAATCTCTTCTAATTCTAATTCTCTAAACAATGCAACATCGTTTTGATCACCATAACTACAAACCATTACTGCTCCTGAACCAAATTCTTGTTGAGCAGAGTGATGAGTTCTTAGTTCTACCTCGGCATTAGTAATTGGAACAATCACTTTCTTTCCAATGTGTTGCGTGTATCTCCCATCTTCAGGATTAACAATAATTGTCTTACATGCACAAAGTAGTTCTGGTCTTGTACTTGCAATAATTATCTCTTGATTAGTATCTTTAATTTTGAATTTCATGTAAACTAATTTTGTTGGTAAATCTTGGTATGTTATTTCTGCATCTGCAATAGTTGTTCCTGAAACCCAATCGTAGTTGTTAGGTCTGTTTGCAAGATACACCTGACCTTTTTTCCATAATTCAATGAATGTTGATTGCGTAAGTGTTCTGTATTCTTCTGAATCAGTTCTATAGTAGTTTGAAAAATCTCCACTAATTCCTAGATTTTTCATAATGAGAATCATCTCAGCTTCTAAATCATCTAGTGCTTCTCTACACAGATTTAGAAATTCCCCTCTATCTGTTTCTCTCATTCTGATTTTGTGTTTTTTCTCAGTGTACAGCTCTACGGGTAATCCATTTCTGTCAATTCCTATTGGAAAATAGACATTTTTTCCATTCATTCTGGCAGTGCGTGCAATCATATCAATCTGTGAATAATGTGCTGCTGCTCCAATATGCCAAGGTCTACCTGATGGATATGGTGGCGGAGTATCTATTGTGTAGTTGTCATCTTGTGGTGTAAAATCATAGATTTTTTCTTCTTCCCATTGTTTGAGAATTTTCTTTTCTAACTCTGGATTCCATGCTTTTTCTGAAATTTTAGGTTCCATTTTTTAATTATCTTGAGATCTTTGAAATAATATGAGAACCTTTGTTATACCCTTCATAGATGTAAACTCCTACAGCTTCTACATTTGATGGCATTTTAGGTGCTAATAGCTTGATAATTTCACTTGAAAGATTTTCTACAGTGGCTTCTCCTTCTAAAAGATACGTAGTATTTTTTGGAACTTGTAATTCAAACATTCCTTTAGGACCTTCAAATTGAATTACATAATGAGATTCATCTTCACTCTTTAGATATTTTCTATTAATGAAAAATTTGTGATCAAATATGTTAACAACTTCTTTGATAATTTTTTTTGCCTCACCAAAATCTAAAAGAAGATTGTCTTTCATTTGTCCAATAAGTTCTACCATTACTGAAGATGTATGTCCATGCAAAATTGAACATTTTTCAACTAATGGAAGTATATGTGCATAATCAAATGAGAATGATGCATCTTCCAAAAATATAGAACCTGTTTGTGGAGTTTTATCATAAAATACAATATCTTGTAATTCTTTAATTTGTGCTGAATATTTTGCATGTCCAATTGCCATTATTTTTTCTTGAGGAAATTCTTCTTTGATTTGTTTATATTTTTCAATATCTGCATCACCATCAATTACTTCAATCAATCCTTTTTCTGTCTTAAAATCAACTGTAACTTCATTTCCATTTTTTAAGGTAAGTTTGTGATTGTATTGATATTCATCTTCAAGAAATGTTAGCATTTGTGCTACTGTTAGCTCTGTTCTTGTTCTGAGCAAATTTCCTTTCTTATCGATATATCTAAAGTCTGAATCCAGAATTGTGGGACTTGAAGCCATGTGAAGTCATCTGACTTTGGATCATAATATAAATTCTGTAATAATTACGCCTAAAATTGCTCTTTTGTGGTTATGCTAAAGAATTTAGAATTCTGGCTAGATCAACATCATTTTTGGTGATGCCACCAGCGTCATGAGTTGTTAGTTCTATGGTAATTTTGTTGTATACATTAAACCATTCTGGATGATGATTCATTTTTTCAATTTCCATAGCTGCTCTGGTCATAAATCCAAAGGCTTGGTTAAAGGTATCAAATTGAAATTCTTTGTGGAGTTTTTCATTTACAATACTCCAACCTGGTAGATTCTTTAATTCTTCATCAATTTCTCTTTTAGATAATTTCATTATTCTAATACATAGAATGTTAAATTAATAGTTAAAGAGATTGATTCATTACCATTCCTATGGAATCTATAACGCGGGTAAAAAATGAATGAGATAAACCAAGAATTACTTGAAAATATAAAAAATTCTATTTCCGAAACTATAAAAGAAAAGAAAATTGGTGTAGCATTTTCAGGTGGTGTTGATAGTACACTTATCTCAAAAATTTGTTCAGACATGAATTATGACATAACATTATTAACAATTGGTTTTGCAGAATCTCATGATATTTTATTTGCAAAACATGTCAACGAATTTCTAAAATACTCTCATCATATTTTAGAAATTGATTCAGAGAATTTTTCTGACGTTTCATCAAAAATTAATCAAAAAATAAAAACTGATAATTTATCATGGAATGAAAATTGTATTGCATTTTACTATGTATCTAAACTAGCAAAAGGATTAGAAATTGATACTGTAGTTACAGCAAATGGAATTGATGAATTGTTTTGTGGTTATAATGCATATAGATATGCGTTTGTTCAAGGAGAATCCAAAATTCACGAAGTAATGACGGCTAAATTAGAGAATGAACTAGAAATGATGAAGGCAGTAAATTTAGTTACATCAGAATTTGGTGTTAAAGTTCTACAACCACTATTGTCTTCTAAATTCATAGAATATGCTAAAACTATTCCTATATCTGAAAAAATACATGATTCTGAGGATTTGTATCGTAAACATATCATAAGAAAATTGGCCAGCGACATAGGCGTACCAAAGCTATCTTATACAAAAAGAAAGAAAGCATTACAATATGGTTCAAAAATCCATAAGGCTTTACTAAAAACTATATGAATTTTTTAACTATTTTCTGAACAGACTTGTTCACATTGTTTATGATTGCTGGAGATGCACCAAGATGTTTCTCTGGTGAAAAAATTAAATCAATTTCTTTACTAGAAAGCTTTGAAGAAAATGCTTTATCATTTTTAATGGCGTCAATATATTGAATTCCTTTATCCTTTGCCTCAAATGCAACTCTTTGAACATCTCTATATGCAACAAATCTTGGAACGCCTTTTTTGATTAATGCTTCTAAAACAAACTCTGCAAAGATTTGTCCCTTTGTAATGTAAAGATTCTCTACAATTCTTTTCTCATTTACCATCAAGTTTGAAACAATTCTAGTCATAGTTTCTAACATCTCATCAACAAGAATCGATACTGTGGGAATTACAAACCTCTCATTAGCTGAATTTGAAAGATCTCGCTCATGCCATAATGTGATATTCTCAAAGGAAATTCCCACCTGACTTCGTACCAGCTTGGATAGTGATGAAACTCGTTCACTTTTGATTGGGTTTCTTTTAACTGGTACTGCACTACTTCCCATTTGACCCTTCTTGAATTGTTCTGCAACTTCGCCAATCTCGGTTCTTTGCAAGTTTCTAATCTCTACTGCAATTTTTTCTAGAGTGGCTCCAATTAATGCCAATTGAAATACATATTCTGCATATCTTTCTCTTGGTACAACCTGAGTAGTTACTTCTGCAGGGTAAAGTTTCAGGCGTTTAGAAACTCTTTTTTGTACTTCTAGTGATTTTGCTCCCATTAGAGAACCTGTTCCTACAACTCCTAATGTTTTACAAATTAGAATTCGTTTTTTCATTTCTTCAATTCTTTCAATATGTTTGGCCATTTCTGCTGCCCAATTTGCAAATTTTAATCCAAATGAAATGATGCTTGCATGTTGACCATGTGTTCTTCCAACAGCAGGAATTTTTTCATGTTTTACTGCTTTTTTTGCAAGTATTGATGCCATTTTTGCAACTTTTGGTTCAATAATTTGTAAAGCATCTCGCATCTGCATTGAATTGCTAGTATCAACTAAGTCATTACTTGTAAGACCATAATGTATCCAAGGTCTTGCATCTTTGGTACACTTTTCACTTAAGGATTCAACAAGTGCAGCAGTATCATGATCACTTTTTGCTTCTAATTGTTTAATCCTTTTTGCAGTTATTTTTCCTGATGTTGCAGCTTTGAAAATTTGTTTTCCTGCAGTTTTTGGAATCATTCCTATCTCACTTTGCGAAATTGCTGCAGCTCCTTCAATTTCTAACTGATAGTTTACTTTCTTTTGTTCACCAAAAATTTCCATCATTTCCTTTGTGCCATAACGACCACTATCTATAGGTAAAATTGCCAATGTTACTACTCTTTATACATCGAAAATAAATCTACTCATTATCTGAACTCAATTGAATCTATCTCTCAATTGATGACAATCACAAATACAACCTTTCTTACATTTCATCCTCTTGCAATCTGAACATACATTCTTGCTCCAATATGGTGCTGTATTCATCCTAATACCTCTGTGTAGCCTTGAATGTACCTTTTTTCAACTTGAGTAAAATTCTTACCAAAAAGATTATCCAAATTCCCATTAGCATAAAGTATAGAATGCTAAGATCTGGTTCTTCTGCAATAACTTGAGGTTCAACTTCTTCAGGTTGTTCAAATGGTGGCATATACACAATTCCAAGAAAAACAGGTATTGCTATTAAAACAATTATTGGTATTACCATGATATTTTTAATTATATGGACTATAACTTGCAAAAATTTTTGCTACTGAATGAAAGTACATATCCCTCATATCTTCTTCCACACAAACTGCTAATAAATTTACTATATCCGTTGATGTAATTATCCCAACTACATTTTCGTCATCAATAACTGGCAATTTTCTAATTCCTCTATCATGCATTAAATCAGCTGCCATTCTTACTGATTCGTCTGAATTAATTGAAAATAGTGGAGATGACATAATTTGTTTTACAGGTTCTGAGATCTGGTATGCATGAGCAGCAACCTTTACTGCAAAATCTCTATCAGTTACAATTCCTACAGGGGTATTGTTTTCCATGATAATTATTGCTCCAACTTTTGCATCTTCCATCATTTTTGCAGCTTCATTAATTGTTACTGATGCATCAACAGAAACCACTGATTTTGTCATAACCTTTGCTATAGTCATTGTTTTTGCATCACTCATTTACAAGTATATTATATCAAATTGAATATTTTATAGTCATCAAGAATATCAAAAGTGAAAATCATACTAGAGAATCTCAATCGGCTTTAAATTGAAAATTCATGTATTTTTATTAATGGTAATTAAAATCAAAAAAATTCTTGTTCCATTAGATGGATCTTCAAACTCTTTTCGTGGCCTTGACGCTGCTATTCATATGGCAAGACAATGTCAAGCCTCTATTACTGGTCTCTATGTCATTGGACTGACGAAACCTAGAACTAACGAAGCAATTACCCCCCTTGAAAAAATTCTATTAGAACATGCACAAAAAATCATGAAAAAAGCAAAGTTAATGGCAGCAAAAAAAGGTATTTTATTTTCTGATAGAGTTTCTTATGGGGATGAAGGAAAAAGAATTGTAGATGTTGCTGAGAACAAAAACTTTGATCTAATTGTAATTGGTTCAAGAGGAATGGGTGCTGCAAAAGAAATTTTCTTAGGTAGTACATCAAATTACGTACTACACAAATCAAAAAAACCAGTATTGGTTGTAAAGTGATCTAATGGTTATAGAAAAAAAATCACTAGATTATTTAGAGCAATTACTTAAAAAAACACAAGAATCTTTTGATGGTTTGTCTGCTAGATGGAATGAATTACAACCAAGACAAGAATTTGATGTAAAACTCTCTGAGAATTTTCATCTAGGATTTGTGTTTGGAAAATTAGAAGATGATTTTGTTAGTTGGTTTTATTCAGAATATGGTAGATCTATGACTGATCAAGAATACAAAGAATTTTGGAAAAAATGTAGAAATCTTGTAAGATCTTTACATAAACAATATGATGTATTTTATTTCCAAGAATAAATGGAGATAAAAAATCAGAAAAATTTGTTGGTTTTCTAAAATAATTGTTGATATTCAACAAGATTGAGATTTAAAATGAAATGACTTATCTTGTATGAATTTCTTTAGGACGATTTTTAAACAATTTGATGTGGCTATAAACTCCAAATGCATAAAATGTGTAAGAAAATAGATACAAAATATCAACAGGATGTCCAGGATAGTATGATTCATCTACTGCAAAAATTATGTACAATGTATCTGCAAGAATATCAGAAAATGTTGCAAACATAACCAATGTCCACAGAAAACTTACTTGACCTTTAAAAAATAATGAAACTGCAATGATTGATGGTGCAAGAATAAGTCCATCTAAAATTGGATAAATTGCATACAAATACACTGTAAGATCATCTAAATCTGTTTCTCCTTGAAATGTTAGATATAGAATTAGTATTACAAAAGATATTGAGATTAGTGATGCTATTAAGATCATCTTCTTTGAGATGACCTTCTTTCTTTGTCTCAGGTAGAATATTATAAATGCAAAAAATATGGGATATCCCAAAATATAGAAAATATCACTAGTTAATGTGGAAAAATCCTCTATATCATATTCATAATTATATTCAAATGTCGTTTCTCCAACAAACCAGATTATAATAGATATTGTAAATAAAATCCAGGCTTTGCCATGACTTCCGCTGCCTTTGTAAATTACTGATAAAATAATTCCCAAAATGATTACAATAATTGGAATTACAATAAACATAACATCTAATGGATAGATATCCTCCCAAATTGGAAATTTATCTTGGTTTAGAAGATTTCCAAAAACAAATAGTGTAACTATGGTTAACATAGATGCTATCAAAAATTTATTTTCTTTTTCTGAAAAAACTTGCAAGATTATTCATCCCTCATGATTTTCAAAAAGTTTTTGATATCTACATCCATAGTGTCTTTTAACGCATTATACATTGAATTATAGATATCTTCATAACAATTTCCAAACAATTCTGAAAGAACTTTCTTTAGTGGTATAGGATTACTTACACAATCCTCAAATGTACAATCAAACTCTGAGAGTAATCTATTTTCTACCAAATTATATTCAGGCTTACCCATCCTTACAAGAGATTTTTCTATTGCTAACATTATTACAAATTTTGTTAAATATTGAGTATCTCCAGAATTTCTTTCATTTTCTCTAATTTCGTGTTCTTTGGAAAACAATTCTAATTTATCAATTACATCTAACAAACTTAATCCTCGATCTGTAAGTGTATAGGTTGTTGAAGGTGGAAATGATTTATTTCCCTGCTTGTTGATAAATCTAAATTTCTTCATTTCATCGAGTACTTCAGATAACACTTTTGATGTAATTCCAAATTTTTGTTTTATTTCTCCAAATCTTATTTGTGGATTATTCTCAAATTCTTTGAATAATGGTATAACCCATTTTTTTCCAACAAATCTTACAATTTCAGGAGGAAATCCCAAATTCTTTTTAGTAGATTTAGTCACAGTTTGTATTATTTTTTCTTCTTTATAATGACTTAAGCATAGTATGTTTTTTCATACTAAATTAAATTGAGTGTAACATTCTTTTCATTTTGTAATCTAATTGTTCTAAGTCTACCAAATCAAAAACCTAATAACGTGATTTTTTCACTGTTGCAACTTTCTTTTGTGATCTGGGTGTCTTTGTTTTTGCCTTTGCTTTGTTGACTTTACCTTCCTTTTTGATAGGTTTTCCACTTCTTCGAGCAGCTCGAGAAGCACTTGCTCTTATTTTTTGTTCTTTTCTCTGTTCTTCTTTTTCTGCAAGTTTTCCTCTTACCATAAACTAGAATCTATTTTATCATAGATAAATCAGATCATTAATTTCATGTTTGATTGTTCGAAATATTTTATCTATTTGTTCCAAAAGCACCTTGATGATCAGTTAAACAACAAGAACATTGTTTTGTATAACATTCCTCAACTTTTTCGTGACCACATGAACCACAATGACAGAAAGGATCATCACCCATGACTAAAATTTCTATTAACAGAACTTAAAATTATCTTTGATTATCAAAAACAAAATAACCTTTGAATTCTATTTTTGTTCTCTTATTCCAGTATCTTGTAAAACCCACTCTAAAGCTTTGAAATAACCTTGTTTGAAATTTTTTTCATCAATTTTCCAATCTGGATTTGCTCTTAATTCTGCTAGTAATTGATTTGCTTTTTGTGTAATTGTTCCTTCATCTAACATATTTTGAATAATTTTGATTTAATTTAAAATTCTTCTGATGATTTAAATTGGATTGAAAGGAAATTTCACCAATATTCATGTCTTCTATTACTCCAAGAAAAATTGCAGAAAATCAATATCAAATTGATGCCGATTCAAATCTTGGAATGAAAGTTCCTGTAAGGATTTATGCAAATGAACAACTACTTGAGAAGATGTTATCAGATAGAACAATTATGCAGGCACGAAATGTCTCATCTATTCCTGGAATAGTAGGACATAGTGTTGTTTTGCCTGATGGTCATGAAGGTTATGGTTTTCCAGTAGGTGGGGTTGCAGCTATGGATGCCGAAGAAGGAATGATTAGTCCTGGTGGTGTTGGATATGATATTAACTGCGGAGTTAGATTACTACGTTCAAATTTAACTGAAACAATAGTTCGTTCAAAACTCAAAGAACTTGTCACTGATCTTTTTAGTTCTATTCCTTCAGGTGTTGGTTCAAAAGGTGCAGTAAAACTTAGCCATTCAGAACTTGATGAAGTACTAGTTAAAGGAGTAAACTGGGCAATAGATCATGGTTATGGTTCATCAAATGATTCTGATGTTTGTGAAGAGAATGGTCAAATTCAAAATGCTGATCCAAACAAAGTTTCTGATAAAGCAAGAAAGAGAGGAGCTCCTCAGCTTGGAAGTTTAGGTTCTGGAAACCATTTCCTTGAAGTACAAAAAGTAACAGAAGTTCATGATAAAGAAGCTGCAAGAAGAATGGGGATTAAAGAAGGAACTATTACAATTTTAATTCATTGCGGTTCTAGGGGCTTTGGCCATCAAGTGTGTAGCGATTTTCTTCGAATCTCAGAACAAGCAATGGGAAAATATGATATTACTTTACCTGATCGAGAACTGGCATGTGTTCCAAATACCTCTGAAGAAGGTGAATCATACAGAAAAGCAATGTTTGCAGCATTAAATTTTGCATGGAGTAATAGACAGATGATTACTCATTGGACTAGGAAATCCTTTGAACGTGTGTTTAATCAAACAGAATCTGATCTTGACATGAAATTAGTTTATGACGTTGCACACAATATTGCAAAAGTAGAAAAACACAAAGTTGATGGAAAAGAACGAAAACTAGTTGTTCACAGGAAAGGAGCTACAAGAGCATTTCCTGCAAATCGCCAAGAGATACCATCAAAATATCGTGATCTAGGACAACCTGTATTGATTCCTGGCTCTATGGGAACTGCTAGTTGGATTCTTCTTGGCCAGCCAAATTCCATGGATTTGAGTTTTGGTTCAACTGCACATGGTGCTGGAAGAACAATGTCTAGATCAAAGGCTAGGAAAAATTATTCTGAAAATGACGTCAAAAAGTCTCTTAATGAAAAGGGCATATTTATCAAGGCATTAACTAGAGATGGGGTAGTGGAAGAGACCCCTCAAGCCTACAAAGACGTTGATGCTGTAGTTAACGTATCTCACAATCTAGGAATTGCCACAAAAGTTGCAAAATTAGTGCCTATTGGTGTGATTAAGGGTTGAGCGAAGAAGATTCTGAACTTGAAAGACTAAAGGCAAAACGCCTCGCTGAAATGCAAAAAAATATCTCATCAAAACAAGAAATAAAAAATACTCAAGAAACTCCCAAAGAAACTCCTGAAAACCCTAGAGATTTACTGATTAGTAAATTGGGCTTTAGGGGATTAGAAGTTTTAGAAAATGCTGAAGCACAATTTCCAAATGAAACAAAAATCATCGTAGAAAAACTATCTGAATTGATTAAAACTGGTGAAATTAATGAAATAATTGATGGAGGAAAACTTTTGACATTATTTAGATCAGTTGGTCTTAGTATTAGAATGGCAACAAAAATCAATGTTGAACAAGACGGAAAATTTGTATCTCTAAGTGACAAACTTAGTAATCATTCATCTAATGATGGTGATGAATAGTGGACATCGTTTTAGAAATTGGAACAAAAAATTATACCGATGATTTGTTGTCAATAAAAAAAGCACTTTCACATATGGAAAGTCTTGTGGGGGGATATAATGGATATGTTCTTAGTGAACCCTCATTCAAGTTTGGTTGGACATTTTTTAAAATTGCCTTTAGGCCTAATTTACAAAATGGTATAGAAGAAAAATTTTCTGACATGATAGAAAAATATCGATGGGGTAATCAATCACAAAAATTTACAAAATTCATAACAGATTATTTTATTTCTAAAGGCTGTGATGTTAAAATAAAGATGATTGACTAGACTCTTCTTCCTCTTTTTCCACCTTTCTTTCTAGTGGTATCATGAGGAATAGGTGTTACATCATCGATTCTTCCAATCTTAAATCCACCTCTTGCTAATGCTCTAATAGCAGCTTGTGCACCTGGACCCGGTACTCTGGAACCAACTCCACCTACTGCACGAACTCTGATGTGAAATCCTGTGAATCCTTTAGTTTTTGCAGATTCAACAACTGCATTTGCAGCTTTCATTGCAGCAAATGGTGATGACTCGTATCTGTCTGCATTAACATGTATTCCACCAGAACTGATGGCAACAGTTTCTCCACCAGTAAGATCAGTCATGTGGATAATTGTATTATTGTAACTACTGTAAATGTGGGCAATTCCCCATTTTTCAGGACTTTCTTTTTTTGCCTCTGGTTGAGTTTTTGTTTCTTGTGGAGCCTCAGATTCTACTTCCTCTGTTGGTGTCTTAGTCTCCTCTATTGGTACTTCCTCAACTTTGGCTTCAGTTTCTGACAATGTGTACTCACACCTTAAAGGGTTTAAAAAACATTGATTTTCCTAACCTTGCCTTAATTTGGTCATCTGGCTTTAAACTGGTGATTATTCAAATACTATTTTTGCTTAATTTTTATTATGACATCAATTCTTTTTTTGGCAATTGGAATTGCAGTTGCAGTTGCTTTGTTTGGATCTATGGTATTTCAGTCATTAACTCCAATCAATGATGCTATTTTATCTCCCTTAGAAAAAAAATGTCAAAGAATTGCTGATCAAGGCTATAAAATTCAAGCAACTTATCCTGGTTCAAATCCTGATGAGCTACCTGAAGATGATATGAAACAATTGATGTATCTTGATGAAATATGGATGAATGAATGTGTTTCATCTTTACCTGCAGATAAAATAATTGATATTGCAAATAATGTAGATAGAGATTTTTCCTATGGTGAATAATTATCTAAAATGTTTCCATCCTAAATCTTTTAAACGAATCAAACTTTTGTTATTTTGAACAAAAACTCCCTTCCCTGATGTGACATATCCTATTTCTATAATTGGTGTCTTGATTAATTTTGCACTTTTTTTGATTATTTGCCTATATTTTGGAGATGTTGTAAATACAAACTCATATTCTTCTCCTCCATGAAAAATCAATTTATTTAAATCAAGTTTTTGGGAATTTGCATAATCTTCTAAATCTTTCATTGCAGGTATGTTGTTGATGACAAATTTCTTTTTACCTTGTTTTGACATTTCATTTAATGTCGTAGATAATCCATCACTTGAATCCATTGACGCTGAAAAATATTTTTTACATTTTATTCCAAAATCAAGTTTTGGCTTTGGTTTTGTTGATGAATTGATAGCTTTTTTTATAAAACTTTGTTTTCCTCTTTTCTTTCCAAGAAGCATATTCAATCCTGCAAATGTATAACCAAATGGTCCTGTAACAAATATGAGATCACCTTTTTTGGCTCCTTTTCTACTAACTATGCCACTTGAATTTCCAAAAATACAAACATTAAACACGATTTCTTTGCCCTCATTAGTATCACCACCCAAAATCGAAATATCAAACTCGTCGCATGCTTTTTTGAAACCATTTACAATCTCAACAATTTTTGAGCGTGAAAGAGTCTTTGGTAAATTCACAGAAATAATTCCATACTGAGGTTTGATGCCTTTTGCAGCAAAATCACTTACACATGCAACAATACTTTTTCTTGCAGCATCTGCTAATTTCATTTTTGATGGAATATCTGTACTTTCAACAAGAGTATCTGTTTTTGCTATGATTTTGTTTTTACCTAAATTGAAAATTTCTACATCTTCAGAAACAAATTTTTTATTTCTCAATTTGTTCTGAAAAATTTTGATTATTGTAGATTCATCTAACTTTGTCATAGCATTGTTTCACTAGTTCTAGTGTTTCTTTTGAAATTTTTTTACATTTTTCTTCATTATTTGATTCTGCTGAAACCCTTATGATGTCTTCAGTGTTTGATTTTCTAATCAAAACCCAACTGTCTTCATCAATAATTCCTTTAATCCCATCTTGTGTTATTGTTTCTGAATATTCTTTTGAAAATTTAGAATTCACCTCATCAATTACTTTGTCATGAAAATTTGAATCAATCTCCGTTTTTTCTCTAATTTGGAAAAAACTTTCCATATATTCTAAAATCTCATTAAATTTTGAAGTTCCTAACATAGAAGCAATCAAACCACTGGTAAGAATTCCTTCTCTGCAATAATTAAACTCAGGTAAAATAAAACCGCCACTGCTTCCTTCTCCTCCTGCTTGAGCATTATTTTTCAACATAAGATCTATAACATTTGCTTCTCCTACTTTTGATCTTTGAACAGTGCCTCCTTTTTCTTTGATAAATTTTTCAACTGAAATGCTTGTATCTATGCTTAAAACAAAATTTTTGTAACCTAATTCCAGAGATTTTGCAATGCCTAATCCAAGTGTTACATCTGGACTCTGTTTTTTTCCTTCTCTAACTACAACTAAACGATCTCCATCTAAATCAAACGCAAATCCAATCTCCTTTTTATTCGATGCCAAAATCAATTCTGATAATTCATCTGAAGTAGGGTCAGGACCTCTTGAACATCCTAAAAGCTCTTCATTTAGTACCTCTACATTACAACCAATTTTCCTTAATAGATTTGGTGCAACACCCTTTGCAGCCCCTCCTCCAATATCCACCACTATGTTTGGTTGATTTTCAATATTTCCTATGATCTTTTGTGCATCATCAATGTATGATGATGAAATATCTTGCTCGGTTCCAATTTTTGATTTTAAAACTTCTTGATGTTCAAGAATTTTAGGTAGTTCTTGTTCATTTATTCCTCTTCCTTCTATGATGAATTTCATTCCATTCCATTCAATTGGATTGTGAGATGAAGAAATTACCACTCCTGCACCGTACTTTCTTGCTTCTCTAAAAACAACAGGCGTTGGAACTGTTTCTAAATTAAATATATCAATTCCATTTTTCATTAGTGCAGCACTTGCTGTATCTTTTATCATGTTGCCTGAAGGTCGTGTATCTTTTCCAATTACGCACTTTTGTGATTTAATTAAAGATGAAAAATTATTACAAAACTCTAAAACGTCTTTAAGGTTAAGATCCTCTCCAAATATTCCTCTAACTCCAGAGATTGTTTTCTTCAAGTAATCCAACTCGGAAAGGCTTTTTATTAACTCTGATGGATTTATCCAAACGTGCCTTGGTAGCTCAGCCTGGTAGAGCGAACGCCTCGTAAGCGTTAGGTCGCGGGTTCAGATCCCGTCCGAGGCTTTGTAAAATTTTTTAAAATTATCTAGAAAATTATTGAGAGTTTGATTCATCAAAGGTTTCAATATCTGTTTCTAATTCCTCTCCTAAACCTTTCCACCATTCAGCTTGTTCTGTCATACTCCCCTCATACTTTACGTTGAATTCTCCTTTATAGATCTGTCGGTTGATTAATAGCTAATCATCTTATAGTATATTACAAAACACTATTTTTCTTTCTCTTCTTGTTTTCTTTTCATTTTTCTATACATAATTACCATTAAAGTACCTCCTGCACAAGCCCAAAATAACCATGATAATCCCGGTTCTACTGTTGGTTGGAATGCCCCAACAAAACTCAATGACATTATTGCTACAAGAACCAATCCAACAATTTCTAGCATTTTTGCCATAATTTTTCTATAATCACTTCGTAAAATCAAAAAGATATATGGTTTTGTAAATCATAGATTTTGTGGACAAATATCTTTTGATAATTTTGATCTTTATGGTTGTAACTATTCTAATTTCCTTTGTAGATCCTGCTACTGGAGAAATTCGATTTGTTGTTCCATTATTTTATGGTGGGATTGCAGGAATAGCAATTATTGTTGTTTATAGTTCCTACAAAGAAAGAAAAGAACGACAAAAAGCAAATGCTCGACGAAGACGGAAATCTAAAAAATAACTTTTAAAGCTCTAATCCAAATGATTCTGCAATATTGGAGAATTTTACATAAGACTCCAAGTATTGTCTACCTTTTGAGGTAATCACAAAAGTGTTCTTACCATCAAATTCGATTTTGTTAATTAGACCTGCACCGGTCAAATTCTCCAAGAATTTTGATAATCTTGAATGTGATAAGTTTGCCTTTGTTAGCAGAGATGTTGTTTTGATGCCTTCTTGTCCAGACTGCTCAGTAGCAGTTAGCAAGTCCGCCACAATCTGCATGCTAGTTCTATAGGAAACCATATGTCTTTACTAAAAAACTCAGATATAAGGGTATTACCATTAATTCAGATCAGATAAATAAGCTCTGGGCTGATTTGTCTCAAATGTCATCACAATCATCTGTTCCATGGTTTGATGATTTTTTTGGTGTTGCTTATCGATATTATGACCTTCGAATGAATGTCGTTCCATTAATTTCTGACAGAAAAGAATCTGCATCACTTTGGCATGATACTATCCGTTGGTGGTTAGATCCATCAATTAAGATCCGCTTTGTAGAAACTGGTGACAAATACTGGTTTATCATGGGAGCTGATTCTCAAAAACCTGACACAAACCTGAATTTTTTCAAAGTATTACAAAAATCTGAACATTATGAACGATTTAAGAAAGGTCATGCAGGAGAAGCATATCTCCGACTAGGAGTATATACAAAGAAATCACTTAGTGATGCAAAAAAGAATGCAATTTGTAATTGTGGTCATGAAGCTATAGATCATGATGAAGGTGATGACGATATATGTCTGTATAATGATTGTGATTGTAAAAAATTTTCTAGTTTTCAAGTGAACCTTCTAAAAAGAAAAAAAACAATTACTGATATTGCATTTTTAGAAGAAAAAGATGTAAAAGATGATCCCCTCGCTTGGAATTGTTTTAATGTAAACAAATATTCAAAATCAGAATAAAATTAATCTAATTCTTTGTTAACTCTAACATGTTCTCCAGGATAATGTTCATTGATTTTTTTTGAATAGCATTTTCCACATAGTGACCCCTCAATTCCCCACTCTTCCATAGGATTGTAATGAAGTTTCAATTTTTCACTACAAATTGCGCATTTGTCTTTTAATCCCAAAGTGTATTTTGCTCTTTTTAATCGATATAAAAAACATTCTGGAAAAATTATGTTAAATATCACTTGTTTATACAAAACTTAGGTAGAGTCTGACCAATGTAAACCTCCTGCAAGATTTTTACTTGGTTGGATTCTGCCTATGACATCAAAACAAACTGTTTGTTAGTTTTTTTAATGCCAGAATCTCTTCTTCTTCTTGTCTGATTTTCTTATCTATTACACGAAGCATTGTGTCATTCCAAACATGTTGAGAAAAGAAATTATGTTTAGTATTGGCTAATTCAATTTCATCATCTACAACTGTATCTTCAAGAAATTTAGTTACAATTACATCTGTTAGTTTTAAAATTCTGAAATTAAGTTTGAAACTATGGAAAATAGGCTCTAATTTTCGTATGTCGCCCTTAAAATCTCCTTTTGATTCAAGAATTTTCTTATGAAGAATTCTAAAGTAGACTGCAACAAAAAATAATGTTGCATATCTTTTTGTTTTATGACCTCCTTTTTTTCCATACTTTAATGATTTTTTTGCAAATTCTTTAACCAAATATGGATATAGCAAAATTCTATAATCATCTTTTAGATTGTCATTGAATACATCATCATATTTACTCCCTCTTGGAAGAAATTGAGCTGGTGAGCTATATGCTTCAGTTGGTCTTTGTTCAATTCCTGCAACCAATGATTGAATTGCATCTTTAGCAACAATGACTTTCTTGTGATTATCTGGAAGATAGTTATTGTATGTCGTATCTCCTTCATATTCACACTGTTTTGATTTTGTTTTTGTATCAAATGAACCTGCTTGGATTTCATAAAAGTAACCACAGTTTTTCAACTGTGATTTAATTGATTTATGAAAATCCATTAATGAAACTAGATCTTTTCCTCTAACTGAATTTTGAGAATTTCTATACTTTGTAATGTTATTTTGTTCCTGTTCATCATCTGCTTTGATTATTGTAACTGTCATAGAACCATCCATATTTTTTGTTCTCTTTGAATGATCAAGAATAGAGTTTGATGTTTGTGCACCATTTACAATTTGTGGAGCATGAAGCTCAATTAGATTCTCTCCTAATTCTGCAAAATCACTAACTACGATAGTAATTCCATTGTTATAAAAGAAAAATTTGCCTGGATTACTTTGCAATGTTTCACGTAACCCCTTGTTTACTGTAGTTTTGAATTGCATCCACTGTCTAATGTTTGATTCAAAAACATAGTCTCTATTCTTACTTACAAACTCGGTAAGTTCTCGTAACTTTAGAATTCCTAGTATTGTGTTTTCATGTCTAAGCATTCTCTCTAGTTTGATGGAGGATTTTTTACCTGCTGCAGGTTTTTTAATCCTGTCCCATAATTTTTGAATTATTTTTTCTTCATCGATAATCTCAACTACTTCGTCATTGTACTCTACTTTCTGATCCGTAACATAACAACATTTTATCTTAAGATTCTTTTCTTTAATTTTTGTAACAAGTTGCGCTAATTCCGGTCTCATTTTTGAGATGTCTTTTGAAAGTAATCGTTTTGCATCTTCTTTGAACTTTGCAATTGCTTCTAATGAATGTGAGGTACCATATTTTGACTGAAATAATCTAATTGTATTATCAGAAAAATCTACTGGAAGATACGCATCAATTCCAAGATCATTTGCTCCATCAACAATTGCATCTGCAGCATCATCTTCTGTAGCCTCAAAAACTCTTGTCAGTATCCATTGAAGAAAATTATTTCCTTTCTCAACATCACTTTTAGAGTTTTCAGCATATTCATGAATACTTTCACGAATATTTTCTGCAAATCCTTCTAGTGGAGGACTAGAATTTTTTTGTACTAACAGTGTATGTGAACCCGGTATGTACTCTAGTAATCCATTTCCATTCTGAGACAATCCACTTTTCTAATATGCTATATATTTAGAGAATTTGGTAATTATGTAATAACTTAGTTTTGGATGGGATGTGATTTGTTAAAAAAAATAATTAGCATAGGCGTAATTTTAGTATCTGTTCTTGTAATAACAGGTTTATCATTATCAAACAATTCAGTTGAAGTAATTGAAGAACAAGATGTAATTGTTAAAGGTGATGTGATAATGCCTACAAAAGTTTCACGTCCAGGATGTGAAGAGATTGATAGATGTTACGTTCCATCTCAAATTGTTATTGAGAAAGGGCAAAAGGTAACATGGATTAATGAAGATTCGGCGTTTCATAGTGTTACTTCTGGTTCTTATGATGCACCCACTGATCTTTTTGACAGTGGTCATTTGGATCCATCTGAGTCCTATACTCTTACATTTGATGAAGAAGGTACCTATGATTATTTTTGCACTTTACATCCATGGATGAAAGGCCAAGTTATTGTTGAATAAAGGTGCCCGAGGGAGTCGAACCCCCTTGTATAGGCTTTGCAGGCCCACGCATAACCGTTCTGCCAGAGCACCGTTTTGAAAAACGCAGAGTCAACAATTAAACTCTTTAGATTAGAATTTGTTAAATGGTTTTGAAGCCAACTTCACATCTTCTCCTTTTACAGTTTTTCTACCTGCATGAGAAGCCATGTCTACTGCACTTTTTGCAATACCGTTGGCAAGTTCTTCAATTATCCTTCTTAATTCATCTGCTGATTCATCACTAACTCTTTCGGCTCCTGCTTTTTTCAAAATTCGATACATGGCAGATAATCCAAGTTCTGATGATTTCATGAATTTCCTTTTAATTTTTTCCGAAAAAAGATACTGAGTGAAAAAATATCACTAAGGAATCGATTTATACAGACTATTTTAAGAATTGATAAAGAAATGACATGGTATTTTGATTCTCACATACATTTATCTGATCCTGCTTATTCCTCTGACATGCAATTTATTTTAAAACAAATGGAAGTTTTGAAAATTAAAGCATGTTGTGTCTCAATGGATAATGATAATTCCTTGCAAACTTTAAAACTTGCAAAACAAAGTAATCTGGTTTTACCATTTATTGGAATTCATCCTGAATGTGCAAATGATGAAATTGAACAAATGACTATTATGATAGAAGAAAATCATCAAAATCTTTCAGGAATAGGAGAAATAGGATTAGATCCAACTTATGTTAACAGTGATGAAGATATTAAGAGACAAGTCCATGTATTTGAGACATTATTATCACTTGCAGAAAAATTTAACAAACCAATTTCTATTCATTCAAGAAAAAGCCTTGACGATATTTTTCAAATTATGACTTCTTACGATACTAAACATGCCTTACTTCATTGGTTTGATGGTAGTAAAAAACAACTCAAAAAAGCTATGGATATGGGATTTTTTGTATCATTTGGTCCTGTAATGATTTATGCAAATGATAAACAAACCTTGCTCTCTAAAACAGATAAATCAAAAATTCTTGTTGAAACTGATGGACCAGTAAGATTTTCTCGATGTTTTGAAATGAAATCAGGACAAATCAGCTTTATTCCTAGCGTGATCTTTTGTGCTTCAAAAGTTCTAGAAAAATCATATGACGAAGTATCATCTATGATAGAAAAAAATTCAAACTCATTTCTTGGAATATAGATATAAAATACCCTAATTATTTAGACGAGCAGTGGATAGAATAAAGCGTCTCTCATACGAAATCTTAGATGAGCACAAGTCTAAATTTGGTGAAGATTTTGTTGACAATAAAAAAATCTTAGATCAAATTTCCATTATACGTTCTAAAGGTCTAAAAAACGAGGTTGCAGGATATATAACTAAATTCATCAAAAAAGAGATTCGTGAAGAAAAAGCCAAACAAGCACAAGTTGCATCATCACAATCTGAAGAAGTAATGGAACAAGAAGTTCAAACAGAAATTCCTGAATCTAAAGAAACTCCAGTTGAAACTGTTGCAGAAACAACTCCTGTGAAAGAAACATCTGAAACTACAGAAGAAAAAACTGAATAATAATTAAAATATTATTTTGAAAATTTTAAATTAGATTATTATGATTACTGTAAAACTTATTGGAGGTGCAAAAAAATCATTTTCAACAGAACAACTACAAATTGATAAATCTAATATCTCTATTAAGGAACTGCTTGAATTTTTGATAGAATTAAAACCTATTGATACTCCTGATTTAGATACTGAAAATATTCTAATTGCCGTTAATGGAACTGATTCCTCTACACTGGATGGAAAATCTACTCAAGTAAAAAACAATGATCTTGTAAGTATTATTCCTGTAATTCATGGAGGTACTGTCAAAAAATTAACATTTCAAATCCTAAAAAAACAAATTCAGATAATTGAAATCAAAGGCCAAAAAACAATCGATGTCAAATTTCTTGATAATTTAAGAAAAAAATATCCAAAAATTCGACTTCAGGCAATATCAAGCAATTTTATCATGAATAATTATCATCTAAAAAAAATTTTATCTTTATCTTTAGAATCTGAAAAAAATAATGTTTTACTTTCAAACAAACTTGAAACTGATATCTTAATGCGTTTTGCATTGACTGCCCAAATTTCTAATGCAATTAAAACTACTGGAATAAAACCAAAAACTAATTTTCTTTTAATTGCTATTGGAAATAAAAAAATGTTAAATTCATTATACAAAGAATTATTACCATTATCTGTAAACTTATTTTCAAAAAGTAATACTCTATTTCTTAAAAAACATTTTAAAATTACAAAAAAACAACTCGATTCAGTTTATTCTAAAAATCCTGTTGAAGATATTTTGGTAGAAAAGGCGGCAATTTTACTCTGAAATACTACGTTTAATCTTTTCAATACTTAGTACATCTGATTTTCTCAATATAGAAATTCCTGTTTTATTACCTAAAATTTCGATTAATACAACTTTATCTGGAAATTCAAGTGATACCTTATTTTTTATCCTATTTGCAATTTTTGAAATGATTTCTTGACTAGCCAAGTTTGAATTTCTTTTTTCAATTGAAATTCTGTATGTTTCTTCTTCCAAAATTTGTTTAGAGATATCTGATACTGTTTTTTCTATTTCTTCAATTTTTGTTTCAATGACTTTCTGAATTGGTATAATTCTTAGACAATATCTGATACTCCAAGGCTCATCAAGAAGCATTTCTTTAATTTTTCTTACAACTTCGATTGGTTCTAGTTTTGTTTCTACAGTCAAAATTCCTGACATTTCTGTGATTGAAATTTTTGCATCGGAATCTCCATATTCTGCTAGAATATTGTTTAATTCTTCTCTAGTTTCAGGTTCAAGATGCCTAGCACAAGTAATGATTAGATTCATTGTCCTAAAATTTCCTCCTTACTTAGAGCGCCTTCTCTAAGAATTTTGATCTTTTCATTTTCTATTTCAATAATAGTAGATTCCGCTTTATTACCAATTATTCCTCCATCAATAAAAATATCATATTCTTGTAGATTTTTGAAACAATCATCAGGATTAGTAAATGATGAATGTCCTGAAATATTTGCACTAGTACCTACCAAAAAATTACATTGTTTCAATAACTCTAATGTGCATTTGTGATTTGGAACTCTTATAGCAATTTTGTCCACAACATTTAATGATTTTTTTAGATTCCCATCCGTTAATTTTAGAATAATTGTTAGTGGTCCTGGCCAAAATCTTTCTGCTATTTTTTTAGAAAATTCATCAAAAAAAGCAATTTGTTCTGCAATCTCTTTTGAATAGGCTAAAACTGGAAACGGTTTTGAGATATCTCTTGATTTAATCTCATAAATTTTTCTTACTGAATTGATATTGTATGGATTACATCCTATTCCATATACTGTATCTGTTGGAAAAATAGCAATTCCACCTTGATCAATTATTTGAGATGCTTTTTCAATTCCTTCTTTATCACAATTTACTTTCAATACTCATTCTATTCTTTTTTGTTTAATTATCATTTACTTTTGAATACGTTTTTAACAGTAATGAATTTCTATCTGTCAAGTATGTCTAAAACCTCTTCTGATTATGAAGATACTGATTTTGAAGATGATTTTGATGATGAATTAGATGAATTTGATGAAACAGAAGACTAGATACTTAATCCAAAATTATCTGCAAAGTTTGTAAATGTATAATATGCTTGAAGGAACTCTCTACCTGATTGACTAATTTTATATTTATTTGAGCCTTGGGATTCAACTTGTTCTAAAAGTCCTTGTGAAACCAGTGTTTTTAGAATTCGTGAAATTCTAGAATGTGAAATGTTTGCCTTTCTAATAAGATAAGTAACTGTTGCACCATCATCATCTTTGAGATCATCTCTTGTTGTTGCTAAAATATCCCCAATAATTTTCATATGCGTCCTGTACTCTGCCATCTCTCAATTCATTATTGTGCTAATTTCTATGAGAGGGCAATGATATTGTCCAATATACTAAAAAGATAAAAGAAATTGACAAATTCTTGATTACTCAAATTTTGAGCCTAAATTACAATTATTCCAGATCGTCAAATTTTATCTTGGTAAGTGGAATTTTACTCACTGGAATGAATAATGCTATCAATCCTCCAATTTTGATTGTCATTGAAACAGAGTATAAGATTGATTCTGGGAATACAAAAGAATACCATCCTAAAAATTCTCCTAACGCTAATAGTGCTAATCCAACAGCAACCGAAATTGCCCCTTTGTTTTTATTTTCGAAGTATGATAGCATTGTTTCAATTGCACCATATGCCAACAAAATGAATGAAACTGATCTAAAGATATGTTCTAACTGAACAGAAGAAATTAAGAATAATGGAAATATTCCAACTGATCTAAAATATCTTGATTTTGGAAAAAATGATTTTATGCTATGTGAAAATGCAATGAAAAAGTATCCAACAGTTTGAATTGCAATTCCTAAAGTTTGAACCCATCTTTCTATGTTTCCTGATTTTAAAACAAAATCTTCTGCCATGTATCCTGTCCAGATTACAAAAAATCCTAAACTGATAGAAAAAAATGCAATTGTTAATCTAAATAATGTAGGACTTCCAGTATTTCTAAATCCAATAATTGACATTATTCCTATTCCAAGTCCTACTAAAAATCCTATCAGATTAAGTATGTTTTCTAATAAAAATTCCAATGATCTTTAGAAACTTCTCAAACTAATTATTTTAATCTGATGAATGATTTTACCATGTTGTTAATCCCATTCGTCCAATGATCCTGAAGATTGACCTTCTGTACTGCCTGCATAATCTCCAAGAATATCTGAGTATGTGGATTGATTATGTGCTACAAATTTTACATATTCTCCATAACTCATCTCTAAATCACAAGAACCACATTTTACTAAAGAAAAACCCATTGTTAATTCTGCATCCTCCTTACATTTTGGGCATTTTATCTTCACGAATAATTTTACTTTTGTTAATTATTATTACTTTACATTCAATAAAAGATAAAAGTAGTTCATTATTGTTAATTTACATGAGCCGTAATTGCACCAAATGTAAAAATTCTATTCCTGATAATGAAGAACTTGACATCGTTGCAGCAAAATATCCTGTTTGTAACAAATGTTGGAATGAATGGAAAGAATATCGTGTAATGGTAATGAATGAAATGAGGCTAGATATGTCTATGCCAGATCATAGGAAATTATTAAAAAAGCATGAAAAGATCTTTGCAGGCGTAATGTCTCCCGAAGGAGATGTTATAGATTATTCAAATGAAGATAATAGAAAACCAGATGAACCGCAAGGCGCTTAGATCTTCAGGTGTTTTTTAGCATTTTCAGGAATAATTATCATTAATTTTCTTTTTCCTATCTCATCAAGATTATTGATGATTCTCCTAATTGTATTAGAAAGAATTTCTTTCTCATTTTCATCTAATGTTAAAAATATCTCCAAAATTCCATCTAAATTGAAAGTGATTAATTTTTGAGGAGATCGAGAAACTTCAGTTATGTATGCCAAAAATAATCCTTTCCTTTGTTCTTCTGACAGAGTTGTTAAAATCTTAAGCCATGTCTTAAACAATTTTGAAAAATTAGGAAATGGGATCGTTGGTCCTGCTTCTAAAGCATTGTTAATTACCTCTTTTTTTTCTGGTTCAGATAATGAAAAGTATTCTACCATTCTTTTTTTCAAAATTGGATTTCTTAGAAAGTCTGGAAGATTAGCTAAGCTAATAATGATATTTCCCGCAAAATTTTGTTCAACCATCGATCTAACAGACTTGCTGTTAGATATAAAATCATGTACCAACACTTTAGCTTAAATAAACGAAATAGAAGTTCAACAACATGACATCTACTGTAGTAGTTGGTGGATTTTTTGGTGATGAGGGTAAAGGAAAGATAATCTCATATTTAGCAATCAAAGATAATCCTAAAATTGTTGTACGAGGTGGTGCAGGTCCAAACGCTGGTCATACAATTAGAGATGGTGATAAAGTGTATAAAGTTAGAATGCTTCCTAGTGGATTTCTTAATAAAGGTGCTAAAGTGATGATAGGTCCTGGAGTCGTCATTAATCCTGATGTTTTAAAAAAAGAAATTCAAGATTTCGATGTGTCAGGACGTTCGTTTATTGATAAACACTGTGGCATTATTGAGGAAACTCATCTTACAAGAGATTCTAAAGGTGAATTAAAAGAAAAAATTGGAAGTACTGGTTCTGGTACTGGTCCAGCAAATGCAGATAGAGCTATGAGAATTTTAAAGCTAGCCAAAGATTTTGATTCCTTATCTTCACTTGTTACAGATGTTCCTCAGGAGATAAATTCTGCACTTTCTGCAAATGAAAATGTCCTAATTGAAGGCACACAAGGGACTTTTCTTTCATTATGGCATGGAACATATCCTTTTGTGACCTCAAAAGATGTGACTGCATCAGGAATATGTGCTGATGTTGGTCTTGGACCTACCAAAGTAGATGAGGTAATTGTTGTTTTCAAATCATATGTTACACGTGTTGGAACTGGTCCTCTTGATAAAGAACTTTCACTTGAAGAGGCAGAAAAAAAAGGGTGGTCTGAATTTGGAACTGTAACTGGTCGTCAAAGACGTGCTGCTGATTTTGATTTTGATTTAGCTAGGCGTGCTATCATGCTTAATGGTGCAACACAAATTTCAATTACAAAGTTAGATGTTCTCTTTACCGATTGTGCGGGAAAAACTTCATTTGATGAACTCTCTGATGATGCAAAAGCATTCATAAAAAATATTGAAAATGAATTAAGCACGCCTGTAACAATTATTGGAACTGGTCCATCTGTCCATGATGTAATTGATAGAAGAAACTAGGCTCCGAATTTTTGGATAAGTTTAATTTGTTAACATGCTGGAAATCCTTGTGGACAAATTACAAAATTCTTCTAATGATAAATTACCTCGTTACATACAAGTAAATTCTACTTTAGAATTTTCTAGGCTCGTTTGTGCACTTGAGCGTGCACCTCGTGTATCATTTTTGCATGATCATGATGGACAAAAAATTTTATCTGTACAAATGGACATTCTTAAAGAAAAACCAATTGTATACTACACACCTTTAGAACATAATGGTCACTATCTTTGTTATGGACTAAATGGCGGTAAAGAAGAATCTAAAATTGTCAATTCTACTTCTGATTCTAGCAAACTGTATTCCCCTATAGTTCGAATTAAATCTCTACCAAAAACTTTGAAACCAGGTAATGGCACTCTTGACAGATATCAACCAATTGAATTAGAAGATATGTCTAGTCTTGCAAAACTTACTTGGGGTTTTGAAGAAGCTCCTTTTCCACTGTTTTTGTTTCCCCATAATGACAAATGGTTACTTGGAGTTTTCATGAATTTCAATGAAGAAGGTACATCTTATTTTTGTCATGTGGTTTTAGATAATGATCCCCAAAAACCTTTCATGAAATTTTCGCCAAACAATGGATCTAATCCTATTTTTGTAGAAAATCCATCTGAACATGGTTATTCATATATCAAAATAATAAAATTAAAAGACACACATCCATTAGTAGAATATGGTCACCTTCAAAACTAGACTTTCCAAGATCTCAAAAACCAATGGAAAAGTAATTCTTGCAAATGACTATGACTATTCTGTAAAAAATTTAGAAATAAAAACTATCAAAAATATCAAACAATTACATCCATATCTTTGTGGAATTAAACTGAATTTTCATTTACTTTTACCTCTAAGTGGTAAAGAAATACTAAAAATCAATAAAACAGCTCACCAATATGGATTACAATGTATTGCAGATATCAAACTCAATGATATTGGAAACACAAATAGAGTAACAACAGAACATCTCTGGAATTTAGGATTTGACGCAGTTATTGCAAATCCTATAATGGGTCTTGATAGTCTGAAAAATCTGGTAAAATCTACTCATAAAAATGAAAATGGCGTTATCACATTATGTCATATGAGTGCTCCTGAGGCTAAATTGTCATATGATATGGAAGTACGAATGGGGAAAAATCAGCAACTCTACAAATTATTTTTGAATTGGGCTTTAACTGCCAAAGTTGATGGAATTGTAGTGGGAGCCACTTTTCCAAAAATTGTACAATATTGTTCTAAAAAAATAGGAAAAAAATTGAATATATTCTCACCTGGTATTGGCACTCAAGGTGGAAATGCAAATAAAGTAATTTCAGTAGGTACTGATTATCTGATTGTTGGTAGAACTATTCTAAACGCTAAAAATCCTATTAATATAGCAAAAGAATTACAATTACAAAGTTTTAGCAAGTAATGTTTGTGCTCTTGTTAAAACAGTCTTGGCGTTACCAAATGTAGTTTTTTCCATAGATGTGTTATAATCCATCCAAGTATAATCAAGATGTTCATGTGAAATATTAACTTGTTTAGTTTTTGTTTCAGCTAAGAAAAACACTACTTTCTTGTGAACCAATTCTCCTTGATATTGAAAATTATATTCAATCCATTCTTCAAAATTTTCTAAAAATGTAATATCTGTAATCCCTGTTTCTTCTTTAGCTTCTCTAATTGCAGTTTCACGAGTTGATTCTCCTTTTTCCATTTTGCCTTTGACAAAATCCCAATGTCCAGATGGATAATGTAAGAGTAAAAATAAATTTTTAGAATCCTCTTTTCTAAATAATACAATCCCTGCAGAAATCTCTTCTATCATTTTCCTAATCTTCTTTTTCTTTCTTGAAAAGTTCTAATTGCTCTCATTAAATCAATTTTTCTAAACTCTGGCCAAAAAATATCCATAAAAACTAATTCACTATATGCGCTTTGCCACATAAGAAATCCACTCAATCTCTTTTCCCCTGAAGTTCTTAAAATCATATCAGGTGATGATTGTGGTAAATGTGATGTGTAAAGATTTGATTCAATCTCTTTTTTGTTAATGTCGTCTACATTTAGAGCCCCCTCTTTAATTTTCTCTCCTATCTTCTTTACAGCATCGACTAGCTCATATTGTCCACCATATGCTAATGCGATATTTAGAAAATGATTATTGTAATCTTTCGTGGCATCATCTAATCGTTTTAAAACTTCTTTGATCGAATCTGGTAGTAGCTCAATTCTTCCAATAGCTTTGACTCTCATTTTAGATCTATGAATTCTAGGATCATTGTATAATTTCTCTAGTCTCATACGAATCAATTCGTAAAGATATTCTAATTCTTCATCATTTCTATCCAAATTTTCTGCTGAAAGTGCATACAATGTGACAATTTTGATATCAAATTCTTCACACCAATCAAGGAGATTCTCAACTGCATCAGCTCCTTTCCAATGGCCTTTTTTTGGAAGTGTTAAATGCCTCTTAGCCCATCTTCGATTCCCATCTAAAATAAGAGCAACATGATTTGGAATGTCCCCATTTTGAATCTCATGTTCTAGTCTTTTACCATAGATCTTGTAAAGACCTGATAACTGAAAAATTGCATCTTTTATCTTACTAATGTCTTATCACCTTTTGATAATTCATACACAACAGAAGATATCAGTGTTTTTCAGAAATTCATATTTTTGATGCAAACTGAGGCTAAATTTAGTCCGAAACCATCTCTTGGTCTCTATGTTTTCTATATTTCTTAAAGAGAATAGTGGCTGAAACTAAAGTTGCAGCAAGTCCTCCTAACAAAGGTGGAATTAAAGTAAATGAACTCTCATCATTAATCATTATGTTAGTAAATTGAGCAACTGTGGGATAAAGAGCAATCAAAACAATAATTCTTAAAATATCACTTATCTGTCTTGGAACTCCTCCAATCCAATTACTTAGTAGTGTTCCAGCAAATATTGCTCCCATTCCAATCCATAAAATTGGTAATGCACCAGAAGCAAATTGACCAATTATTACTTTGTCTGTAATCTTTGCAACAAATTCTCCATCAGCTTCAATTAATGACGGATCAACTGCGTTAACTCCAGCTGGTATTGATGAAAGAATTAACAATACACCTGTAACCATTGTAAATATTCTAATGAAACCCATTGGAGTTGGTTTTGACCAACTTGACCATGCTCTATCTATATCAAATGCTCTAATCAAAAATGCACCACCCAAAATACTAACAAGAACCGCAAATATCTCTCCAGTAATCTCAAATACGGACGCAATTCCTCCAATTAACAACAAAATTCCTGGAACTCCTAAAAAGAATTTTGAATATCTTGAATCATAAGCAATCATTTTTAGATATTTTCCAAAAACTGCATAAGAATACTCCACACTTCTACTTACTTTCATCACAACACGTTGTACAGAAACAACTGGTAGAACATTTTGAATTACTGGAATAACACTTTCGTCATCTTCTCCATCAGAAACAATAACTGCTCCATTTGCAGAAAACTTTTCCAAAACTTGTCTTGTCTCAGCAAGAATTTTTTCATCTGCTTGGACTCCTCTATCTTTAACGCCAGCAATGGTTACAACTTCAACTTGGTAACCTTTACTAATCAAATCTTCATACGTTTTGATTGCTGAAAAAATTGAATTAGAATCTGCATCTTCGGGATCTTCTAAAGCCAATCTTTGTGCTGCCTCAATACATGCATCTCTTCCAATTACTGGAGTAACAATTCCTGCTTTTTCTCCTACGTCATTATCTCTATCCACACAAATTACCAGTAATTTATTGGCTGTTGACGCATTGACATCTTTTTCTACTTTATCAGATTGCTGAGACATTCTAATTCTTATCACCGAATTACTTTTTAACGATTTCCAACGATTGTAATTAGTAAAATTCGACTTTGAGGCTAGCCAGGTCTTGATTCATCAGAAATTTTAACATACTCTAAAGATTCTGCTTTTAATGATTCTATTTTTTGTTTAGTCTCATCTATCTCTGTTTGTGTACTTTTATTTTTAATCATATTGGCTAAAACTTTTGTTTCCCCAACATATGCATCGAATTTTTTCATTGCATTCATGTAACTAATGTAGCTATCCTGCCATTTTTCAGGTGGTTTAGATGTTACAAATTCACTAATCTGAGCAGTTATTTGAGATGATGTTGCTTCAGTTAGGGTGATGTATTCTTCTGGAGAAATTTCACCATTTAGAAGATTTTTGAATTCAATATCGATTGATTCTTGTAAAACTTCATGAATATTTTTTTTACCATCTAGATAATTTTCATAATCAGTTACCACTAATGTTGTTTGATTATCTTGTGGAATTAACCATAACAAAAAACTTGCACCAGTAATTGCTGCTAATATTATTGCAGTAATCACTATTCCCTTTTTTGATGTCATTTAATGATTTTATAATTAAGGAGTTTATAATTGGTAATCACAAGATAATCAATCTTACTAAACGAATATTAGAAAAAATCTCTTTTTGTATTATCATAATCATGATTTTTCTAAAAAATACATACATTCGTTGAAATTTCTGGTAATTTTTCATTTTTGAGGCATAAAAAAATTTACGTACATCTAGTCTATAGTTAATTAATTTTCACAGCCTCTTCCTAAATATCACCATGTTTGACAAATTTTAGAATGGTTCAAGCATATTGCGTAAAATGCAGAGCAAAAAGGGATATCAAAGATCCTAAAGAAACTAAACTAAAGAATGGACGTCCTGCCGTAAAAGGTACATGTCCTGAATGTGGAACTAATGTTTTCCGTATAGGAAAGATGGAATAATCTTAACAAAAGTCCACACGATTTCTCTTTTTCAAAACCCATATAGAGTCTAGTATACACTATTTTTTGTGACTAAAACAGAGTATGAAAATCTGCTTAAACGTATTCAAGATAAACTAGGTGATACTGACAAGGAATCCTCAACCAGATTTGAACTTCCCGTTGTAGATGTTATGTGGGAAGGTCAAAAGACTTTTTTACGTAATTTCTCAGAATTTCCAAAGGTTCTCAGAAGAGATCCAGACAAAGTCCTCCAATATCTCTCAAAAGAGTTTGCTGTTCCTGCTGAAAGATTGGGTGATAAAGCAATGTTTATTGGAAAACGAGCTCCTGATGATTTTACTAGATTGTTTCAAATTTATGTAAAGGATTATCTTGAATGCCCTACTTGTAAAAGCCCTGATACAAAAATTCTCAAAGAAAAACGTATCTCATTTTTAATTTGTGAAGCATGTGGTGCAAAATCTACTCTAAAAGGTAAATATGCATAATGCAATTCTCAGTAAGAATTTCTGATTATCAAAAAAATATGATGCTTAATATTTGTGATGCAGAATTATTAGGCAAAAATATTATTCAAGATGAATTAAACATGCATATAAGTGAAAGCTATTATGGAGAAAAATTAGTTGAAAAAGAAGAAGCAAAAAAATTATTGAAAAATTCTTCAATCATCAATATGGTTGGAAAAGAAACAGTCTCTTTATCACTTGAATTGGGAATTGGTTCTGAAAATGGAATTAAAACAATTTCAGATGTTCCTTTTCTAATCGTTTTTAAAATGTAAAATCTTGTTTGATTTAATTTCTAACACATACATTGTTTTTGATTGTAAAAGAAATCCATTTTATCTAGTAGGTGTAAAATTCAATTATGTCAGATGAAATCAGTAGAAAATTAGAATCTAAAATTGACAAAAAACTAATTTCAAAATCTAAACGAAAACATTTGGAAGATGGTTTCAAAAAAGGGAAAGTAATCAATGAAGTTTTAGATAAACCTACTGTCATGACTCTTTACAAAATGATCAAAGATCATATTATTGCCTATGTTAATGGAGCTGTAAGTGCTGGAAAAGAATCTGTTCTTTTTTGGGGTGTTGATGAAAATGATGTTGACATTGCTTTGAAAATTTATTTAGTAAGTACTTCAAATTTTAAAAAACGTGAACCCTATATACTTGGGGATCCAAGATTTTCAAATTTAAAAAAAGGTACAAAAAATCTGATTTATTTGTGGGCAAAAAAGGAATTTCGTAACTTATCTCAGTGTTATGACGCTGGTATTCCTGTTCCAAAGCCACTTTATGTCACAAATAATGTGCTTGCAATGAGTTTTGTAGGTCAAAATGGTACTCCTGCCAAATCCTTGTTAGATTCAGAGGTAGATGAAGGTGATTATAAACAAGCAATTTCCTTAATTAAAGATCTTTACCATCAAGCAAAATTGATACATGGTGATTATTCTGAATATAATATTTTCAAAACAGAAAATGGTTTAGTGATTTTTGATATGGGCTCTGCAGTTGATCTTAGACATCCAAATGCTCAAGAATTTCTTAAAAGAGATATTAGTAACATTACTAAATTCTTCAATAAAAGAGGAATTTCTGTTGAAGAACCAGATGAATTATTTGAGGATATTATAAAATGAGTTTTGAAAAGTTACTTCGTATTCCAAATGACAGAATAGCTGTTTTAATTGGAAAATCAGGAAATGTAAAATCAAGAATTGAGAAATCATGTCGTGTGTCTTTGAATATTGATGGTGATACAGGAGAAGTTTTGATAAAGTCTACAGGAGATGTTGAAAAAATCCAACCATTCAAGGCAATGGAAATTGTTACCGCGATTGGTAGAGGTTTTTCACCTGAAAATGCTTTGACTTTGTTAAAGGGCGAAAATACATTGCATGTAATAGATCTTAGAGAGTTTACTGGAAAATCTAACGCAAATGTTGAAAGGATAAAAGGGAGAATTATTGGAGATGGTGGTAGAGCTAGACGAAATATGGAAAATCTTAGTGGTACTCATATCTCAGTTTATGGAAAAACCGTTTCAATTATTGGTGATGCAAGCAAATTACGATTAGCAGTTGATGCAATATCTTCTATTTCAAATGGAAGTATGCATGGTGCAGTTTATAGTAAATTGGAAGCTGCAAATAGAAAAGAAAAACAAGAAAAAATGAAATTGTGGGAAGATCAAAATGTCTTCGATTAAAGAAAAATTTAATCAAATATCACCTAGTGAATTTTTCTATAGTAATCGTGATTTAGCTGGATTTAGTAATCCAACACGTTCTCTATACACTGCTGTCAGAGAATTTGTTGAAAATGCATTAGATGCATGTGATCAAAAAGGAATCCTTCCAGATGTCCACCTGACAATCAAGGCTGTTGAGCCTGAAAAACCAGATCCTAAACAGTATATCTTGACTGTTAAAGATAATGGTCCAGGAGTAGATGCAAAACATGTGCCCCTTGCATTTGGAACTGTACTTTATGGTTCAAAATTTGGATTAAAACAAGCTAGAGGAATGTTTGGACTTGGTGCAACAATGGCAATTTTGTATGGACAAATCACCACAAACAAACCCGTTATTGTCAAAAGTTGTACCGATGGACAAACACAAGATCAATTTGAAATATTACTTGATATTCAAAAAAACAAACCAGTAATTGTAAAACACACTACAAAAGAATTTTCTAAAAAAGGTCTTTCTGTGAGTATTTGTCTAGAAGGTGATTATTCAAAAGCAGGAAACAAAATTAGAGATTATGTTTATGAAACTTCTTTGATTACTCCTTATGCATCTATAACGTTTGATGATCCTAAAGGACAAAAATTTAGTCATCCAAGATTTGTAAAAGAAATTCCTCCCCCTCCAACAATAATTAGACCACATCCACACGGAATTGATGTTGAAAGAATAAGAAGAATGATTGTTGAATCACAGTTTGAAATTCCAAACATTGATGATTTAATGATTGAAAAAGTACGAAAAGATTTAGGATTATCTAAAAAAAATCTTAGTTTTACTGCAATAATGGAAAAAGCAAGAAAAAAATGGAAAAATCTTTCGCGTCAAGTTAGAGTAATAGTAGCTTTAATGTCTTTTCTAAAAATGGATTTTGAAAAACTAAACAAAATAAAAATTGAAGATATTGATGTGCCTAACAAAAAATTATTTTATTGGGATTTTGGTGACTCTCAATCAAAATCAGTGGACATGGATCCTGAAAGTCAGTATTACAAACAACTAACAAATACTGTTCAAGGTGAACCACTTGTTACATTTTTAACAAAAAGATTCCAACGTGTAGGTCCTACTACTGCAGTAAAATTTGCAGAATTTGCAGGATTCAAACCTGAAAAACGAATGGGTACTTTGACAAACCAAGAACTAGTTAATCTAAGCGATTCATTACAAAAATTTGATGATTTTATGGCTCCAGATTCAAGCTGTCTTGCGCCATTAGGCGAACAACCTCTAGAAAAAGGAATCAAGAAATTCTTTAATCCTGATTTTACTGCCGTAGTTCAACGTCCTCCTTCAGCCTATTCTGGATTTCCTTTCATAATTGAGATGGGAATTGCGTATGGCGGTGAAATCAAGTCTGGCGGACCACATGTTTACAGATATGCAAATAGAATTCCATTACTTTATGATGAAGGCAGCGATGTAGTTCTAAAAGTTGTTAATGATACTGATTGGGGCAGATACAAGGTAAAAGGCGATCCTCCATTCATTATTGTGTCTCATATTTGTTCAACTAGAATTCCATATAAAACCGCAGGAAAAGAAAATGTTGCAGATAGACCAGAAATAGAACGAGAACTAAGATTAGCATTGCAATTTTTGTCAAGAAAATTAGCTGCATACATGTCAAAAAGAGGACAAGCTGAAATGGCAAAAAAGCGAGCAAATCTTTATGCAAAATATATTCCAATGATTGCACAATTTTGTACTGAACTTGCTGGCAAGAAAAAAGAACCCAATTATAAGAAAATTTTAGAACTTGAAGCTAAAGACGAATCTGCAAAACCAGTTGAAGAAGAAAAATCACTAGAAGCTGAAACACCAAAGGAGGAAAAGCCAATTGAAAACAAGTAAAACAACTAAATCAAAAGAAATCAGTAAGAAAGCAAAAGAAAAACAAAAGAATGTTCTTGAGTCACTTAAAAGTCATGGAGCAAAAATATACGAAGATTTGGATAATGGTCAATTTCCAAAATTTTCTATTCCTAGCAGATCTGTAAGTAACATAGTTTATGACAAAAAACTAAGACAATACATTCTTGGTAACTCTGCTGCTTTGAGAAGTGCCAAAAATTCTTCACAATTACGTTCCTTTACGCAATTAATGTGGCTTGCATTTTTTGCTAATAGACTTACACAAGAGAAAAAATCTTCTACTTTAAGAGATGTTTATTATTCCTCCCAAGCATTTGCTATAGAATTTGAAGACCAAGCAGAATCAGATAATATTATTGTCGATTTAGAAGCAGTGACTTCAAGACCAAGAGAAGATTTTCATATATTTCCTGAAGAACGAAGTTCAATCTTTGGTGATCTGAATATAGAATATACAATTCCAGGCTATGAAGGTAAAAAAATGAATCTGTCTAACCATCCTGATGGTTATTCCATTGGTCCAAGTTTGACTACTGCAGAACTAGTTGATACCAGTGCTGAAATTGTTATTGCAATTGAGAAAGGTGGTCTTTTTACAAGATTTGTTGAAGAACAAATTGATAAAAAATTCAAATCCATAATTATCAATACAGGTGGACAAGCTCCACGTTCTACAAGAACTCTACTAAAACGACTTCACGATGAAATGAGTTTGCCAGTCATAATACTTACTGATGGTGATGTGTATGGTGAACACATTGCAATGGTAATCAAATCTGGTTCAGCAAATGCAGCTCATCTACGAGAATTGACAGTTCCTGATGCAAAGTGGGTAGGTGTATGGGCAACTGATATTGAAAAATATAAACTTCCAACAATCCCAATGACAGAGTCTGACATTAAGAGATGTTATGATCTTCAAAAAGATCCTAGATATGAATCAGGAATTTGGAAAAAAGAACTAGAAGTATTTTTGCGATTAAAAAGAAAAGCCGAATTGGAGGCTTTTGCAAAATATGGTCTTACAAACATCACTGACAAATATCTCCCACAAAAGTTAGAACTCGCAAAAAGTCTTTAATTATTTTATTCTAAGTGTTAGAACACCGTTTCTATATTTGAAATCAAATATTTGCATATCATTTGCTCCTTCAATTGGAACTTCCTTTGAAAATCCACCAGTTCCTCGAATGTATAAAACTCCATCAATTAGTCTAACAGCTATCTTATCTTCAGGACCTGGAACTTCTGCCACAAAAACAAACTCTCCTTCTCCCTTAATCAAATCATATACCCAATTCTTTGATTCTTGTTCTCTTGCTTGTGTGTATAATGGCTTTTGATCTTTTGTCATTTTCTTGAGAACTCTAACCCAATAAAACATTGTAATTGCCGCAGCACCAATTAAGATAAAACTTACAAAACCAGAATCTGCTCTTTGTGTCATAATGTAGATTATTCCTAGAAACAGAATCACAATAATGGGTATTACAAAATTTAATGATTGTTCATTTGAATATGTTCCCTTATAACTTGCCAAACAGTAAAAATTCTAGTTTACCAAATATAAAGTATCTTTGGTTAATTGACTACGTGATAGATTCTAATAAAATAGAAAACGATCTAGTCTCTGAAATCAGATTAGAACCTATTCAGGCTAAAGTGTATTTGTTAGTAACTTGTCATGGAAAAATGTCTTCAACAAAAATTGCAGAAAAATTAAAGATTTCTTTAGATGATGCTCAAAAGGCAGCAAAAGATTTGGTTTCATTTGGTGGTTTCATAGATTTTTCTGAAACCGAATTTGAAGCAATGCATCCTAGATTTACTGCAGTTAACATGTATAGAAAAATGTGTGAGCGAGAAAATATTGAATTTAAACGAAACAAAATTGTTGATAATATAGGAGTAATTTTAGAAAAATCATATGATGATGCAAGAACTAAATAATACTAATGAGGGGTGAACAGCATTGAGTATTGACACTGAGACCTGTAATCATCAACCTGTTTACTTTGGTGTAGTAAACATCAACATTGATGAGAGAACTATTGGCTCTGTTGATGTTTGGAGATGTGGTGTTTGCAAAAAGCGATTCTGTGAAGAAAAACAACTTGGAATCGAAGAGTTAGCTGATTTAGTGGGAATGCCAAAAATTGAATCTGATGCAAAATGGGCAGTAACAGTCTGTAAATTACAACAAGGAAAATACAAATGGAAATTAGTTAAGCTAAAAGAAAATGGTGAAATCAAACATGAATGCTTAGATGAGCAAATTATTCCACTCAAGGTAAATGACTTTAAAGTCGAAGATGATAAGCATTGGAGTTTTTTGATTGATGACAATGTTAACAAATCTGTTGAAATTTAGCTTTTAAAATGGAACTTACTGTTCACATTAACAATATTCATGGTAGTCAAATGGCTGCGAAGATTACTGGTACTTTTACTGTTGATGGAAATGAATTTCGTTTTACTGCCATTGCATTTGGTAGAATAGGAGGACAAAATGTTGGTGCAAAGATTTCAAAAACTACTGAAAAAGAATTAGAAAAATTAGGGTATAATGTTGACGAAGTTATAATGTCTCTTCAAAAAAATCTACTCCAAGGAGATCTTAGTCTGCCCGAAGGACTCAAAAAAGAATCATTTGTAGATGATTAAAATTCTGCTTCTTCTAACGCCTTTGCACATGAACATCTTCTAGTTTCAGGAATTTTATCAATTAATTCTGTTAGAATTTTCTTTGTTCTCTCTACATTTTTTGAAAGTGTATCTAAAACTTCTTTTGCAGTCACAGGTTTTTCAGCCCAAACATCATAATCAGTAACTGTTGAAATTGATGCATAACATATCTGAGCTTCTCTTGCAAGTTGGCATTCTGGAACAAGTGTCATTCCAATAATGTCTGCACCCGTTGATCTATAGAATTTTGATTCAGCTTTAGTTGAAAATCGTGGACCTTCAATACAAACATAGGTACAATCTTTATGTAATTTCAAATCTTGTTTGTCTGTTACTTGAAGAATTGTTGATTGTAACTCTGGACAAAAAGGCTCAGCTACTGAAATATGAATAACTCTCCCATCTTCTGAAAATGAACCCTCTCTTGATTTTGTAAAATCTAAAAATTGTGATGGTAATACAAAATGTCCAGGTTCTAATTCTTCTTTAAGACTTCCAACTGCTGAAGGGGCTATAATTCTAGTAACTCCTAATTCTTTGAATGCCCAAATGTTTGCCTTAAAATTAATCATATGTGGTGGAATTGTGTGTTTTTTTCCATGTCTTGGAAGAAATGCAATCTTTCTTCCTTTGAAAATACCCACTGTTATGGTATCTGAAGGTTTACCAAATGGGGTGTCAATGTCAATTTCTTGAGCATTTTCAAGTAAGCCTGAATCATAAATTCCTGTTCCTCCAAAAATTCCAATCTCTACATCTTTCTCCACTAGTATCTCACCAATGATTTACAGTTATACTTTGCAATTCCTTTCATTCCATTTAGATCTGTTAATTCAATTAGAAA
The DNA here is from genome assembly GCA_046758125.1 of Candidatus Nitrosopumilus sp. Taxonomy (GTDB): domain Archaea; phylum Thermoproteota; class Nitrososphaeria; order Nitrososphaerales; family Nitrosopumilaceae; genus Nitrosopumilus. The sequence goes on along the minus strand of JBHHZR010000010.1, from coordinate 5,592 downwards.
AGCAAAACCTGTAACCATGCCTCCAACTTTTTCAATTAATTTTGCAGATGCTTTGGCGGTTCCTCCTGTTGCAAGTAAATCATCACAAATAAGCACTCTTTGACTTTTTTTGATAATATCTTTTTGGATTTCTATTGTGTCTTTGCCATATTCTATTATGTATGACAATTTTACAGTCTTTCCAGGTAATTTTCCTGCTTTTCTAATCATTACCATGCCTTTGTTATATCTTGAAGCTAAAATTGATGCTAAAATGAACCCCCTTGATTCAATTCCAGCAAACAAATCAATATCTTTAGGATGAAAATGTTTTGAAAATTCATCAGCAATCAATGATAAAGCTGCTGAATCTTTTAAAATTGGACTAAAATCTCTAAATAATACTCCTTTTTTAGGAAAATTAGGGTATTCTGCAATTTTTTCTTTTAGATTCACGGAAATTAAGATTATTCAGTAAAATAAAATTGTTTGAAATTATTGTATTTCAAAAGTGGTTTCTGCTGTATTAAATGCATCTGTTGCTCTAATAGTATAAATTCCTGGTTCGGTATTGTCAGGAATTATCCAAGGTTGATTAATTTCTCCTTGAGCTGATGCTGTAAATGATAAAGAATCATCAATTATTTCACCATCTTCAGCAATTATCTCGAAACTTACAGTTTGACTAGCACCTATTACTCTAATTGTGACTGTTTTTCCATATCCGGGGATTTCTGTTCCTTCCTCAATTGATACTTGTAACCCTTCTTGCAATGTTGCTAGAACATCAACTTCGGCTGTATCAAAGTTTGAACCACTTTTTACATTAATTGTCCATACTCCCGCTTTTGCATCCCTTGGGAATCTAAAAGAATCTTCTGAAATCTTCCCATTTTTATCTGAGAAAGTCTCTTTTGTTTTAATTTCATTTCCATCAGGATCAATCAAAGTAACCGTCAGTAAAGCATTTGCAGATGTATCTCCCAAAATCAAAATAGAATCACTTGGTAAATATTCTAACTTTGTAGTGCTGATATCAATCTCTCCTGAACCTGTTTGAAGACCAACTGTGAAAATTTCTGTACTTTGTGCGGTTCCTTTATTGATAACAGCTGTATATACTCCTGATGAGTATCCAGCAAGGTCAAGAAAATATGTTCCTCTACCATCTGGTTGCAAAGTGATAGATATTGTATCGCCTACTGGTTTATCAGAAGGATCAATAATTAACAAACTAACAACATCTGAACCTTTGCCTGTTAGCGAAATTATGGCCGTTTCTGTTGCCTTGTAATTTAATTTGTCAAATTCTAAGTTAACCGGAATTGTGGGTAGTTGGCCAACTCCTGCAAAAATAAACTCTTTATCCTTTTCTTGTGTGGCAATTAAGGTGTATGTTCCTTCTGGTGTATTTTGAGTTGTTGGGAATTCAAATTCTACAAAACCTGAATTATCAACTTGAATAATATCTGAAATAACTTCTTTTCCCAGTGGATCTTCTAGTAACAATTCTATTGATTTGTTTGGTAGAGCTGTTCCATTAAATTTCATGGTTTCCCCTGGTTCAAATTTCAAACTACTTGGAGTTATGATAATTGTTTTATCTGATTCTAGAGTCCAATGTTTTAGAATAGTTTCTCTCCCATCGGTGATACTTGCACTATATTTTCCAAATTGAGCATCTAATGCAACTAATATTGGTTCTTCTAGTTTCCAGTTTCCTTTAGAATCTACTTCTGCTGTTCTTGAATTGATAATCTTATCTTCTGGATTTCTAATTTCTGCCTTTATGGCACTACCAGGATCTGCCGTTCCAAAAATCTCTAAAAGGTCGCCTCGATGAATAATATCTGGAAGTCCTTTAATTGTGAGTTTAATGTTTTCTGATTCTGGAATTCTGTTTTCTACCTCACCGATTCTAAGACTTAGTTTCTTTTCTTCTCCCTCTTTGTCTTTTATTATGAAATCTACTCGCTTGGCTTTTTGTTCTTTAGGAATTTTCATCGTTGTCATAAAATGACCATCTTTATCTGTTTCAAAACTACCAATTTTTTTTGAATCAATATAAAAATCAAATTCTTGAGATGCTCCAAATTGCTCTCCTGTAACTCTTATTGATGAACCAATATTTGGTTTCTCTGGGACAATTCTAAAACTAGATTCTGTAAATATTTCTGTACTTTTATTCTCTGTTGCTTGTTCTTGTTTAGGTGGAGTATTTTCAACTACTTTGGGTAACTCTCCTGGTAACACTTTACCCGTATCCATTTGTTTATTATCTTTGTCTAATGCTTTCCAATTTATTCCAGGTTCTGCTTTGTCTGTCTTAACACCAAACTTTACAGATTCGCCTGGCTTGATTGCTTTAGATGATGTAAAAATTATTACTCCTTGTGGTGTTTTTTCACCTACCCATCCTTCTTCAGTTTTGAAAGATTTGAAACTAAAATCTTTTCCTAACCAAATTCTAAAAGTATTGATATCTTCGTCTGAATCATTTGTTAATTCAATAATTGTTGTCTCTTCTAATGCAAAGCTTTTCACATTGATTTCTTCTGCATATGCAATTGATGGAATTGTTATTAGTACTATTGAAAACAATAATGCAACAGAAAGGAAAACTCCTCTCGTCGAGGATTTATTCATGTAATTCAAACTAGCCATCTCTCACTTAAACCTAAAGAATTTTTCTTACTTTTTTTATTTTTTAGTTCAGTCTTTTTCATGAGCAACCTTCTTAAATCTCAAGCTTTGGGCTTGGCCTTTTGAAATTTGTCAAGGTCCGGTTTTGTAACCACATTCTGATATTGTCTGATTCTTTCAGCAATTAGCCTATACAATGATCTAAATTGGTCTTTTGTTTTATCTGATAGGAAACTAGTCTCTTCTAGTGTGATTTTTTCACATATGTACCTGGTAATCTCTTCATTGTCAAATTCTCCCCAATCATCTTCTCTATGCTCTCGCCAAATTTTTTCCAATTTGCCCAAAACCCCTTTACTATCAACAGGTACAACATCCTCAGGCATGAGATTCGAAAACCCTTCATGTCTTAGCTTTATTTCATAAGTCTGATTCACTACATGCAAATAATCTTCAAGAACGATATAGTCTTCAATTGATTCTAATTTTTTCCCTTCTCTCTCAAAGAATATGGTCTGAACTGGAGAGAATTCGTTTGATACTAACTGTGCAGAAATCTGCTTTGATTCTTCAGAATTATCCAACAACACAAACGTCTTGTATCCATGGTTTCTATAGAAGATTGCCAAAGGCAAGACTGAATTTTTGTTATATGCTGCAACAACATTTAGTGGATTCATAGAAATATTTGGATCCTGTAAAAATTTGTCAAACGCATTAAGATACATTGCATCAGACATTGTCTCTACAATAATTATTGGTCTCGAGTTTGTTCCAATTTCTCTATCTATCATAGATTCAACTTGACCTCTAGATAGTCCATACAAAATTGGTGTTAATGTTTTGTCGTCTGCATTCCAATAGTCATAAAAGATTCGGCTAAGATGTTTTCTTTTGTCTAACTCTACAACAAGTAGATTACCTGGAGTATAGTCAAAGATCATAAATGGTGAATGTGTTGCATACAAAACTTGATTAGAACCCGCTAGATTTTTTAGTAAATCTGAAATTCCCATTTGTTGTGTAGGGTGAAGATTTCTTGCAGGTTCATCTAAAAGTAGTATTGCTTCTTTTAGTTCTGCTCTTTGTGTTTCTGCAGCAAAGTTTACAATAAATGAAAATGTCCATTTGAAACCTTCTGCCCTTCTATTTAACAATCCAGTGTTTGTAATTGTACCGTCTCTATGAACATCTGAAATTACAACACTCATGATGTTTCCTGGATTATATCTCAAATCTACATGAATAGGATCTCCTTTCCATGCTGGATTCAATCTACTAGTCAATCTGTTGCTTGCAGCATTGAGAAGTTTGATACATTTTGAGGGACTCTCTTTTACTTCTTCTAACTCTCTCATATCTAATTCAGCAAGATAAAAGAGATTTCTTACTGTCTCTGCTTTGTCAAATTCTTCAATAAACTCAATCGAATGTTCTCTTTGTCCTTTTTCTTCTCTTTGGAATTCATTGAGATTGATATTGCCATAGATTTTTTTATAATCTGAAAAATAAACAAACCTTGGATGTAATTCAGATTCAATAAAGTTTTGTAATGCTGTTTTTTGACTTTCCCCATTTAGTAGATTTGAAAATTGGTTTTCTGGACTCTCATAGATTTTTTCCCATTCTTCAATCACTTTGGGTTCTTGAATTGCTATGACATGAAATTGATTACTAAATTCTGCCATGCCACTATCAAATGTTTCTTGGTTCCTTGGACTATCTCCTTCAAAAAAAGTTGTATTGATTTGTATTCTAAGATGATTTGGAATTGTATCTAAAAAACCAAGAATCTGTTTTGAGAAATTCTCCCATGAGTTGAGTCCTTTATCTTCAATATCACTAAGTTCAATATCTTCAAATTCGTATTGAACTTTTGGTTTTCTATTTGTTCTAAATAATTTGATTTTTTTAATTTCAGGTAAACTAGAAAATTTTTCTTTTATCAAACCAATCTCATGTTGATTTAATTCAAATTCTCCTTCTGCCAATCTAATCTCATCTTTGAGCTCTTCACTCATCTCATCACAAAGATCTAATTCTGAAACCTGTTCTTCCTTATTCAACAAAGTCAATGCTTGAAGAATTGTTGTTTTCCCACTTTCATTTCTTCCCACAAAAGCTGCTAAATCACCAACTGTAATTTCTCCAGAGTCATGAATGCAACGATATGCTCTAACTCTGAATTTTCTAAGTCGCATCTAGCGATATTTAGTCGGCTACGATTTAACTCATTCGTCAAATTGATCTCAAGATTTCTAATTTTGCTAAATAGATATAGGGGAATTGAGTTCTTAAAACAAAATGACATCCAAGAAAATTTTTGTTGTATTTGTATTACCTGTAATCTTTTCTATCATTTTTGGATCCGCAGTTATGGCTGACATTTTACAAAAACCAGATAGAGAACTTAACATGTGGCCAATGTCTTATTCGGAAGGATTTTCCTCTAAAACTGCCCCCATTGAAATCATTGGTTTATCTAAACAATATTCAACGTCTGAACCAGTAAAAGTTCAAGTTAAAATTGATGATTTTTCCTTTGATTGTGGAGATCTTTATATTACAATTTATTCGGCTGGAAATGATGTTATCACTCAAGGTGGATTTTTTGAGCAATGCTTCAAAGCAGGCAGCAAACTACTTCCTGTTGATGATGAATTCTCTAAGGTAATTGATTCTTCAGGCTCTTATAAGATAATTGCAGAAATGCTTTCAAAAGAACTCAAGAATATCTCCACAAGTGAGACATTTACTGTTAAATAGGAATGGATAATTGAAAAATAAGAAATTAATTTAAAAAATATGGTGATTTGATGGCAAAGAAAAAAGATAGTTTGATTGAAGAAGCAGAAAAAATCAAAGCAGAGCTTGATGAATTAAAAAAGAAAAAGAAAATTTTAGATTCATCTTCAACAAAGAAAGCTGAAGCAAAACCAGCAAAGAAGACAAAGAAAGCTGAAGCAAAAC